>BQJN01000045.1 GCA_021604725.1 Lysobacteraceae bacterium | reverse complement strand
TGGGTCCTGGTCAGCTTCATTCGCGCGTTGGAATGGGAGCAACCACGGTTCCTCTGCCCTATCCTTCAAAGAATCTTCGATTTTCTTGAATTCGGTCCAAGCCTTGATTCGTTCCTGGATCGAGGTGAAGTCTGAGTCCTCAGGCGTTTCGGCCATGCCCGCTCGGATTGGGTTGCAGACCTCGGCACCCTGAATAGACCTTCGGCATGGCCATCCATGGCGAGACGGATGAGCTACGATTGAACCCCCAGCCCCGACATCCATGTCGTGTCGTTCAGCCGCACGGCGTGACGTTTAGTCACCCCGTACAGACGCGGCTTCACCCATGCACGTCAAGAAGGCACGTTCATCTAGCAGTGCATGAGACTTGAATCGTCCTTTATTTAGATTATCGCCGAGCGGGGACACCCCTAACTTGCTGCCCAACTTGCTGGTTAGTTATGTCCTTGGCGGGAAGGTTCGCGCTACAATGTCAATCGCAAATTAAACCGACACATGGCAAGGGCTCAAGGAGGAAACGGACCAGATGCTTCAAGGGCGTGATGTCAGAAAAAAATCTGAGAGGCCACTCTTCACTCGCGACACTGTGCTGTCATGCTCAGCGCTGGTGGGGTTGATTTGCTGCACATCCGCGGCGGTCGCGATGACAGATCGCGCTTATATTCCGAGCTCCGGGTCCAACTCGATATCAGTTATCGACACGACTTCCAATTCGGTTTTGCGCAGATTCGCTGTAGGAAGAAACCCGGTCGGCGTCGCGGTCGAAGCTACCGGCTCTCGTGTTTACGTCACAAACAAAGCCGATGACACAGTCTCAGTGATATTTGCAGCAGAGACAATTGTGAAAACTGTAGCCGTCGGCAATGAGCCTACGGGCATTGCGACGAATGCGGATGGTCGCCGGGTATATGTTGCCAATTCTGGCTCGAATACGGTTTCTGTTGTGGAAGTTGGGCTGACAGCCGATTCGGTGTCGGTTGTAACGACTATTGGCGTGGGAGAAAGGCCGTTTGGGCTAGCAATTAGTCCCGACGGTGGACGCGTTTACGTGTCGAATTCTCAATCAGATACTGTTTCCGTGATCGAAACGGATGCAAATACCGTCATTGCCACCGTCGATGTGGGGGGGACGCCAAGGGGCGTTGCTGTGAGTCCCGATGGATCACTTGTCTATGTCGCAAATTCGGGTTCGCCTTTCATTTCGGTCGTTGATGCAAACACCAACCACGTGATCGCAAGCCCACTCAACGATGTTAATGGTTCCTACGGTATCGCCGTCAGCCATGATGGCAATGATATCTACACTTCGAACCCTGTGGCGAACACGGTTACCGCATACAGCGGTGGCTTCCACGACCGCTTCACCATTGTGGTCGGATCCACACCGCGCGGAGTGGCATTTAGTGGCGATGATGCGAACGTCTACGTTGCCAATGAACAATCAGGTGACGTTTCGGTAGTAGACGTCGAAAGCAAATCGGTTATCGCAGTGGTCGAAGTCGAAGGCCAGCCAGTCTCCATGGGCGACTTCGTCGGGCCACCCTCACCGCTTTCTCCTTTCGATAAGGCTTACGTTGCAATGGGTATAGGCCTTGCGGTCATTGATATTCGAACGTACAAGATAATGGATTTGATCGGCCTGAACATGGGGCTGGCGCCTGGTGTCGCTGTCACTCCGACTGGAATGAGCGTTTACATTACTAACCGAGACACTGGCGAATTGTCGATTGTAGACACAAGTAACAATTCCTTGGTAGCAACTGTTCCTTTGCCAGGTGCTCGGGGAATCGCCATTAGCCCACAGGGCGACCGTATTTACATTGCCAGTGGTTCGGAAGGTACGCTTGTAACGCTTGACGCCGCAACCCAGACTATTATCAATAGCGTATCGGTTGGAAACAGTCCATTCGGCGTTGCCGTCAATGCAGACGGTTCCGAAGTATACGTAACCAACCTATATGAGCATTCCGTGACTGTGATAAATTCGCATTCGGGTAAGGTTATCGACTCAATATCGGTAGGTGGGTATCCATTTCTTTTGGCGTTGAGTGCTGATGGAAACAAGGCATATGTCGCCAACTGGGATGACAATACGGTTTCGATAATTGACACAAGTACAAGGACAGAGATCGGGACCATCTCGGAAGGGTTCATGGGCCCCTATGGGATAGTCGTTAGCCCCGACGGTTCACGCGTATATGTCACGAACAACGCAGATGCTGAGGGCACGGTTTCCGTGATTGACACAACTTCCAATACAGTCATAAGCCAAATTCCCGTAGGTTTGTTCCCGACAGGGCTTTCGTTGAGTGATGATGGTGCGCGGCTATTCGTCGCGATAGAAGACACGCGGGCGCTAGCAGTAATAAACACTCGAGAAATGTGCGTAACCGATAACATCGAGTTAGGAGACGAGCCTAGATTGCACGGTGAATTTCTCGGCCCGCAGAATGTTTTGTTTATTGGAAACTTCGAGAACAACGGCGTTGATGTATGCTCGGAACTCCGAGCGAACTCTGTAGTGGTCAAGTGAAAATATACTGGACAGGCATCGACTTGAACGTGCTCTTTAGGGGAAATCCCAACGACCCACCGGCTAGTAGCCCCGTCAACGGTGCCTCGACAGTCCAAATCACCTAGATCGCGGCGCCGCAGAGCGGAAAAGCCATAATCCACGCAGCACAACTCTCAGGCATTGCCTGAAAGCACCGAGCGGGGACACCCCTAACTCAAAACGAGGCTGAGTGAGGACACCCCTAACTCGAAAAGCCAAAACGACCCTATCCAACATCTTTTCAACGCGATTTCGGCTGAAAAATTGAGCCAGGACCGGCCAAAGACCCATAGTTCACTGTTTTTATTGGTTTTTTCTATATTGAACACATGCCAACGGTCGGGATATACCCGAAGCGCGAAGGTCGGCGGCTTGGTTTCACCGTTAGCCGCTTAACCGATACAGCGCACGGAAGTGCGGGCTGGGCCCACGCTCGGAGCACATTCGTTTCGCCAAGGATGGTTCCCCCATGCGTATTGGGTTGATCAGTTCAGCGCTCTGAATAGACCCTTGAGCTGCCATCCATGGCGATACCTTGGTACCTCGATGCACCCCCAGCCCCGACGTCCATGTCGGGTCGTTCAGCCGGGCGGCGTGACGTTTAGTCACCCCGCAATTGACGCGGCTTCACCCTTGGCTGTGTCATATGAACCTCCTGTTCAGTTGATGGCCCTACTTTGCCAAATCACAGCGCCCATGTCTGTAGGAAAAATCCCTCAATTTGGGGTGTCCTCACTTCCTTTTGAGCTGCCATCCATGGCGATACCTTGGTACTTCGATGCACCCCCAGCCCCGACGTCCATGTCGGGTCGTTCAGCCGCGCGGCGTGACGTTTAGTCACCCCGCAATTGACGCGGCTTCACCCATGGCTGTGTCATATGAACCTCCTGTTCAGTTGATGACCCTACTTTGCCAAATCAGAGACCATTTTGTCTGTAGGAAAAATCCCTCACTTTGAGGTGTCCTCGATGATGCTCAAGTCGGTTAGGCGGCATGAGTCAAGCAAACGTGTCTTCGGAAAATTCGGGGCGGTTCATTACTCGCACCATCTATGGCATTCCCTGTGCCTCTGTGTCTTTGTGATAGAAAAACTCGAAAAGGGTGATCAGCAGAGCGCACACGGTGTCGGTTACCTTCGATGTAGTCATTGGTGTTGAGGTGTTTGGGAACCTCTGATTAAATACCTCGGCGTCTCTGCGAGACCTGGAGCGTGCAGCTACGCGACGCAGTCCCGCAGGCAATGGCCTTAGTCCTTGGCAAGGGCTGCAACAATGTAGATGTGCGCTCCAGGGCTCGCCCTTCGGGGCTTACGGAGTAGCCCGCACTCTTCGTTACGCTCGCTTACCAGGCAGTAAAGCATGCTTGCGCGACCAAGCCTCGATTGCGAACTACTCCAAAAGCCAGAGGCGTCGACGTATTTGATCAGAGGTTCCTTGGCATGCAGTTATTGTTTTCGCTGATCGTCGCCATGGTGTTCGCATCAGAATTGCTGGCGCAACCCATTGATCCGACGATCCACACGCCATGGGGTGCGCCACTCGCCGGCTCCGAAGATGGCCGAGTCGCAAGCTGGGATGGCGGTTTGACGGCGCCGCCAGCTGAGCATATTCCGGGCCGCCATCGCACTGACCCGTTCAGCGATGACGACCCCATCGATACCATCACCGCTGCAAACCTCACGACCTACGCCGAACAACTGACGCCCGGATTGAAAGCCATCCTGGAAACCTACCCGGAAAGCTTCTCGATCCCGATCTATCCCAGCCGTCGCAGCCATGCAGCACCGGAGCAAGTCTACGCCGCGATTGCCGACAATCTCGACACCGCGCGCCTGAGCGAAGACGGGAACGGTTTCACCGGTGCCAGGATCGGCATCCCGTTCGCCTTCCCGAACAATGGCCTCGAGGCCTATTTCAACCATGTCGCCCGTTGGCGCGGCGAGCAGATTCGGGTGCGGGCGGCGGATGCCAATGTCCAGACGGACGGCGATTATCAGCTGGTCGCCCGTGACACGGCTATTCGCTTCGACTATGCGCTGACAGACGGCGAAGACAACGTGCTGTTTTCGTTGATGTCGCAGACGACCTCACCAGCCAAGTTGGCCGGCGGCGGTGCCCTTGTGATCGAGACGATCAATCAGGATGCCGAGCCCCGCAGCGCCTGGATCTATGATCAGGGTCGTCGGCGCGCCCTGCGCGCGCCACAGCTGGGCTTCGACATGGTAGCCAACAGCGCCGACGGACTGCGCACAGCCGATGACGCCGACATCATTAACGGCTCGCCATCGCGCTTCAATTGGGAACTCAAAGGGAAACAGGTCGTGCTGGTGCCGTACAACGTGTACGCCGTCAACCAGGCCGGCGTGGACTACGATGACCTGATCATGCCCGGTCATCTGAATCCGAAGTACTTGCGGTTCGAATGGCATCGGGTATGGGTGGTCGAAGCGACCGTCAAGCCGGAATGGCGCCACACCTATTCCCGTCGCGTATTCTACTTCGACGAGGACAGCTGGCTGGCGTTGATGGCGGACCAATACGATGCGAACGACCAGCTATGGCGGGTCTCGCTAGCGCTGCCGATCAATGACTACGAGCTGCCCGGCGTGAACCCGAGTCTGTATGTGTTTCATGATCTGCACTCACGTCGGTATCACATTCAGGGACTGCGCGGCGCCTATGACCGGGCTGCCGACATCTCACCCGATGCCCTCAAGGGCGTCACCTTCAACCCCGCCGGATTGAGACGTTTTGTCCGCTGAGCGTGGGCCGGTCGCGATCCATGTGGCCGGCGTTCTGGGTGAAGCCGCGTCAATTGCGGGGTGACTAAACGTCACGCCGCGCGGCTGAACGACCCGACATGGATGTCAGGGCTGGGGGACCATGCTGTAGCGCCAAGTATCGCCACGGATGGCTGCGGATGCCTGTCATCAAGCCTTGCACCTACCCCTTACTACCTCGGCGCGATTTCGGCTGAGAACTGTAGATCGGAAGATCGGGAAACTTACGGTCCGACTCAGTAAATCTCGAAGTTCATCAGCTCGACAGGTACCGTGATGTTCGACACCGAACAATTACTGGGTGCGCCGCCATCGTCAATGGTAATCTGAAAATTCGCTAGGGTACTGGGAGCAACGTCAGCGCTGGCATCCCACGTAAATACCACACCGCTGGCCGGCAAATTCACGGTGTCCGGATTCGATAGTGCAGAATCCATGTGCACTGTGGCAGCCATCCGTGGGCCTCCCGTTTCGTATTCAAACAAAACGGACGCTGACACCGCGGCGCCAGAGCCGTCAAATGTGATCTCCACCGGACTGAGCAAATCACCGTTCATCACCGGACTGGTGATGCTGCAAATGACGCCACTGGCCCGAGATGTCGTTGAGAACGAAATAGCCAGTGCTGCAATGAGACAAACTAGCCCGCATTATTCATGAATGATTGGCTGGCAGAGCGTAGTTGGCTAGACAGATTGGACGATCGCGTGCCGAAACGTAGCCGTAGCTACGTTTCAAGCGGGATCGTTCAAGGTGTGACGCCAAATGCGGTCTGGTGGTGAATAGACCAGGCTGGCAGTCTCGAAAGCACGTCCGTAGCCGCAATGGAGCCCCGGTCCTTGCAGGAGTTGGCCATTTGCGTGGTCGCCTTCATGAATAATGCGGGCTAGGGAGCGCATTTGGGCGAAATACCATACGGAGTTGAAGCCATGCATCCTAGCATGTTCCGGGGCCTGCCCCTCTGGTACGCCTCGTAGGCAAGCCACGAGATATCAAGGCGCGATTCCTTAACCGAATCGACCGCCAACTGTCCTTGACGCTTGCTCCGGCAAGACCCGAATCAGCGACCCTCAAGCAACCCGGCCAATAATTCCGCCCTGCGGCGACTGCTGCGCCTGCTGTGATCATGCTGCGCCTTCGACCTTCTCCCTTAGGAAGTCTATGAACGCCCGCAACTTGAGCGGAAGATATGAGCGGCTTGGATACACCAGCCACGCCGATGTATCGAACTGAGTAGCGGTGCACTCGTAGCCAGGGAAAAGATCAACAAGCTCGCCAGATCTGATCTCGTCAGCGCACAGCCAGTCTGGTAGAAGTGCTGGACCCAACCCGGCGACCGCGCACTTGGTCATCGTAACGCCATGGGATGTCAAGACATGACCAGATACCGAAACGGCGAACACCGCTTCATCTTGACTGCGAAACTTCCATGCGCTCCGGTAACCAGGAAAAGAAAACAACAAGCAATCATGGTCCGCGAGCTCACGAGGATTTTCCGGTGTGCCGTGTTGTTCGACGTACTCTGGGCTTGCACACACGCGAAAGTGCCGCGGCACAAGACGACTAACGATGAAGTCGCCGTCAGGCTTTTCACCGAAACGCACCGCGAGATCAACCTTGTCCTCCACAATATCGATAGTGTGATCGACCAAGTGCAAATCGATAGTCAGATCGGGATAGCGGGACCGCAGCTCTGGAAGGACAGGTGCCAGAACCCGTTGACCAAAGGAAGTACAAGCCGTTACGCGTAAAGTCCCGGTCGGCGAACTGACCAGATCCAGAGCAGCCTCACCAGCGAGATCGAACTCGCCGACCAACCCTTCAACACGATCGAAGTACGCTGCACCGGCCTCAGTAGTTGCCAACTTGCGAGTGGTGCGCTGGAACAGCCGAAACCCAAGCTCGTTCTCGAGATTTGAGATCGAACGAGATATCGACGATGGGTCCATATCTCGCTGTCGCGCGACCGCCGCAAAGCTCCCCTGTTTGACAACATCGACAAAAACGCGAACCGCGTCGAGCTCCATTAGTGCATCTCTTGCATGAAATCAGTGAGTATATAGCCCTTTTTCGCAACAGAGCGCACAAGTACTATCAGCAGTCGCAGTATCAAACACTTGGGGTACACATCCTATGGCGATCGCGTTTTTTCCGCAGTTCTTCTCGTCATTGAGCGAGGTTCTGGATGACGTCAAGGCAAACGACACCTGGCCGACCACCTTCGTCTCCGGTCCGTCCGACGGGCTCCACGTACATTGGCACGCGGACGAGGTGCACGCCTACATCGTGGAGGGAGAGACAGACTTTCTCGACACCGAAAGCGGTAAAAGAACAGCCGTGAAGGCAGGACACAAGGTTGTCGTGCCCGCCAAGACGCCACATGCAGAAGGTGCCGTGAAGGACCGAGTCGTCTATATCCTGGCGCTACCTGGTCCACGGTCGCCCGAAGCCTTTCTCGCGATGCACGACCCAAATGAGTTGAAAACCTGACCTCCCGGCTTTGTGCGGGCCTGTGGTTAATCCTCGGAGCGTTCTGAAGGGGCGGTGTGCCGAGCAGGGACACTCCTAACTTCGATGATCATCGCCCCCGGTATTCGTTGACCAGCAAATCGGCTATTTAATTGACCGCAGCCCACAACGAGTCTATTTTTGACATTCGATGAAAATAGATGGGGCAATTACATCATGTTGGTACGTATCCTGGCACTGAGTTTCTCTACTCTATACAGCTTCGCGGTCCATGCGCAATTTTCCGAAGATTGCACCGGAGCGACCCTTGGCGGTAGCGACGTTATGCCGATTTCGGATATCAGCTTCAATGGCGGGGACGCTGACTTTACGGTAACAAATGGCTGTGAATTAGGCCCTACTGCGTTCTCCGATGTGGTCGTTTGTGTTACGCCCCAGAACAGTTGTAATGTAGATTTTAGTTGCTCCAATTCAGGTGGTTCGCACACTCGAGCGACGGTTCACGAACAGGCCTGCTCGGCAAACTTTTCCGACTGCCTCGCGGCAGGCCCGGCAACGCTCCCGGCGACGCCATCGACAGTGTCAGCGGCTCTTACCAACGGCCATGAATACTGTTTTGTTTGCCAAAACACAGTAGGCAATGGCTCGTTTACGGTGAATGTCACCGAGCAAGCGATGGAGGACTGTGGAGCGCTGCCCGTCGAATTGAAGAGTTTTAGTATCGGAAAGTAACCCAGCTACGGCCAGCTTGGTGCCATGATCCTGCACAACCTTCACGCACGACATTAAGGCGGGCCGCTTCGGGCTCCAACCGCCCCCGGGCTAAGGCTCGCTTGAGCCCCATCTCAAAAGGGTGTGATCGAGGCAGGCGAAACCTCGGACGATACGAAGCTCAGTCGGTTTGGGGTTGAGTGGTATGCGCTGGCGCTGACGCGTTACGAGTCAGAGCAGAGAAACGCCCTAATCTGGAGCGCTGGCGTCCACTGAAAACTCAAGCAGCTCCACCGGCAAACCGTCGGAATTCGAGATGCTCGCCAGCCCGGTGTTGGTGCTACCATCCCACGCCCAGCCGCATGCTCGCAACGTAGACCCTGTGGTGGGCGCCATGGCGGTCAAGTTGAACGTGACTACCGTTCCAGTCAGTGTTAGGTCGGTGCCGGGCGAGCAGGCACTGACGTTAAATGTGACAAACGGCCTGACATGCCAATTGGTTCCCGTGTTGGAGCAGACCAGGTCGGCAGTGCATGTGCGCATGCCCGTCATATCGGTACACGTCACCGATGCACGAACACAGTCAGCGCTGGCCTGTGAGGGGACCAGCAGCAATGCGGTGATGGCGAGTAAAAGCAAAGCTCGCAAGCAAATCGATCGTTGGCATCTTGTCATCTGGTCACCAGCATCAGATTTTATTGTGAATACCCAACGCAAATATAGCATCACATAAAATCTGTGGTCCAGAGCGCAAATAGGCACCGCCCAAAGTCAATTCCCATAGGCTGATATCCCGTGCTAGATGTGCAGCCTCCGCAGGCTCCGCACTTCCAGACTCTCCGACTGCAACTGACTACGTTTTAGGTAGACACTCCACCCCAAGGCCGAGGTTTCCTCAACTACATCCGGGGTTTCAACCCGAGATGATCTCGACTGTTCTTTCAACGAACCTGGAGTATGCGCGTTGCGGAATAAACGGGTCGCGACGTTCAGTGTTGAAGCGCTGCAATGCCACCTCTACTTCAGGAACGTTCATGATCTGTTCGACTGTCATTCCGGCTTCATGCAAGCGTTTTATAAGCGTCACCCATTCGACCGTATTGTCTCGAAATTGAGTGACCACATCGGCCTTGGCCGGTCGACCATGGCCCGGGACGATTAGCGCGCCGTCATTTGCAAGATCGACAATGATGTCAATAGCTTGATTCAACCCCGGCAATCCGCCAGCGTAGAAGGTCGGGTGCCAACTGTTGTCGAAGACATCGCCGACGAACAGCGTGCTCGCTTCCGGCACAAACACCAAAATGTCCTCGTCGGTATGTGATTGCACGGTGATCAATTGCACTGATTCGGAGAACACTGCGTTGCACACTTCCAGAGATACTTCGGCTATCGCCGCACCATTGGCGGCAAAAAAGGCGTTGCCGCCAGAATGATCTTCATGGTTATGCGTATTGAGGATGCAATCGACTTGGCCGCTCGCGCTGTCTTTGATCAGTTCGGCCAGCGCAACGAGCCGTTCCTCGCCGGGCATTGGATCGATCAGTAGTATTGCGCCATCTTTTTCGAACAATCCAATGTTGGTGCCGTACTCGGTATCGGCTACGACCGTAAGAGAAGGGCCAATGTCGGTTACCCGGAAACCGTCCTGTATGCGCTCGGAATCGCTCTCAACTTGACTTGCAGATAGAACCAACGCAACGGTCGCTGCCAATGAAAACATCATGGGATGTTCCTTTTTCGAAATTCAGACCGCATCCTACTAGAGTGGTGGATTGGCGAGCTAAACAATTGCGAGGAAGGCAATTACTGCAAAGTGCAATAGCTAAGCCAAAGGTCGCCAGGCACCCCTATGCCAGGATCGCCCAAAGGCGGTTTGTTGGGCAGGACAACTAGTGACCCCGAAATATTGCTATGATCGCCTATATTCGGGGAGAGAGGAGGTCGCCGCTGTGGATAAAAAGCAAGAAACAGCGCTAAAAAGGTATATTGCAGCGTCTATCGGCACGGGCTCTATGGCCACACTGTTTGCCGCCATCATTTTTGCGAGCGGTCGTTATCCGTTTTTCGAGCACTACTATGCTGCTTTGGTTGTCGTTGTCATGATCGTGGCATTCGCCTGGGGCATGGTGTTGCTTCCGGTGATTTTGTCGCTGATCGGACCGAAGAAAGTAAAGGACTGAATCATGGCTTCTGAATACGAGAATCTGACCGCAGTCGCGACTGTGGGCGAAGGGCGCTTTGGAGCGATCCAACTGGTTCGGCACAGCGACAACGCCGACTACTTTGCGTTGCGTGTGACGCGACAGGAACACGACGATGCAGTCTCGAAAATGGATACAGGCGACACCGATCCGTCAAAGCTGGCCTCGCTAACCAGCCCCTTGATCGTCCGCTTTTTCGTGGCATTCGGCGATGAGAACCACGCCTATCTGCTCCTCGAAAGCGCTGCGGGCGAAGAGCTGGCTCGTCTGTTCGCTGACGAATCTCAACCGCAGGACACATCATCGCGGTTTTTCGTTGCGAGCATCATCGAAGCCTTTGATCAAATGTGTCACCGCGTACTGATCTACAAGACCTTGGCGAACGACGGTGGTTTTCCCCGCGTTCATGACCTTGGGTTCGGGAAATGGGCTGCGGATCGAGTTGCCAATGGCTGTGGCGCGGTCAACCAGGCGGCGAGAAAGGACGTCGATTGGTGGATACTAGGAATTCTCATTTACGAGATGTTGTCGAGCTATCCACCCTTCTACGATGAGGACCCGATGAAGACGTACGCCAAGATCATGCACGCCAAAATCAGTTCTTCCCTTCTCCCAGAGCAAGAAGCACACTGGCGCCGCTACGCCTGACACCGATACGAACAATTCGCCGACATTATTCGCATACACCCACTGACGGAGCCAGCATGGACTACGAAGTCGTCCTGACGTTTACCCAAACCAGCGAATCAGATCAGGCCATCAATGAAGCCGGACGCTTGTCGAAAATGATTGAGCAGTTCTCGTTACCTTGTGTTCCCTGCCCTGACCAATCCCACCCATTCAATTCGCCAGAAATCGACGCGCTGACTGCCCATTTAATGGACGTCGAGAAGTCCGCTCTGGCGGTTCTTGATCCACTGTCCAACACCGTAGCTGAGGCAACCAAAAAGCTCGTCAACGATAGCAACGCGGTCGCATCCACCGAAGTCTACAATGAGCCTTACCCGCGCATCCGGGTGACCCTGTCCACCCCGGGGAATCGTGATTCGCAGATGACGGCCGATGCCCACTACATTTCCCCCGCATCGATGGACCTTGCCCGTCTGCAACGGGCCATTGCCATGATCTCGAATTCGACGAGTATCGCTGACGTATTCTCGCGCATCGATCACAAGTTTGACCTGATGTACTTGAAGCGAGCATTCGTGCACTGGTATCCGTATGGTCACACCGCGAGCAGCGAATGGTCGCGTTCGATTGATCGCAGCTAGAAGCGGAATTGGACAGTACAAGCTGATGCCTGCTCTCGCAATTCAGGCCAGGGTGGTCCGGTCCGGGACACCTCTCTGCCAGGCGCCAGTTTGACAAGCCGACTGTCGGTGTAACAATATTTGAGTTGCTCGCCGCTGAAAAAAAGAATTGGTATAGCGACCCCGTCTTGTCGAACAACGTAAGGATACATTCTGATGCAAACCCACACCCGATCCCCGCTTTTTGTTGCCATTCACCTTAGTCTCGGCCTCGCCATCAGCGCCGCGACGATGGCGGAAGGAGTCCAGTTATCGGACCTTGGTACCGGTGGTTTCCGCATTGACGGGGTGAGCGCCGATGACAGGTCGGGTTTCGCCGTTTCGGGTGCCGGTGACGTCAATGGAGACGGCCTGGCAGATTTGATTGTTGGTGTACGTTCCGATATTCGGAAGGCCTATGTTGTCTTTGGGAAAGCTGACAACTCCACGGTCGAGCTCAATGCGCTGGGTGATAGCGGATTCACCATTGAGGGGGGCGTGGAGGATGGGCTGTTGGGCTGGAAGGTGTCCGGTGCTGGCGACGTAAACGGCGATGGTCTGGCAGACATCATTGTCGGTGCCATGGTGGCTGATCCCGATGGTCGAACCAACGCCGGTGCGGCTTACGTTGTGTTTGGAAAAACAGATAATGATGTTGTTGATGTCAACGTGCTTGGGCAGGGCGGGTTTCAAATCCAGGGTGCGGAGCCCGGTGATGAGGCCGGCGCAACCGTCAGCGGGGCTGGCGATGTTAATGGTGATGGCTTTGCGGACGTCGTAGTTGGCGCGCGAAGCGCCAACTACAGTTTCTACAATCCTGGCGGTGCGAGTTTTGTCGTGTTTGGGAAGTCGTCCACGTCTCCTGTCGACCTCGCAGACTTAGGGCTTGGCGGGTTTCGGGTCGATGGAGTCTTGGATACGGCAGCGAGTAGGGCGTCAGGTGCGGGCGATGTCAACGGCGATGGCCTTGACGACATCATAATAGGCGCCCCCTCTCTGGCCGCCGGTCGAAGTTATTTGGTTTATGGAAGAACCGACAATACGCCAATACATCTTGGCAGTCTCGGGTCGGCAGGTTTTCGAGTTGACGGAATTGATGACGGCGACCAATTCGGCTACGACGTTTCCGGCGCCGGAGACATCAATGGAGACGGGTATGCCGACTTGATCGTCGGTGCCTGGCGTGCCGACCCGAATGGACAATCGATGGCGGGCGAAAGTACGGTGGTTTTTGGACCGGCACCAGGCTCCGGTGGCTTTCGCATTGATGGCATAGGGGCCGGTGACTACTCAGGCAGGAGAGTGTCGGGGGCGGGCGACCTTAATGGCGATGGCAAGGCCGACTTGATCGTGGGAGCAGACGGTGCATCTCCGAACGGACAAACGTCTGCTGGCGAAAGCTACGTGATATTTGGCAAGGACGACAATACAACCGTGGACCTGGCATCACTCGGCACAGACGGATTCAGAATTGAAGGCATCGATGCCAATGACTTCTCTGGAAGGAGCGTCTCTGCCGCTGGCGATGTCAACGGTGATGGCCTGGCAGACATAATTATCGGCGCGTACGGCGCTGATGCGGGCAACGCATCCACGGGTGAGAGTTATGTCGTGTTTAGCCCATCGGTGCCCGCGTCCGAATCTCAGTATAGTTTTAAGGCCGCGCCTGGACTAAATACAGCCTTTCTCCCCGCGGGCGTCGTACGAAACGGCAGCGATGACGATTCACCAAGCGCTCAGGCCTGGTTGTCGTTCGATAGCGGGGATCTCTCTACACAGGTTGTGACGCTGACCCGCACAGATCTCGGGCTTAGCGGTCTCGATGCTCCATCTGCTGATGTGGCGTGGCATTTTTCCAGTGACAGAACGGGATGGAATTCTGCGGATCTGAAAGTCAGGTATTCGGACTGCCAGATAAACGGCTTGGCTGAGTCAGCTTTGCAGTTGGTCGCTGCCGACTCGCCTGAAGGCCCATGGACAACGTTGCCTACGAGTATCGACAGTCAGCGCAATCAGGCCAGTACACTGGGACTGGCGAGCCTTGGCTACATCGCGTTGATAGATGCGGACATCCTGTTCAGTGATACATTCGAGTTGACAAACTTAAGCAGCTGCAACGAAACGCCGGTGTGCACTTCACTTGCACAACCTATTCCGGACAACGATCCTGCAGGGGCCACATCGTCCATTAACATAGCCGAAAGCCAAATCCTCGCCGGCATGAAAGCAGTGTTGGTGTCGGACCATGCGCGTCCGAGTGACCTCTCCATTGAACTTAGTCACACCGTGGGTAGCATCATGCTGATGGACCGCCCCGGCGTTCCGGCTAGCCCGGACGGTTGTCTACAAGAAGGCATCAATGCTCTGTTTGACGACCATGCTACCCGACCGATCGAAGATGCTTGCGGATCTGGCGATATCGGCATCAACGGTGTGTACGCACCCGAGGGCTCGCTACGCAACCTGGTTGATGGTTCCAACTTTGCCGGTGACTGGGAGGTCACCGTGACTGATAATGTCGCCGGAGAGACCGGGAACATCATGCAAGTGTGTTTGATACCTATTCCAAAAATCTAGCAACTCGGCACCGTCGGGAAATTCCCGCAAACAGTTAATGACGCCCACCTCTCGATTAGATTCTCAAACCACGTGCACGGTCCGACACCCCGTCCTCCCAGAGCGTAACGAGAAGTAACACCCACACCTCTGTTATGTCGGCGTTGTCCTGGCCTACCCACCATTGGAGGACCGGACACCACCGGCGAAGTGCTGCTGGTTGATGACGTGTCTATGCGCAATGATCGCGTCTTTCTGGGCAATTTCGACTGAATCGCGAGACTCCCGCCGCCCCCGGCGGGAGTTGGCCCCTGGAAGCCGCAATTCGTGAGGTGGTCCGTGGCAGAAATCCACCCTGTTTAGGGTGCTGAATGCTTTCCAGCTGATTTCGACTTGATTGCCTGCCAGCTCGCCACTGTGGGTGTTGGGCGTGCTAGGCTGCACCTCAGTAGGCCCTACCAACAACGCAAACAAGGCGATAAAAAAATGCGAACAGCGCTATCGACCACTCAACACCACATTGGCGAAATTCCGATCAAACCCAATGCGACTGTGAGGGGCAGTGCACGTCTGGGAAGCCGGCTCACCGATCTGAAAATCGCTACTGTAGTGCTGGCTGTTGCGACGTTATTGCTACCGTTGCCGCTACTGGCGCAGAACAGTCAGGACGAGTACACGGAAGACGACTACTACAGCGAGGAGTCCTATGAGGAGGAGTATTACGAAGAAGAATACTACGACGACGAGGAGTATTACGAAGAAGAATACTACGACGACGAGGAGTACTACGAAGAGACCTATGACGAGGAGGGCTCATACGAGGAATACTACGACGAAGAAGATTCGTACGAGGAGTATTACGAAGAAACCTACGAGGACGAGGAGTACTACGAAGAAACCTATGATGACGCATCATACGAAGAGTATTACGATCAGACCAGTGAGGACGTGTCGTACCAGGAGTATTACGAGCAATCCGATGAGGATACGTATGAGGACGACTACTACTTCGATGATGAATACGAAGACGATAGCGCTTACGACGACGACTACTATCAAGAAGACCAATACGACGATGGTTACGACCAGGTCTATCAAAACGACGCCGATCAATACGATGACTATTTAGACGAGTCCGACGAGTACTACGACGAGTCCGATGAGTATTACGCCGACGACTACGGCTACGACGAGACCGTTGAAGACTCGCACGATCAAGACCAGGCTTACCAAGACGAGTACTACGAGGAATCGGTTGAGGAAACGTATTACTACGACGAAGGCTACAGCGGTTCAGACGCCTCATATGGGGAGCAAGTCGGGGCAACAGAAGAAGAAGTCACGGGCGCTCGACCAGCAACCGAATCCGGCGTAGATCAAACGACAACGCCAGTCCATGGATCATCCAGTAGCGCATCGACCAACCAGACGCGACCTTCTCAATCGCGACCAGAAGCCACCGCGACGCCTCAATCAAAGCCGCCTGCAAGCACGTCATCTTCGACGCCTGCTGCCGCGCAAAAGCAATCGTCGCGAGCGTCCAGCACAACGCCGCCTGCATCCCAAAACACCCAATCGAAGCCTGCGGGCCAGCCGTCCATGATGGAATCAGTATTGCGGGATGTAGCGTCCTCGTTAGACGCCTGGCAGGACATTTTTGTCGGCGTAACGAAATTCGATTCGGTTGAGTTCGGCAAAACATGTATTCGGGCCGACTACGCCAATTGTGACCGTTTTGTCATGACCGCACTGGTGGCCTATAAACTATTAAAAGAAGGCAGCCCGTTGACCCCGTTGACCCAGGAGCAACTGGCCTCTTACAAGTCATATTTGGCGCGATCAGCCCCACGCTGCGTCAATCAAGATCATTGTCTAGCTCGCGAAATCGCCGGCGAAACGGCCGGTGCGCTCATCACACAGCTCAGTCGCGATCGAACATTGGACTTCGATGGGATGTACCAAAAAGTCGAAACCCTATACCCGAATGCACCCAAGGTTTGCGTTGTGATGCAAGTCTATCAATGGCACTGGTTTACCTACGCCGCCAAGAAAGCCAATGACGAAGGGAATGGACCAGCCTACCTGCAACGATTCAATGCGTGGTCGAAGGCCAAAATGGAGCAGGTCTGGCCCAATTTCGACCCCAATCAATTCAACGGTTCTGAAGGGGATATCATCAGAGATGGCAAACGCATTACTCTGGCCAACAAGTCAGAGTGGCTGGCCCAATATTGTGGTGCTTCGGTGTGGCAGTAGAGCACTACTGAACGGCTCGACATGGATGTCGAGGCGGGTCTGCCAGTGCCTCAAGCCCTTCTGAGGGATGCACAATGCCTACTCAAGCTTTTTGCAGACGATTGCGGCGACGGTAGGTAGCAGGCGCGACACCGTGATGCTTCTTGAAGACTCGACTGAACGCTGACTCAGACTGGTAGCCTACGGCTTCGGCGATGGCCAACAGTGACCTCTCAGAGCGCAAAAGCTGTTGCCTGGCAAATTGCATGCGCCAAAACGTAACGTACTTCAGTGGCGTCATTGACAAGCACTCAGAAAATTTGGCGATAAACGAAGTGCGTGACATTCCTGCCACACGCGACAAAAACTCCAACGTTAGCCGCCGCGACGGGTCGGCATGGATTACACCCAGCACAGGGGCAATATTCTTGTCGGTGAAAGCAGACAGTACCGGCTGGTCTGCCCCCTCGTTGGCCAGATAAGATCGCAATGCCTGGGCAAAGATGATTTCAGCCATGCGGATTGCGATGAAGTCCCCACCCACGCCTCCGCGCGCCGTCTCCTCGCCTATCACACTCAAGGTGCTGTCCATCCAGCGGCCAGCCGTTTCTGAATGGTTTTCGATATGAATGCACGCAGGCAGTGCATCAATCAGCGGATGACTTGCTTCCTCGTCGAATGCGAAGTGTCCACACACCAGTTGGGTTTCCTGATGGCTACCCGGCTCACCGTAAACTAACGCTCCGTGGCCGGTGAACCCAGACTCTTCTACCACCGTATCCAGGGCGATCGCTTGCCCTTCGGAGTTGGGGTCACAGAACAGTGTGTGCTCCGCACCTCCAGGGATGATGATCAGGTCACCCTGACCCAGCACCACGAGATTTGAAGCACCAGCCACTCGGACAAAACACCCCCCTTTGTGCGCGAAGTGGAATCTGGCGACATTTCGAAAGGAAGGAACTCGAACACCCCATGGGGAAGTGAATGAAGTCCTGAAGTACAGGGTTCCAGTCATCTCCAGACGGCAAAGGATGTCACTCAACAGGTCCACGCACACACCATCTCATAAATCACCATAAAGTCAATAACACCAACACCTTTCGTACTATTAGTCATATTTTATGTGTTTTTGGTTATTGTTAGACCTGGATACTTGCCGTTTAATGATATTTCATCTTTTTGCATGATCTATGCACCACCAATGAGGTACTTTGAATGAAAAGCTTGACCATCACATCCCTGCTGTTAGCAACACTGGCCATGACCCCGGCGCAAGCCCAGTCCCCGTCGGACCTGAACGATCTCGAGATTGCCCACGTTGCGTATGTCGCCGACAACATCGATATTCGCTATGCCCACCTGGCCCTGGCCCTTAGCGAAAGCCCGGCAATTCATGAATTTGCCAGAACCATGATCAGAGATCACACGGCCGTCAATACGCAAGCACTCGCCCTTCTGGACAAGCTCGGCGCCAGCCCACAGGATAATTTCCTGAGTCAGTCACTGACTGCAGATTCCGAAAAGATCATCGACGAGCTGGCGCAACTTCGTGGTCACGAATTCGACCTGCGTTATGCGGCAAATGAACTGGCATACCATAGTGCAGTCAACAATCTTGTCGCCAACGCCTTCATCCCGAACATCGAGAATGATGAGGTCCGCACCTTGTTCGAAGCCGGGTTGGAAATTTTCCGTGCTCATGAAAAGCATGCCAAGGCGATGGTTGAGAGCCTGCGAGGATGAGTCTGGGAGAGCGCCTGGTCAGGGTCATGGCAGTCGCCATGGCCTTGGCGTTCAATAGTTTAGGCCTTGCCAATGCGTCGCCTGTCAATCATGTGGTTGAGATCCGGAGTTTCAAATTCGTGCCGGAAACCGTCACCGCCAACCCTGGCGATACAATCACCTGGATCAACCGCGATATCGCTCCCCATACAGCGAGCAGTAACGATGGAAATTGGGACACCGGAGTCCTGGTCCAAAATGCGTCGAAAACACTCGTCGTTGAGCAACAATGGGCATCGGACTACATCTGTCAATTTCATCCAGCGATGAAGGGCAAGGTGGTATTGGCCGATTGAGGTTCAGATGCGCTAACAAGCCGACCGCAAACGCAGCGGAATTGGACATCCACAAATGTGGATGTCCAAGCCCTATAGCCCTATCCAATTCCTACATTTAGTCAATCTCAAAGCTCATAAGATCGACAGGCAGGTTGGCCGTTTGGCCACGAATCTCGCCACCGGGGAAGGCTGTAGAGTGAATGTTGAGATACCAAAGATCGTCCATGATTTCCGTAGCAAACGCTGACGTGACAGTCGTACAACCGACACTTGGCGAGGCTAGTCCACTAATCATTCCAACGTTGACACGAATTCCGGCGCCCGCCCCTGGCAACGCCGGTCCGTGGAAGTGCATTGCGGTGGCGGGACCCGTCATCCCGCTCCAGTTGATGTTCCAGCAAAATTCATTGGTCACATCATCAAGCGTCAGGTCCATCGTGCCGGTACCACTGCTGGACCCGCATGTGTCGGGCAGAGATTGCGAGCAGTCGATCACGAGCCCATTGGAAGTCAAGAGCGCGGCATTAGCGTTCGTTGAAGCTGCGGCGATCAGTATGCATGTTGCAAAGCAACTGCAAAAGTTGAAACGAAGTCTCACAAAAGCCCCCTGAAATTCCCAACCAAAGCCGGAGTATGGAGGGAGCGCAACGGCCGGTCAAATGTCAACGAGACCACTTCTAGCTTGCAGCTGGAGCTGGAGCTGACCGTGATCAGACTGATTAACAGGGACTATCGCCAATCGCTCGTCGACATTCGAGCATATGTGGGGACACATGCAAGGACGCCCAAAGTGCCTTCCAATTGCCTGACCTCAAGTTTTTGTCGGCATCAATCCACTATATTGATAATGCCTGCAGCCGCTGATCGACAAGCGACTTCAGAGTGTTGCGCCACAAAACCTGGATCAAACGGGAGGAGATTATGCGAACAATTAGGGCGATATTGGACCCGGACAACCCCAACTCCACGGTTCTCCAACGAGCGGTACTGATTGCGCAACAACAGCCTGCCAAGCTGGAGCTGTTCTGCGTGGTCCATGAGCCCGCGCACGCGTTTGACCTTTTTCATCTTCCCGATCCGGAAGCCCACCGCGACGTCGTCGAAGCCACTCGCTCCAAGTTGGAAGCTCTGGCGAAACAGACGGCCATTTCCGACCTCAGCGTAGAGGTGGTATGGGGCTATCCGTTCGACGCCACCTTGTTGCAGTCGATTAAGGACAACCCACCCGATCTCGTGGTTATGGGGCTGCGCAGGGCTCATCATCCAAGCCGCAAAGAATGGCATGTGGTTCGCGATTGTCGACCAGACCTGCTGCTCGTCAAGGACTCGATGTGGACCGAGCCACCGCAGGTGATGGTGTGCCTGGACCCATCGCACCGTCATGCCAAGCCCAGTGGTCTGGACCACTGCATCTTCGCCAGCGGCACGCAGCTGGCGACGGCAGTGAAGGGGGCCGTGAAGATCTTTCATGCGCTCGGCATGCACCCGATGTCGACCGACCGCACTCAGCGCGAGGCCGAAGGCCGGGCGCAGATCGCAGAAATTGTCGGGGAACAAGAGCCTGAAGACGTGTGGATGGCACACGCCGAGAGCCCCGAAGCGATTATCGAATACGCCCATGCGCGAGAGCAGTCGATCTGCGCAATGGGTTCATTGTCGCGAACGCCAATAAACGAATACCTGCTTGGCGGCGCGCTGCGCGCAGTGGTCCCTGCGATCAACTGTGACCTGTTGCTGGTCCACCCGCCGCGAAACTCTAACTAAACCTGTACGCGGGATTTGTATTCGAACCAATCAAAGCTCCATTTTTAACTTTCTGGGCTAGCCACCCATGATAGTGATGAGCCACCGCTGAGAATCATTTTTCTGATCGGGTCGAGTTACAGCACGGAAGTCATTCTCGTTAGACTCAAATGCGTCAAGGTACCCTTCTCCTTCCCCCTTAGCACACTGTCGGATGGTATATAGGCCCTTGCCGGCGGCCTGGATCTGCCAGTGTTGGCTCGCAAATTGCTCAGAGTCACGGCCTGAACTCAACTGACTTTGCCGTGTTACGACACCATAATTATTGATATTTATGTGGGCATCCAGCAAGCGGCTACTGGCTACCTGCGTGAACACAAACGCATTGGTACAGTCTCCCACTTGTTTAGGTCCGCTAGCCGACCACATTTGTGTGGCAAAGCTTTGAGCGCTGAATCGACTAGTCACTACACGATAGTCGTCGACTGAATTATTTGGATATTTAGAGTCCAAATAGCGACCACTGCTGGCTTGTTGGATCTTGACGATTCTTTCTAGTTCTACACCTTGCAATCCCGTCCATAGATCACAGGACAAATACGCGCTTTTCCCAGAAGCCTCCTTGCCTACTTTGGTCCGCAGGAAGCGCCCATTGCATTCATAAAAAACATAAAAATCTTTTTCACAGCCAGGTGAAGGGTCACCTATTGTTCCGTGGTCAATGGCGTAATCGCATGACACCTTTCCATTGCAGGATGACGACACAAAATCGCTCACATTTCCCGTTGCGGCAGGGTCGCAGCTTAGTCCGTACGTTGCTTCGTGCACATCTATCAGTCCGCTGCTCGCGAAGCTTGATGAAGGAAAACACAAGATGAGTAAGTAAAGGGAAGTGTGTCTAACTATGTTCATAATGCTCACGGCCCCTTTTGTGATGTATTACATTAACAGAAAAAACCAATAGGTATATATTTATTACACTGAGCACTATGAAATATTCGAGAAACTTTCGATTAGGACGCCCTTACCTCATTATCAACCGACATCGGCGGCGACGCAGATGCCCTCACCAGCACCGGTCGGCGATCTGCTGGGTCGGCAATGGATCGAGAGCGAAAAGGATTTTCGAGGCACTTGGACCAGACGCGGAACAAGCAATGTGTTTGATGCGGTCTGGGAAGGCGGTTATCAGGCTGTCCTGACCATGACCCTGATCGGAAACAATGTGCGAATCGTCCGGCAGGGGGCTGATGCCACTTGCCGCTACGACGGTACGATCTTGGGGAACCAGGCATCGGGGCAGTACACCTGCACCAGCTTCAGCGGCATTGGTACCTGGGCAGCCGAGATTCGGTAGAAAGACGGAACCAAATCAGGAGGAGCTTGTTGGGCGGCGGAGGAAGGTCAGCCGCAGTCTCATCAAGCCTCCCGACGTTCTGATTGCGCCTCGTGGCGACTAAAAAGCTATTGCGCTCAACGCGCCTGAAACGCAATCGGCCACATGAAATCCAGTGACTTGTAGCCTTGGCCGAGGTAGCGGACCACACCGGCGCTATCGGTCATGTTGTAGCCGGGATGCAATGCGCCCGTAGGCACCGAAAACGGGAAGAACGTCGCCGTGTCAGGATTGTATGACGCGGTGGCATGACAGCTGTGACAGCTGGCTTCAAAGCGATTCCAGTAGCGAGGCTGGGCAGTGTTCGGGCTGCCCGCGAAGTCCTCCATATTGGTATGCCCCAAGATCACCGGCGTTGCACCAGTCCCATTCTCGGTAAAGCGGATCTGCGTGCCATTCGGCGCATAGGCCTCGAAACCGAAATCGGCAATGCCGCCTGCGGTCAGGATATCGACTATTTGTTTTTCTGAAAGAGGCGCGCGCTGGGTGATCAAGTTATCGCGCACGTGGGCCACACCGGTATTGTCGTTGAATTCAAATGTGGTCCAGAACCAGCTCGGGTCCTCGCTATAGAAGGCGTCGCCTGGATCGGACAGCGGCTGCATCTTGACCATGATATGCAAGCCACGCCACCAGTACTCACCGCTGTCGAACTTGAAGGTCAGCGCGCCGTCGGGTACCGGACTACCATCAGTCACCTGCAGCCAGGATGCCTTCAGCTCAACCGAGCCGACCGGCATGTCAACATAGTCGTTCTCTTTGAAAAACGCGGCGACATCCAGTTTCGTCGTCAAACCGCTACTGATCAGGTAGTCATAGCTGGTTTTGTTGCGTGTAACCTCTTCGTTGGCGCCATCGGGATCGGCCGTAGCAATGCGGCCGGCATCGATGTCTTTCTTCTCGGCAGAGGGTTTCATTTTTGCGCGCGGCTCGGCTCCAAACTTGAAGGGTTTCGCGGTGTCGAAGGTGTCCGGGTCGGTCGGCCAGGCCATCCAAACGGGCACTTTACCCTTTCCAGACATGCCGCCGTCGGCGTCATCAATCAACTGGTTGACCCGGGTAAAGAACATCCAGGCCAAGGTTTGTCGCTGTTCAAGGTCGCCATTGAAGGCCATGTCGGCGCAATCGGCCGCGAAGGCCTGGTCCGACTTTTCAAGCCAGCCATCAGCCGTGCAATTTTCATAGGCCCCCTGGGCGGCTGAGCTGAGCAAGGTCAAAGACAGCACTGCGACCAGGGTTATCGATAAACGTAATCCAGATAAAAGATGCATTGAAGTAGCTCCCCGTGCCCACCCGTACAAACAGCGTATAACAGTATACATTCCATATTTTCATGTCCAGCGGTATCTGCAGCCAATCATGGCCACATTGCGCATCTCTCTAAGCACAGATAGTATACTTATGCACTTTTTAATAACCAGAGTCACCCACTGACTCAGACGCACGTTCCGCTTGAGAAGTTTGTGACACTCGTCTGAACAATGGCTATGGCTCACACCAAAGAGGGGTTACACATGTCTACAGCACGAATATTCTCTACCATCGTTAGCACCACCCTGGCCGCAGCTCTATGCACCACCAAGCTCACGGCTGCCGACGCTCCCAGCACCCAGACTTCAACAGACTACCACCTTGCGCAGGGGCAGTCGCCGACCGCATTGACGGTTCACAACGCCTCCAAGGGGGCAGTCTATGCCAACCTGGTGTTGGGACAACCACCATCAAGCCCACCCGCCAATTGCACGAGCCTCGGTACTCAGATTGAGTCCATAAACGATTCAAAACTGAACTTCAGCTCGTCGGTCTCCGGAAAATCGGTTTCATTCACCGGCCCCTCGGGCGTCACCACCAAAGGGGCTTACTTGATGGATGCCGGAGAGACCATCACCTACAACCCGCAGACATTCTCTTGTTTTCAAACGCAAAAATGTACGCCGGCGCTGACTGCCAACTTCTTCTTCACCGAAGGATTCAATGGCACGACCGAGGGTAACAACGGCTGCGGCGGCACCGGCACAACGTACCCCAATGCCACAAACCTGGCAGAAGCCTCACTCAATTTTGGCGCCAATGGGGCCACCGGATCGACTTGCGCCAATGCCGACGACACAGACATTAGCGCGGTTAACGGAGTAAATGCCGTGTTGAGCATCAATACCACGGACGCAGGTAGCGGACAGGCCTGGCCATCCGCGACCAGCATCGCCAAAAACAAGGCATTGGGCGAAAACACAAATAGGCCAGGCGTATTTGGCTGGGCTGCCACAAACTGCACCAACCCATCAGGGTATCCGAACCCAACCAGCCAATGCGCCGGACCCGTCGATGCACCCGCGGCAAGCAATGGTGCCTGCACTGCGCCCAATACCTTGATCACCGGCCCAGGTGGATCGCAGTTTTGTGCACAGACCAGCAGTTCGGGAACCTGTAACAACCAACGCGCTGCATTCAATACCGGCGGAACGATCAAGATCACCTACCATCGTCAGATCGCACCGAAAACGACCACACCGTGACCGACTGACATATGTGGAAATCCGTAGCGGTTTGATCGACCGTTCACGTACGTGAAATTCTCAGCGATACAGGGACGTATCGCAGAGGATTGCGCAATACGAGTGCTGCAAGTCGACTGTTGTTCAGCCGGCGTTCAGCCCGATGTGGCAAAGTAGGCGCAATCAAGATCAACTAGAGGGGATGCCATGACGCGCATTCGCAGGTGGTTATCAGTTCTACCGATGGTCAGCGCCGGCATTGTTTTTGCGTCGCTGGCACACGGCCAAATCGATTCGGTTGAGTTGATCCCGCGGCATGGCGTTGTGACGGGGCCAGCAGGTAGCAATTACCTGTCGCCCGACGGCAGCCACATTGTGACTACCTGGGATGATCGATTTCGGAATATTCATGCCGATGGCGACCGCATATACATTTACAACATCGACGCTCAACGCTATGCGGCGACCGTCGATTTGCCGTATCGATTATGTGAACCAGGGCAGCTGGCAGTGTCGGATCGAGCCGAGTTCGTTGCCTTCTGCCAACGAAACGGAAGTTCAATCGAATACTGGCTGTACGACACGATGGCCGACTCTATGCGGGTGTTGATCGCCCTTGATGACGATGCACTACAACTGACCAGCAGACTGGCGATCAGTCCGGACGGGGCGGTTGTTGGGTTTGTTACCAGCTCGCCGCTCGATGATCGCGACAACAATGATGCGCCAGACGTGTACACGCTTGACACGGCGTCAGATCAGCTGCGGCTTGCCAGCGTTGACCACAGCGGCGATGCGATTGGCAATGTCGAGACATTTACCTTGAACGGACGGGGAAGGCTGGTGTTTCGCCACCAGAGCGAGCTGCGACTACTTGGCCCTCGCGGCATCTCCAGACGCCACTTCACGGTTGCAGAAAATGCCGACGCAAACCTGCTGATTTCCCGAAATCAACGGACAGCGATCTACACCGTGGACGACAATGAGAAAATAATGGCCTCGTTTATTGATCGTCCGCCGGAAGTGATCGATGGCCCGAATCTTGGTTGCCGACAGCTAAGCATGGCACCATCAAGATCAGGTCGCTTTGTCGCCGTGCATTGGCGTTGCCCGTCGGGCACATCAATCATACCGTTCTTTCTTCGTACTGAGCTTGTCGACACGCAAGCAGATGGCAGGCGCGTCCGGGCACACACGGTGGGCTTGTCCCAGCTGCAGCTTTCCGACTCGGGAAATGCCTTGTTGATCCAAGGGGAAGAGTTGGTTTGGCTGTTCGACCGCAGGCGACGTGAGAGCAAGCCCATGTGGTTGCAATCTGCTCAGTCACTGCCGCCACCATCCGATTTAGTCACCTACTTCGGGGATGGCTCCTTGTCACCTGACGGCGGCTATTCGGTCACCCCTATCACCAATGGGTTTCGCATCTACGACATCCAACAGCAACGCCACACCCAAACTGTGAGCTTGCCAAATACGGACTGTACCTTTCCGACTTACGCGTTGTCGCATATGGCCGAAAAAATCGTGGTCTGCAGGATGAATGGTTTCAAGCTCCAGTACTGGCTGTATGACACGACTGGCCGGACGCTTCGTCGACTTGTCAGCTATACCCCAAATGGCGACAGCTTCACCTTTGGCAACAACGCATTGCAACTCAGTCCAGATGGCAACTACATGGGCTTTGTAACCACCGTGCAACTGAGCGAGCGCGATACCAATGCGACTGCCGATGTGTATTTGATAGATACCAGAACCCGGGAACTGTCGCTGGCAAGTGTAGACCAGCACGGATTTGCAATGGGCATTGTCAAGACATTCGCAGTTGGCAACAACGCAAAACTTGCCTTTGTGACCGGGATAAAAATACGCCGCTTTTTCAAAAATGCTGGCAGCTCTGGTCCATGGATAGATCTGCCACCCACAGCCGGTCAAGGCTCGCGCCGGTTTCAGCAGAACTTCCGAATCTCCAGAAACATGAAGGTGGCTCTATTCCCAAACGGCTTGAACGGCGAGTTCATGCTGGCCCACCGCTCCGGTGCCCCGAACCAGGTTATTGGCGCGCCCCAGGATTCGTGCGAACAGGCGTCGTCCGACCTATCGGCCAACGGACAGCGCTTTGTGCTGACTTGGCTTTGCATACAAGAGCCAGGTGAAGCAGTGTGGCACACAGATACTTTCGACACCTTGACAGGCTCCAGAGCACGCCTTCACACCCGCTACATTACCTACCCCGAAATATCCGACAACGGCAAGACCATGCTGTACCAAGGCGACGAGATTCCATGGATTTATTATCGGTCACGGCATCGCAGTGAACCAATGCGATTGATTGAATAGTCGCGATTGGTAGCCGCATCAATTGCAGCAACTCCCGGAAGACTACATCAAAGCCTCGCCGGAAAAGTGTCTGGGCCTTTAATTAGAGCGCGTCCACAGTTTACGTTTCTGGACCAGCTCGACCGGCCCACGGATGGGCCGGCATTTTCAAATTATTGAAAATGAAGAACTTTCATAACCGCGCTTCTGAAAGTTCGTGTCCGCGTTAGCCACGGATGGCTAATCGTGGACGACCTCTAGCTAGAGCGCGTCCACAGTTTACGTTTCTGGACCAGCTCGACCGGTCCACGGATGGACCGGCATTTTCAAGCCATTGAAAATGAGAAACTTTCATAACCACGCTTCTGAAAGTTCGTGTCCGCGTTAGCCACGGATGGCTAATCGTGGACGACCTCTACTTAGTCGGCCAATGTCAGCTCAACAACTTCTTTCTTGGCTGAAACCTGCACCGTCATCAGCAGTTGGTCCCGGTTGATATCCGTTAGATTGTCGACCTCGGGGCCAAACTCCCCGATTACTTCGAAAGTATCCGTGTTCAGATCATACGACCACAGCTGATTGTCGTCGTTGATCGCATAGATCGAGTTGCCATCGATCACGAAGGATTTACTTTCTCCGCCCTGCCGGTCCAATGCATGAATAGGCCGATCTTCAACTGGTCCCGGCCGCCAAAACCGGTCCGTGTGATCCTTGTAGATCAATTCGCCATCTTCGCTTCTGAGCGCCCAGAGGATGATCTTGTCGGAAAGTTGCTGGATCTGCCGTGTGCTCAAATCAGCCTCCGCCAGCCTCAACATGCCGGCAATACGGGTCAGTATCAATGCGACGTTGTTTTGGCTATCCCAATGGAAAAGCACAGCAACAGGGCTCTGGGTTGGAAAAGTTCGTTGCGTTGCATCCAGAAAAACCTGCATTAGGACATCGTTGGCATTGACCAGAAGGCTGTTGCCGTCTGCCGCCCACGTGATCCCTCGAACATAGGTGTCGACCTCAAAATTGGTCAATTGTTGTGGCCCGTTGCCATCGCTAACCCAAAGCTGGGTGCCACCGGACCGATCGGACAAGAATGCCACCAGTTCACCACCCGGCTGAAAGACAGCACTGTCCTCGCCTAGATTGGATCGCTCAAAACTTGCATAGGTCGAAGTTGATTCCGAACGGCTTAGCCCAGCCGCCTCACTGAGGGAAAGTCGCACGATATCACTATCGTACGGCCCTCTGATCATGAGTAACTTCTTGCCGTTCGGGTGAAACGCTGGTCGCGCCATATTGTCGGCCAAAGGCATGTCAATCCTGGCCACTTCGCCTTCATAAGACAACGTAAAAAGCTGCTTGCCTGTGCTGAAAACCAGTTGTCGGTTCAGCGGGTCAAAGCTCGGGAAGAACTTGTTAAATCGCGACACGCCTTGCGGATATTCGATCTGATGTCTGGACAAAATACGCCCATCGGGACGGAGCATCTCGATGTAATGCTGGCCGTCAACATGGATGCTGATCACAGCGAACAATTCGTCCTTTTGGGAATAGGTAAAGTCGACCAAATTCCCTTCCGACATAACATGCAAATCAGTGCTGCTGCCCTCGGAAAGCGAGTAGCTAATCAGCTTCCAACGCTGTGCATGCCGTTGCATCAACGCAATAGCATTGTTGCCTATCCAGATCGGCTTTCTAATCTCCGAGTTTTTGCATTGCAGCAATACTTGCGGCTGCTGAGGACTCTCAAGCGCTTCATTGAAATCCAGGGCGACCAGGTCATAGCAGCTGGTCTGGGTTAGCGGTTCACTACACGCTTTGGTTGCCATGAAGGCCAGTCTATTGCCGTCTTTGGAAAAGCTATGGCTACCGTAGGCACCCCAGTCCGTGGTCAACTGGGATTCCCTCTGTGTGCTGACGTCCTTGGCCCACAGCTTGTTGACACAAAATTTGTCCAGGTAGCGATGGAAGACGAAATGTTGACCATCCGGCGAATAGGTCGCATCAAACTCCTTATCGTCGGTCGCCGTTAGTGCCCGGACCTCGGTAACCAGCAACGGTGACGAATGCTCAGCAGTAAGGTATCGGTAGCCACTGGCCAGGATCACCAAAACGACGACAGCAATAACGACCAGCCCGGTCCGTAGACGACCCGACCCATTCGCCGAATCAACGATCCTACCCCTGTCGACCTTGGGCTGGGAAGCTGAGCTAGGCTGATTGCTGGCAGGCTTGGTGACTTCGACTTCTTCATGCCAACGAACATCACACTCCAGGCTATAGCCCTGTTTGGCATGCGTTTTGATGAAGACCTGGACTTTGCCGTCGTCACCAAGTGCCTTTCGAAGCTGAGCGATGCACCTTTGCAAAGTATTGGGCGACACGATCCTGTTGCGCCAGACCTCTGACAGCAATTGATCCTGACTCACCACCTTGCCCTGGTTCCTGGCCAGGTGGGTCAGCACCGCAAGGGCCTTGGGCGCTAGCGTCTGAGATTGCCCGTTGTGGGTCACCTGGTTTCGCGACAAGTCGACGAAGAAATCATCGACCCAATACTGTGTTGCCATAAAGTCTCTTGGGATGCGAGGGAAGGATCGAAGGCCCGTAAAAGCGCGATTTCATCTTATCACACGCTCCGATATTGGCCGACTAACACCACATAAGCTTCTGTTATTTATGCAAATATCGATCCGTTCGGCGCTGACAATGTCGCCCGGTCGCCAGTCATAAATCAGCTAGAAGTCAGCCCAAAATCAAGTGTTGCTTAGGCCGTCGACCCATACTCGGTTCTTCCGATGTGCAAGAGTGATCTTCGATGAAACTAGTCAATTGCCTGTACTTGTCCGCGTTGTTGTTGCCGATTGCCAGCGTTAACGCGCTTGAGCAAAAACGATTCGAAATACCAGGAACGAATGTAGTGCCTATTCAGGATTCTCAATCCAACCGGCAGTATGAGCTCTACATCAAGCTGCCCGAGGACTACCTGGAAAGCAAGGACGTTAGCTACCCGGTGCTCTATTTCACCGATGCCGTGTGGCATATTGAGTTGCTGTCCGCGTCGACTGCGTTTTTGATGGAAGACGCGATCCTGGTCGGAATTTCCTGGCAAACCGACATCGACGAAGAGCTAAAAGCAGACGTCGGTGCGTATGCGAGTCGGTTTCGAGATTACACGGTCACCGAATCAAGCGACCCACAGCGTCAGGCCAAATACCAGTTTGGCCAGGCCGAACAACATCTGGCGTTCATTCGCAACGATGTCATCAAGTATGTTGAGAACCACTATCGTGCCAACCCTGACAGCCGCAGCTACTTCGGCTACTCTGCCGGCGGATCGTTTGGCGCCTACATACTTCTGGCCCAGCCCGACACCTTCAAGAACTACATTCTCGGCAGCCCATCACTTCGGAATGCGGCCGAGATCGAAGCCAAGGTTGAGCGCAAGCCCGGCAACATGGATGCCAACGTTTTCATTTCGTATGGCTCCCTGGAGGAGGAATTGGGTGGGCATGTCGACAACTTCATTGCCTCGCTCAACAGCAGAAAGGACAACAGCTTGTCCATAACGCAAACCGTGATTGAGGGCAGCCATCAGACAGCGTTCCCGATGACTGGCGTTCGCGCAGTGACCTGGTTATCGAACCTGAACAAGCCCGTGAAAGGGCCCTATCTCGGCCAAACCCCGCCCGGATCGACGCCTGAGGTGTTCGCTCCAGGCATTGTTTCAACCGAGCGCTTTTCTTATGGCGGCACTTTTTCACCCGACATGAAGGCGTTCTATTTCCTCAGAGATATCGACGGCAGTGCAGACACTCAGTTTGTGGTCTATGAGTTAGTCGACGATCGATGGCAGCTATCGGTATTGTCATCGAGGGTCGGACAGCCCTTCATTTCCCCAGACGGGTCAACGATGCACCTGGGCAGGCGCTACAAGGAGCGTACCGACGATGGCTGGTCAGAATTGAAGAGCCTGGGGTCACCCTACGAAGAAACTGCCATCATGCGCCTGACCGTATCGGCCGCCGGTACCTATGTTTATGACGAGATTGGCTCTGAGGACGAAGGTGGGGTATTGCGTTATTCGCGCCTGATCAACGGCGAGCGTCAGGAACCACAGCTTTTTGGCGATCAGATCAACACCGGGAAATTCAATGCCCACCCCTTCATCGCGCCGGATGAGTCCTATCTGCTTTGGGATGGCAGAAGGGACGAAGGGTTTGGTAGCGCCGACATTTATGTCAGCTTTCGACAGCCCAATGGCAGTTGGGGCTCAGCAATCAACTTGGGTAGCGACATAAACACCGCAGGTTGGGACGCCGCCGCCAGCGTGACGCCAGACGGCAAATATCTGTTCTTCCATAGAACAAACGAGGCCGGCAATGCCAATATCTATTGGGTGGATGCACAGGTCATTGAGAAGCTCAGACCAGGCTCAGCTTCTCGGTGAAGCACGAAGACGAAACGTCTATCGGCTAAGCATGCGACTGCACTCGATGATCGGCTGGGGAGACCCCCCGCACACGTTTGAATGCCGCGCTAAATGCGTAGGGTGAGGAGTAGCCGACCTTTTCTGAGACCGTGCCCACTGTTTCATTGGGAAGGCACAGCAAGTCTGCGGCCAGCGCCATTCGCCAGTTCTTGAGAAACGTCATTGGTGGCTCGCCGACCAAATCACTGAAGCGACGCGCAAGTGATGCGCGAGAGGCTCCGCATTCTGAAGCCAGCGACGCCATGGTCCATTGACGGGCCGGATGGTCGTGCATCAATCCCAAGGCGTTTTCAACGATTCGATCACCCTGGAAGCGCCACCATTGCGGCCGGTTGGCATCGTTTTTAGCAAACCAGGCCTTCAGCACAGCGGTGACCAGAAGGTCGAGCAACCTGTCCAGAACAGCCGCCTGCCCCGGTTCATCCTTTACCACTTCCTTGCTGAGCAACGGCACCAGCGGCGACTCCCACTCATCTTTGGACAAGGAGATGACAGGTGGCAGGGCGCGCAACAGTCGATCGCTGATGTCACTCAGGTGCTCATAGGCACCGACCAGAAAAACCGTATCGCCATCTGGGTCATTGCCCCAGGTTCGGATTCCGTGCGTCATTGAGTCGAGTACCGACTTACCCTCCAGATCGCAGCAGTTCTGGCCGGGATGAATGACAACCATCGGCGAGGTCGTTGGCGAATCGGCACAATTGTAGTGATCCGGCGCGCGGGTCACCGCAATGTCACCCGGCCCCACCCGCACCGCCTCTCCCTGATCCGGAACCACCCAACAGTCGCCAGCAACGCCAGCAATCAATGTCAGTGGCGATTCGGCGAGGATTCTCAACGACCACGGCTCGCTCATCACGTTTCGCAACGCGAATGCACCGCGCGCTCTCGGTGCGTCCAACAAACCGCCCAGGTTATCCATGCGTCAATTCGAGACGAATACGTATGACTTTGATTATTCCTCGCATGGCCTCATTTGCCCGCTGTCACTAAAGTTTCTCCTGTACACCCTAAATACTATCAGGAGACCACAATGAGCAACGAAATCTTGGTTCTAGGCGGCACCGGAAAAACAGGACGCCGCGTTGCCCAACGACTGCAAGCCAAAGGCATCACGACGCGTATCGCATCGCGCTCGGGTTCACCATCGTTTGACTGGAACGATGCAGCCACCTGGTCACCCGCCCTCGACAACGTTTCCGCCGTCTACTTGAGCTACGCGCCCGACCTGGCTGTTCCCGGCGCGACCGAAACGGTACGGGCGTTCGTTGCCGCTGCCGTCGATGCTGGTGTGAAGCGGCTTGTGTTGCTGTCGGGTCGCGGTGAGCAGGAAGCTCAGGCCTGCGAAACGATTGTTCAGGAAACCGATCTCGAATGGACCATCGTGCGGGCAAGCTGGTTCATGCAAAATTTCTCAGAGGGCGAGTTTGCCGGCATGGTACTGGACGGGGCGATTACGTTGCCGGCAGCCAATATTCCGGAGCCGTTTATCGACGTCAATGATATCGCCGAGGTCGCTGTCGCCGCATTGACGGAAGATGGGCACGCACATGAAATCTACGAGGTCACCGGCCCACGGTTAATGACATTCACAGACCTCGCTGCCGAGATATCGGAAGCTGCCGGCCGCAGCATACCGTTTGTGCCAATTCCGGCCGAAACGTTCGCAAGCGCAATTGAAGGATCCGGTGCCCCCGCTGATGTTGCGTGGCTGCTGAATTACCTGTTCGACACGGTTCTTGATGGCCGCAACGCCTATTTGAGCGACGGTGTGCAACGAGCGCTCGGTCGCGAGCCGGCCGACTTTTCGGCGTTTGCTCAGCGGATCGCCGCACGTGGCGTTTGGGACGTTCAGTCACAAGCGGATGTGGCGTGAGCGGCCACCAGCTCATCGCGGCCTGCTCACAGCGCTCGTCGCTACACGCTCGGCACACCTTCGAATTCGAGGCGAACACCAGATGAAAAACACAATGACTGTCCTTTACTTGGGAATGGCAGGATTGATCCTAACGGCGATCGGCGGTGCCATCTTGTTCACCCCGCATGCCTTTTACGGCAGCAATGACATCGCTCTGGGCGATAACGCAAGCCTGCTGTCTGAAATTCGGGCCCCCGGCGGACTGCTGTTGTGCAGTGGGCTGCTGATCGTAGCGAGCACATTCCAGAACAGCTTGCGCCACACCGCATTGTGGCTAAGCGTACTGGTCTTTGGCTCATTCGGCCTAGCTCGTTTGTTAAGCATCGCCCTTGATGGCATGCCCTCGTCGTCGATCGTTGCTGCGACACTGATCGAGGTGTTGGCAGCATTGGTCGGGTTGGTGGCTATTCGAGGGTCTCGTACGGACCGGACTGCAGATTGAGATTTATCTGCTTCGGGCTCGCCATTGCAAGCCGATAGTCAGCAGCAGGAACCCGGCCGCAAGGATTAAGGCCACCGGCGCCGCGACATTGCCGCCTGGCAGGCCAGCGGCACTTTGCTTGATGTACACGGCAACAAGTCCCCAGATTACGGGGATGGCATAGGCAACCAGTCCGCGCATTCGAATCAACGCCCAGGCGGCGACCGATGCGCTGAGCACAAACAACACAAGGGTCCAGCTCAACATGTTGTCGATGGGCAGCAACTCGAACGCTACAATCACCTGAGCAATATTTAGAAACAGCGCCAGCGTCAACCAGCCGGCGTGCATCCCCAAGGCCCAGCGCGCAATGCCAGACCCGTGGTCATGGGCTTGAAGCGCAGCGTAAAGCAAACAAACAAAGGCACCGATCATCACCGCCAGGGCGCCCCAGAACCAAAGCTGAGAGAAGACAACCATCCAACTGGTGGTCAACAAGTAGCCGGCAATCACCATAAGGCGAGTGCGATCATTGATGCCGGTAGACCGCCGCCAATCGGCAATCCCAAAAACCAGCGCCAGTAGAAAGATCACGCCCCAAATAGAGAATGCGTAACCAGCGGCGACAATCAGGGTGGGGTACTGATTCGAGATCTGACCATTGGTCGGACCGAAGTAACCCATGTTCGAGAAAGCTGCCACCAATGGCATGGCGATCGCTGCAAGCAATGTAATCCAACGCACTTTTTCCACCCAAATTTTTGTCGTGTCGCGCTTCACGTTAGACGACGCCGTGTAGTCATAATGTGAATGCCCCTATCGCCGCATTCGAAGTGATCAGAGCTTCCTTAACGATAGCGAAGCGACTGGGCTGGCCGGGCGCGGGCGACGCCAATGGCGTGAACAGCAACTACCAACCAGGCTATGAACAGGCAAATAATACTGGTCGCTGCAATGATTGGTATCACGTGTGCGACCCGTTCGGCGAAGAAGTCGAGATAAATGTCAGACGCCCAGTATGCTAGAGGCAAGGCGACAGGCAATGACCACAACACGGGCAGGGTAAATTGCCAAATCAGCAAACGAATCAGCTGGTTGCGTTCGGCACCCATGACTTTTCTAAGACCAATTTCCCGGGTTCGTCGTTGCGCCATGAATGCAGCTAGACCAAACAAACCGATGAGTGCCAGTGTGATTGCAATGCCTGCAAACAATGCAATCAACTGGCCGATGAGCCGGGGGATCCGGAAAAATCGATCGAAGTAGTCTGTTAAAAAGGCTCGTCGTACTGGTAGTTCAGGTATGACCTTGGCCCAGGCAGCGTCGATCTGCTGCAGCAGCTCATCATCAATTGGCCGATCCAAACGAACGGAGCAAAACTCGTAGCGGTCAGGGTCGATCGAGAACGCGATGGGTTGCTCTTTCATGTGAACACCAAGGAAGTACTGCTCAAGCACGGTACCGACGACACGATAGTGTTGTTTGTCGCCGTTTTCGTCGACAGCCTCGAACACCCGACCAATGCTGTCTTGAGCAACCGGATGGCCCAATTGCTGCGCCGCAGTTTGGTTGATTACAACTTCTCGACTGCCGCCGTCGTCGCGGGTGAAATCAATCATCTGGCCCGACGTCAAGTTGATGTTATAGGCATCAAAATACGCCGCATCCATCGAGACCATCAAAAGCTCCAGGGCGTCGTCTGGCGCGACACCCGTGTCGACAACGGTGATGGACCCACCGGTCTGCAGAAACGGAATGCCACTTGAAAAAGTCACCGACCTGACGCCCGCTACCGAGGCCAAGGCATCGCCTAGTTGCTGAACTTTACCCACTACCCGGCTGTCTTCGATCTGGCTTAGTACCACCACCTCTGATCGAGGGTAGCTGTCATTGAGTTCGATGAGTTTTGCATTCTGAAGCTGAATGATGGCAACCAGTGCCAGGATGAACAGCGATATCGCAAATTGACTGGCAATCAACAAGGTCCGCACGCGGCTGCCACGTCGCCCCGTCAGCAAATCATTTCGTAGACCTGCAACCGCCTGGTGTCGCGAAATCAGATAAGCCGGATAGGCACCAGCCAGTAACCCAGTGCCTATGCAAGTTGCAATCAGCGTCGGAATAATGTCCAGGTACTCAAGCTCAACACTGCGCCCTACCCACTCGTTATAGACAGGCAACAACAGCTCAACGCTGGCCAGAGCCAGTAAACCGGCAAACAACACCAGCGTAATGCTCTCCAGCAAAAACTGCCGCAGCAATTGACCTTGGCTCGCCCCAAAGGCCTTGCGCAGGCCGACTTCACGCGTTCTTCCAAAGCCCAAAGCGGTGGCCAGGTTGGCG
>BQJN01000044.1 GCA_021604725.1 Lysobacteraceae bacterium | reverse complement strand
ACGATTTGTCAGAGTTTGTTGACCTGGACACCCTCGACGCCGCTGTGGTGATGAGCCATCACCTGCAAAACGACGCCGATTACTTGCGCCAACTGGTTTCTCATGATCTCGCCTATATTGGTCTGTTGGGTCCACGAGCGCGGCGTCAAAAGCTGATCGACATGGCAGAGTGCGAGCATACCGATGCGTTGTTTGGGCCTGCGGGTCTGGACATTGGAGCTGAGCTTCCGACCTCCATAGCCTTGTCTATTGTTGCCGAATTGCATGCCGTGCTCTGCGCAAGGGATGGCCGCTCGTTACTTCTGCGTGACTGAGTCGGCTGCAATCTCGATCGTGGTTCCGGCAGCGGGTGCCGGGTCGCGGCTCGGTCAAAACAAGCCGCTGGTGCAGCTGACGGACGGCCAATCACTGCTGCAGTATCAACTACGGAAACTGACCGGGCTGGCGTGCAATGTCGTGGTCGTTACGGGCTTTGAGGCTGATCGGCTTGATCGTTCCTTGCAATCGGCATCGGGCTTGCCGCATGAGCTGACTACGGTCCACAACCGAGGTTGGCAACAGGGTCTAGGCTCATCAATAAGCCTGGCCATAGGCGCATTGCCCGCCGGTATTGACGCTGCCCTGGTATTGCTCGCCGACCAGTGGCAGGTGTCGAGTGCCGACCTGAGCAGGCTAATCAAGCTTTGGCGCACGAGTCCCGAGACCATGGCCTGCGCATCTTACGATGGCCGTCTTGGCTGTCCGGTAATATTCCCCCGCTCGCGTTTTAAGCAGTTGCAACAGCTGCGCGGAGATCGTGGAGCCAGAGACCTGATCCGCGGTGAATCGGGCAAGCATTTGACGCTAGAGATGCCGACCGCGGCGTTTGATCTGGATACTGAGGCTGATCTTCACGCCGCGCGAATGCAGCTCCTCGGCTTGCAACCAGCGTCGGGTTGACGGCACACTACGCCGTTTTCCGACAACAATTAAGGTAATCCCCATGGCCAAAGCACACGCTCGGCACCTGTTGGTGGCCGATGAAGCCACCTGTTTACAACTCAAAGAAAAGATCGAAGGCGGCGCAGATTTTGGCGAGATTGCTCGCCAGTTCTCAACTTGCCCTTCCGGACAGCGCGGTGGTGATCTAGGTGAGTTCGGTCGCGGTGCGATGGTGCCGGAATTTGACAAGGCCTGTTTTGAAGGTGTTGTTGGCCAGGTGCAAGGGCCGGTCAAGACCCAGTTCGGCTATCACCTGCTGGAAGTGGTTAGCCGCACCGACTGATAGTCGCAGACGCAGATATCACGCGACCCGCCGCAATGGCGGTCGCGTCAACCTTGGCAGTGGAACCGTTTCGTGCGCGGTTGCCAGTTGTCACAGATTTCCCAGCTTCAGCCCTTACCCTCCGTGCTACAGTAAATTTTTCCTGATTGATTGAGGGGCATTGTCCGTGACAGATCTGATTGACTTGGTGTCGAAACAACTTGACGCCGGTACGCTAGCAAAAATTTCCAGCCAACTTGGTGCCAAACCTTCCAGCACGCAAAACGCCATCGAATCGGCAGTACCCCTATTGATTGCAGCAATGAACCGCAACGCGTCCAAGCCACAAGGTGCTCAGCAGTTGGCCAGCGCCTTGGAGCGAGATCATGATGGGTCGATGCTGGACCACTTGTCAGGTTTTTTGAACAAAGGGCCTTCCAGTAGCGACAACCGCATTGCCGATCATTTGCTTGGCTCCAAGCGTGACGCAGCAGAACGTGGCATCGGTCAGGCCAGTGGTCTGTCGTCAGATACAGTGTCCAAGCTGATGGCTACGCTGGGGCCGATTGTGATGGCGGCGGCGAGTAAACAGATGTCGCAGAATGGTGGCCTTGGCGGGTTGCTCGAATCGTTGGGGTCCAGCGAAAGCAAAGCGAAGCAATCCTCAGGTGGCAGCGTTCTCAGTTCCTTGCTGGACGGTGATGGCGACGGTGATGTCGATATTGCCGACCTCACAAAACTGGGTGGCGGCTTGCTTGGGCGGTTCCTGTAACGGGGCTAGTGGCTTCGCTTGAGCTATCGGTCTGTTCCGGTATGCTGATGAAGAGTCTTGTACAAACGGAGGAAAGCGAATGGGATTTTTTGATTTTATTGCCGACGCGGGGGCTAAGGTGTTTGGTCCTGATGATGACATTGAGGAACCAACGAAACCGCTAAGTCAGCACCTGCGCGAAAACGGCATTTCACCAGAGGGGATGAAGTTCACCTTTTCGGGTACGACCGTGGTCGTTTCTGGAACCGTGGAGTCACAAGAGGTTCGTGAGAAGGCCGTGCTGGTGATCGGAAACGTCAAAGGGATTTCCGGTGTTGACGATCAACTCACCGTTGCCAGTGCCGTGGCTGATAATGCAGATGTGGGTGAGGCGGCCAGTGGTGGCGGCGGAGGGGCTGGTGAAGCAGCCGCTGAAGACTGGTCATCCAGAACGTATACGGTGCAAAGCGGCGATACGCTAGGCAAGATTGCCAAAGAAATGTACGGCAACGCTGGCAAATATCCCGTGATCTTTGAAGCCAACAAGCCCATGCTAAAAGACCCGAACAAGATCTATCCAGGTCAAGTTCTCAGAATTCCCAACCTGTAAAAGAGGAGCTCAACATGAGTGTCGCAAGAGTTACAGAAATCATTGCCTCGTCGAAGTCCAGCTTTGACAAGGCGGTAGCCAATGGCGTTAAGCGCGCCAACAAAACCTTGAAGAATGTTCGAGGTGCCTGGGTCGACGGTCAGAAAGTTGTTGTCGACGATGGCAAGGTCGTCGAGTATCGCGTGATTCTCAAGGTCACCTTTGTTCTCGAAGACGATTAAGTAGCGCTGTCTGTCTAAAAAAAAGGCCGGATGAGTGGCTCTCATCCGGCCTTTTTTCGTTTTCGGCAAATGCCGTTGTTGATGGGCTTATGTCAGGTCGTCGCAGCGGTCGGAGCAGCCATTGGTTTTGACAGATTCCATGCCGTTGGTGCATCCAGACATGCTGGCGTACATCTGGCTGCGGCCAATCTCTTGTCCATTGGTGGCCTTGATGATGAAGTAATGTTTGCCGTTCTTCGCTTCGCGGCATTCGAAAGCGCCTTCGCGACCGCAGTTCTTTCGAACCGACTCCACACCGTTCGTAGCGCTGGCTTTGGTTTTGTAACCTTCGCTGGCCAAGATGTTTTGGCCATTGGCGGCTTTCAATCGAAAGTAATACTCGCCGTTGTTCCCCGTATAAATCTCAAATTTTCCAGACATATCGTCGCTCCAATCAACTTCCAAACGAGGCCAAGAGTATGGCACTTGCGGACGTGTTCTGTAAAAGGAACGACACCGTTTCTTACATCCGTTTACTTCAAAGACGCTTTGATCAATTTAAACAGGGCTGAAGCGCCTTTCGTCGATCTAGCAAGCGTGGCATGATCTGTAAGATAGAACTGTGGAATAATAACTAGAAGAGTTCAAACTTGACCCTGGGGGCAATGTTATGACGCTAACAACAAAAATCTGTCTCATTTCACTGTTGTCGTGTTTTCTGCTCGCCTGCTCCGGCAACTCTGAGATTGCGCAATTCATCCCTGGTGCCTGGCAGCAAAGTCAGGGCGTCGTTCGGCTAACAATCGATGAGCCTGATGATAACGGGCAGGGCAAAGGCCGTTACAAATTTGAAGGCGAGGACGTTGTCCGCTTCCAGTGGACTTTTGATGGCAAACTGAATTTGCAAACACCGCGCGGTACCGCGCAGGCTACCGTTCTCGCCTCGGAAGGGTTTCTGTCGATCAAAGACGTTAGCGATGCTGGGCTGAAGCGTCTCGAAGGCGTATACGACACGACATCAGTTCGCCTGTACTGATCGCTGGGTTTGGCGCCAAATGCGCGACTCGACCAGTCCCAGGATGCTGATGGGTGATTGTCGGGCGAGGCTACCATGTGGACGTTACCAGTTGTAATCAACACTAGGGATAACTCCCCATTCTCGTCCACGCGCCCAAGGTTCACACTGTCCCCTTTGCAGGCAAATTTCGGGGGCTAACTGTTGTGAAGCTGGCAAAGACGATCTCTGTTGTGCCATTGGTATGGTGTTTTTTGTTCGCTTGTTCTGGCGACTCAGATGTTTCCCAGTTTATTCCTGGTGCCTGGCAGCAGAGTCAGGGCGTTGTTCGGCTGACAATCGATGAGCCGGATGATAACGGGCAGGGCAGAGGGCGTTACAAATTTGAAGGCGAGGACGTTGTCCGCTTCCAGTGGACATTTGATGGCAAATTGAATTTGCGAACGCCGCGCGGCACAGCGCAGGCAACCGTTCTGGCCTCTGAAGGGTTTTTATCGATTAGTCAAGTCAGTGATCCCAAGCTAAATCGCCTTGAAGGTATTTACGATCCGACATCGGTGCGCTTGTACTGACCCCTTGCCAGGCTCGATATTGACGGGGTAACCCCCGCCAATATCAAATCAAAGGGTCACTCCTTGTAGATCAAAGCCAGTACGATCCCTGCGCCTATGTACATGATGCCATCGGCAATGCTTGATACCACCAGGCCGATCATGGGCAGTGGCTGAATGGCGTACATCAATAGATAGACACTGGCGATAAACCAGGCCACTAGAAGTCCGAACCTGAAGCCCTCAGCCATGCCTTTGCTTTCGTAGCCGCGCGTGAAGATAAACCCCAGAGCGAACGCTTGCGAGAAGCAGGAGACGATGATCGCCCACATGATCTGATCAGCTTCGGCTCGCATCAGCTCAGCCGGCGTATTGGTCTCCCAAAACTCCGCCAAAAGCATGGCATTGACCACAAACCCATAAACAAGAATCCAGGCACCGGCCGCCAGTGATGCCATCACATATCGTTTGGTATTCATTAGTTTTTCGATCCTCCCACGGTTCGATTTATTGATCGTCCAATTGACGATGCACCTCATCTTGCGCCATGTCGGCACCCCTGGCAAATGAGGTTGTCGCGAAACTACAGCCGCCTTGGGCATAAGGGGTATTACTCGCCGACATGGGGAAAAACCCCCATGCCCCTGCGCGTTACCAATGTTCACACTGAGCCTATTGAAATATTCAGTAAACGAATAGGTGAGGGCAACCCGCATGAAGAACCGACTAAGCGCATTGGTCATTGCCATTGGCCTGGCTGTGAACGCCGATGCTTTGGCCACCACGACTACTGTCATCTTGGAAATGGACGGTGACCCGGGTGCCGTTTACAAGGCGCGCGAAGAGGGGCAGGGCTTCGATGTCACCGAAGCACAGCTGCAAGCCTACCGGGCTCAGCTAGAGGCATCGCAAGACGCCGTCTTGTCTTCGGTGATGGCTGAAGGCATCGACATAGATATTGCTGCAATTACTATCCCTGGCTATACAGGGATGCCGGCGGCCACGGTTGACTACCGGTACACCATGGTCCTGAACGGTGTTGCGGTAGATGTGCCGCTGGATCAAGTGCATCGACTACATGATGTTGCGGGTATCAAGAAGGTGCATCGAGCTACCATGCAGCGCACCCAACTGGATCGTAGTGTCAACTACGTGACCGCCAATGACATGTATGGCAGCGTCCACGAACTGGGCCCATTCGATACGCTAGGCGAAGGCTTTGAAGGGCAGGGTGTCAACGTTGCAGTAATTGATACTGGCATCGAGTGGTTTCACGAGATGTTTGGTGGTGATTTCACACCACCGCGGCTTGGCGTGCTTCCCCATCAAGCGGCTGTCCCCAGCAATGAGAAGGTCATTTACTACATTCCGTTCGCTGACCTGGCGATTGAAGACGCCATGGGTCACGGTACCCACGTCGCATCAACCGCCGCTGGTTATCGAGGCTATTCATGGGGCCCGGATCAGATCCCGTTGACCGAAGACGACATTGATCTGCATGGGGTTGCTCCACAGGCCAGGCTGATGAGCTATGGCGTATGTTCAGACATCATCTCCACTGCCGGATCGCTAACGGGAACAGTTGGTGGTTGCATCAATATCAACACCATCATGGCGCTGGAAGATGCGGTTTCTCCGCGAACCTTGACCGGCTTTGCCAAGCCAGTGGCTGATACCATCAACCTCAGCCTGGGCGGTGCGTATGGCACAGCGACAGATGCTACCGCAGTGGCCTCCAGCAACGCTGCTCTGGCGGGTGCCGTAGTCGCGGCTGCGGCCGGCAACGATGGCGATGTAGCGGGTATCGTAGGTTCACCGTCGACGGGTGTTCACGTGATTTCCGTCGCCGCCACCAACGACGATGGCGTAATCCCGCATAGCATCGAAGTGCTGGACATAAGTGGCAATGTGATGCCGGGCTCACCAAAGATTCATGCCGTGAAGCCTGAATACGCCAATCTGGCGTCCGAATACACCGGTGGTGTGCAAGGGCGCTATGTGTTCGCTGGTTTTGCCGACACGCCAGACCAGGTGCCTGATACGGTAGCTGGAAACATCTGCCTGGTGGAGCGCGGCTCGACGGCAGAAGCTGCCGATAATGGAACCGGCCTGTTTGCCAACAAAGCGGCACAGTGCGAAGCGAAGGGCGCAATTGGAACCGTCGTGTTCAACAACGTGCCTGGTGAAATCGGTGGCGTACTGGCACCGTCAGCCAATGTGTTGATGACCATCTCGCAAGAGAACGGTCAATACCTGATGAATCTGGGTTTCGCGGGCGACGGTCTATCCAATCATTCGATTCGGCTAAACGGCAAAGATGCGGACCTGTTCAAAGGTATGGTTACGGGCTTCAGTTCACGCGGGCCAGTTGCGGGCTACGGCCAGATCAAACCGGACATTGGTGCGCCAGGTGCGGCGATTGCAGCTGCAGTGCCACCACCGAGCCTGATGGGCGCATTGTCAGCCACCGGTCACGGCTTGCCGTACGGTAACTCAGATGGAACCTCCATGGCATCGCCGCATGTTGCAGGTGCTGCAGCCCTGATCAAACAAGCCAACCCAAGCTGGACACCGGCAATGATTCGCACCGCGCTGCTCAATAACGCCACCATGATGCGCGACCAGTACGGCAACCCGGCTGCCTATACAGACGAGAAAGTCCACTCACTTGGCGGTGGTTTGATGCACGTCGAGCGCGCAGCCAACGCCAGTGTACTGATGGGTGTTGAGGGCGATGGCATCGTCGCACCATCAATCCTTGGCAGTCACTCTTTCGGCAATGTGCCCGTCATCGACAACATGTGCGTAAGCAATGAAGGGGTCGAAGTTGTGTTGCGCGATACCAAAGGCGAGGGCGGAACGTTTGACCTTCGTATGGAAAACAATCGCAACGCAGACCTTCCAGGAGTGCAGCTGCAGGTGACGCCAGCTCAGGTCACCGTGCCACCAAATGGTGAACGAACCGTGTTTGTAAGCCTTGGATTTGATTCAGCCCAGTTTGCTGGTGAGACGCTGGCCGAGTTCCAGTTCTACCTGGTGGCAGATCGCAACGATGGTCAGCAGACCATGAGCATGCCGTTCTACTATCGCGCAGTACCATCACAACCGAACCTCGGTGGCAGCACTGGCGGCACGCCGACAGTGACTACGGAAACCTACCACGGCATGATTGGACCTGGCGCCTCTGACGCTGCTCCATTGATCGGTGAGACCATCGTAGACGTTCCAGTTCAGGTGGCCTCGGGCACCCATCGCCTGGTCGGGCTGCTTGAAGGCGACTCGGTTACCAACGTGGCCTATCCGGACCTGGACATGGAACTGCTCGATCCGAACGGTGATGTCATCGGCAGCTCAGGCAATCTGGGTAGTGTTGAAACGATCGATGTCGCCATCAGCCAGGCTGGCACCTACACCTACCGCATTGAGAACTATGCCGGTGCTGACTCCAGCTTTACGTTGACAGTAGACAAGCACGGCGTTAGTGGCGGCAGTGCTGGTGGCAGTGCCGACCCAGCCGCTCTGGCAGGGATCGCAGGCGACTACACCAACCAATCGGGTAATGAAGTCGATCATGACGGCAACTTTACATTGGATTGGACCGGTACGGGTCATGAAACTGCATTCCACCTGCAGCAAAAATTCAACGACTTCCCGTTCGCCACCATTGCAAGTCTGAACGCCAGCCAAACCAGTTACCAGATCAATGGTGCCGGCGATGGCAACTACGAGTACCGCATCATTTCTGAGTATCCGGGCGCTGTCTGTTCTTACACGCCGGAGGCCAGCAACATTGAAACGGTAACGGTAAGACGCTGCGTCCCCCAGACTATCGCTGCCAATGATTTCGATATTCAGGTCACCGCTCAGTCATATAACAGTGGCATCACTGAGATCGACCTTGTCCTGACCAACACCAGCGGTGCTGACTTGCCCAACCCAGTCAAGTTCAGAGTTGTCGGAATCGGGTCTGCGGACGTCTCCGTGGCCAATGCGGACAACAATGGCAGCGGCCAGAATGCGGCAGACCCTGCGGAGTTTGACTATTCCGCGCAGATGGGTGATGAAACATGGTCAGCCGGAGAAACGTCCACGGCCCGAACCTTGCGGTTTAACAACCCCAGAGGTCGCCTGTTCACGCTGACCGTTGAGGTTGAGGTGTGCCAGACAACGGTTCTTTGAGGGGGGTGTCGCGGCCCAGAAAGGGCCGGTAAAACCACACGTTGGAGGCTTAACGGCGCTGCTCCCACCGGGGCAGCGCCTTATCGCTTTTTACAACGCAACTATCCTGTGGCGCTTGTTGCCAATCGTTTACACTTACCGGATGAATCGAACTGCTCTGCCCGCAGCGGGCTTGTTACTTCTGGGCATAGCCTGGCTGTCGGTCAGCATCGCCACCGAAAACATGATCGGCCCGCCGTCTGCCATTGAAGAACGAAAGTTCGATTGGGCCGGCTCCAACACTTGCCGCACCTGCCACCGTGACCAATACCGCAGCTGGCATCGAACCTGGCATCGCACCATGACGCAGGAGGCAACACCCGACACCGTGCGCGGTGCTTTCGATGGCCGGGTCATGCGCTATTGGGGGGTGGACATACGACCCGTTCGCGAAGGTGACCATTTCTATATTGAGTACCTTGATGCAGACGGAAAGCTAAGCCGAAAGCTGAAAGTGGAGCGCACGGTTGGTTCCCATCGCTACCAACAGTATTTGACACAGGACCCGGCGGCAGGTCCAGGAAACTACTGGCGGTTGCCTATTCTTTGGCACATTTACGCGGGTCGCTGGGTCCACCTCAACGGGGTTTTCCTGGGCTCGGATGACATGCCGTTCGATGCTCATTTAACGCTGTGGAACCAGAACTGCATTTTTTGCCACAACACCGGGCCTGAACCGGGTATTACCAATCTGAACGAACTGCTTGATCGTGGACGGCAAGGTCAGCCGTTTGATTTTCGATATGACGCTCGTTATGAATCGGAAGTAGCGGAGTTGGGCATTAGCTGCGAGGCCTGCCACTCGCCCGGTGCCGATCATGCGCAGCGAAACCAGAACCCACTGCGCCGCTACACGCTTGCGCTTGGCGATCTCGATGATCCGACCATCGTCAACCCTGGCAAGCTGGATCATGAGCGCAGTACGCAAATATGCGGGCAATGTCACGGACAGCGCCTGCCCATCAATGACCGCTTGATCATGCAGTGGCTGGACGATGGCCCGACATTTCGTGCAGGCCTTGATCTGCACGACCACGTTCGACCGATCGAAAAAGACACGCTGCCACCACAGTCGCACAATCAGGACATCTTCCGACTGCGCTTCTGGCCGGACGGTACACCGAGGCTGACTGCATATGAGTACCAAGGCCTGACGTCGTCGGCCTGTTTTGAGGACGGGGACATCAGTTGCATCAGCTGTCACAGCATGCATGATGGCGATCCGGCCGGGCAGATTACGGACAGAAACCGCGGCAATGCACCGTGCCTCGACTGTCATACAGGCATCGCCGAGGATGTGACCGGGCATACCTTCCACGATGCGGAGAGCGCCGGGTCGGAATGTCGAAGTTGCCACATGCCCAACATGGTTTATGGCGTCATGGGAATACACCAAAGCCATCGCATTGAAGTGCCTGAGCCGGCACAGAATCTGTTGGACCAGCGCCCTGATGCCTGCACCAACTGTCACGTAGAGCAGACCGTTGCCTGGGCGCAAAGCGTGCTGGACGGTGAGTCTCCAACAGACACCGGTGCGTTGCCCAGGTTGGTGGTTGATATGCTCAGCGGCGACCCGGTTCAGCGTGCGGTGGCAACTACTCAATTTGGCCTGTTTGGCAATGGCAATCGAGCGGAGCAGCGAATGTGGGCTGTGCCCTATCTGTTGGTGACGCTGGAAGATCGTTATCCGATCATGCGCTGGTTTGCTCGCGATAGCTTGCTGGCGATTGAACGGCGCTGGACGGCGCAGGGCGAGACGCGGTTCGCACAGGTGCTCGACGACTTCGACTTCATTGGCGATGTGACCGAGCGCAAGAATCGAGTTGAAGCGCTATTGCAATCGTTTGCTGCTTTGGACAAATCAAGCTGGCCCCGGCCGGCGAACGTTGGGCTGGATGAACAATGGCGGCCGGACCTGGCGCAGTTGCATCAACTGTTGACCATGCAGACCGGAAAAGACATCAATATTGGCGAATAATCAGGATTCGTCACCCGCTTAAGGACGCTTTGATCATGAACGCAACAAGCAACCTCAAATTCGGCTGGCTGGCATTGGCCTTCTTCATCTCGGTTGGACTTTTTCTGGAGTCCTTGCATTTATTCAAGACACCGTTCTACTTCGAGCATGATTTGCGTCGCGAGTTATGGGTGCTCGGGCATGCACATGGCGCATTAATGGCCATCTTAAACATCGTCTATGCATTGACTGCGTTGAGGTATGAGGCGGTCGGCAACAAGCTGGACAGTTGGCTTTGGCTTTTGGCCGGACTGTTTATTCCAGCCGGGTTTTTGCTGGGCGGGGTTACGGCGAGCGAGGTCGATCCGGCGTTGTGGATCGTGCTCACTCCGATGGGTGCTCTATGCGCTCTGGTTGCCAGCGCGAGAGCCGGAATGGCGTTGCTACGTCATCGTCAAAACTAGGCGGGCAAAAAAATGCCCGGCCGGAGCCGGGCAAATCGCACGTCCCTCAACGCGACTTAAAGTTCACGCACGAGTTCAGCGCTTTGCAATTGTCGGGCAACCGGTGGATGTGGTGAGGACCCGTTGCCCGCGCTGCAGAGCGCTCAAATCGTCTGCAAGTGCAACAAGGCAGAATCTAGCCGCCCGCCACACGCACGTCATTGGTGCCACGCGGCAGGCTCGCTGCTCCGTGGCCATGGCATAGCGGGCTGTAGGTGGAGTGATTTCATAGCCTTCGATGTGGTGCACCAGTAGTGAGAAACGCCAGATCATTTTGATCACAGGAGATCGCCGATCAAATGGGGGTTTTTCCTCAAAGAGCCGCCCGAAAACCACCACGCTAGCTGCGAAGCCGCCCTGGCCTCGAATGTATCGACCTGTGTCGTTTCATTCTGGAGGTTTGTCAGCCTCGGCGGTGCGTGATAGCCTCTAGTTCTGCTGTGAATGGGTGGGATTTGTAGTTTCAAATGGGGGTAATTACCCATGGCTTGTTTCTCCCCGCTGTCACATTATTAACTCCAGAGTGCTGTACATTGGCAGTGCGAGCGAGGCCCGCCATTGGCGGAGGATGGTTCATTATGATTACAAGACGCTTTGCTGCGATCGTTTTCGCAACGCTGTTTCTTTCCCAGCCTGTTCAATCAGGCGTGACGGTCACTGTCAATGGCAACACGCTGGTAGCGGATATCAGTTTGGCGAATGGGATTGGGGCGGATTTAACGCTTGAGTTCGAAAGCGCCATAGGGCTAACTGCGTCTTCTGTTGGCATCAGCGCTGATCTGATCAGCCGACTCGATACCAGCCTTCTTACGCGCTTGCCAGACGGGTTGGTTAGCGTGCCGGGCGTTTTTCCGCTGCTGATTACGATAGAGCCCCCGAGCGATCAGGCGCTGAGTTTTAGTGGGCCAGTGACCATCGATCTGCACACCCATAACCTGGTATACACAAACCACTCGCCCTATCGTCTGATGAAAGCTCCCTTGGGTGGGGATTTCTACGACTTTACCCAGTCGCTGGGTGCTGGCAGTGTTCGCAGTCGTGGTCGAACAGGCGGTTTTTCACAGTTTCTGATCGCCGTCGATCTTCGTGACTACGCTACCGTGGTAGACGACAAATATGCCGATTTAAGTGCCTGGGTCACTGATCCTGCAATTCCGAAAACGCTGGTCAGCCAGCTGCAAGCCAAGGTGTCGGCATCCGAGGCCGCCAGAGATGCGGGCAACTACATCGCCGCATCCGATCGTATATCCGAGCTCATCTCCCTGGTTGAATCCAATGCCGGTTCGTCCATCCCCAATGTATGGCGCTCGGCCAGAGATTTAAATAACGTTGCCGGTGAACTGGTAGGCCGAGCTGCGTCATTGAAATTTTCCTTGATGCTCGAACATACCGCCCCTTGAGGCAAGGCTTCCCAAACAGGCTGGGCCGATGCCAGCCTGTTTGACCTTCTGCTTTTCAGATCGCGCCTCCAGGGTTGAATTTCTGGAGGTCGATCAAGTCACCATTGGCCGTGGTGACGACCACGCTATCCAGCTATCCGAGCCCTCCGTTTCCAGGTCACACGCTCGAATTGAGTTCCGTGAGGGTGTGTGGTGGCTGGTGGATCTGGCCTCGAAGAACGGAGTCTTCGTCGAGGGACATCGAGTGCAGGAGGCTGCGTTGCCAGACCACGGTTGGTTCCGGCTGGGCGATGTTAGCTGTGAATTCGAAACGGTGACTTCAGAGCAACTTCGGCGGCGTCAGGCGCGAGGCCAGCACCGCCTGTCGCAATCCATGGCCTTCAGTCGCCAACTGAGCGCCATCGACAACTCATTGGGCATCCTCAAACAAACCTTGGAGTCGATGCTTGCAGTGGTGCAAATGAGCCGTGGTTTCGTATTGACCAACGGTGAGCGTGGCTGGGAGGTCAGCATTCGTCACGGCATTGAGGCGTCAGACCTGGCCGCCGATGGGTTTGAGGGAAGCGTCAGCGCGGTCGAGCGTTGCCGCAGCACTGCTGCGACCGTAATGGCGTTTTCCATCGACCCCAATCACTGGCTGGCGCAGCAGGCCAGTGTTGTGCGCAACCGCATCACTTCGCTCACTTGCGTACCGTTGAAGGTGGGAGACTCCCTGGCCGGTGTCGTTTACCTCGATAGCGAAACAGCAACCACCCCATTGACCGAGTTGGATGTCAATATTCTGGAATCATTGGCGTCGCAGGCCGCGATGGCATTGGCTATGACTGCGCTGGACCAGTCAATCAACGCCGTTGAAGCCGAGCTCAAACGCGAAGAGGCGGCTCGGCGTTCCAAGCAGACGATCAACATACCGTTGTTTTCAAGTAGCGACGGACCGCCCAGCGGTGATACGGTAGCCTGGGACGACTTGATCCAGAACTGACGCGCGTATTACTTGAGTCAAGACCACAACAAAGACAAAAATTCGATCACTGACGTTACCCAAACCGGTGTTGTCAGAACCCATGAGCTGGCATCGGGGCAGGTGTTGGCGGACCGTTATCGCATCGAATGTACGATCGGCGTCGGCGGTATGGGCACAGTGTATCGAGCCCATGATCAGGACCTTGACGCGCCCGTCGCCATAAAGGTGCTGCGCCACGACTTGTCCAACGACCCGACAGCAATTGAACGCTTCCGACAAGAGTTGTTGTTGTCGCGGCGGGTGTCCCACCCCAACGTCGTGCGCTTGCATGACCTGGTTCGCGATGATCCGTTCTGGTTTATCACCATGGATTTCATCGACGGCGAGCCTCTGAACAAACGGATCGATCGTGAAGGGAAGTTGGCTGTTGATGTAGCCACACAAATACTGCGACAGGTCGCTGGTGGCCTGCAGGCGGCGCACGCACAGGGCATCGTCCATCGCGACCTGAAGCCCGCGAACATCCTGGTTGATCGAAGTGGTACCGCTTACGTGACGGATTTTGGCATCGCAAGATCAGTTTCGCATGCCGGTTTAACGCTCCAAGGTGTGCTGGTTGGGACACCAGACTATCTTTCGCCAGAACAGGCCATCGGTGACGATGTCGACCACCGCAGCGACTTGTACGCTTTGGGGCTGGTGCTGTGCGAAATGTTGACCGGCAAGCTGCCGTTCAATGCAGTGACTGCCGAGGAGGCCATTAGTCAACGGCTGATAAGAAGCCCGACGCCATTGCAAGGGTCGCAAGACACCATACCGGCCGAGCTGATCGCAATCTGTCATCGCCTGTTGCGCCGCAATGTGGCACGACGTTTTCAAACGGCAGCCGAGCTAATTGTTGCCATTGACGGCAAGCCGGCTGGACGACGATTCAGCCTGTGGGGCGCTGCTGCTGGCCTGTTGCTGGTAGTTTTGCTGGGCTATTTCGGTTGGCAGTTGATCAACACAACGGCACCACAATCTGAGCAAGTTGCCCCGGTGCTTGGGCCACCGGTGTACGCTGTCTTGCCCGTTGTTACGGACGATCTTGAGCTGGGTGAGGCCTTGGCAGCAGCGATGACCAGCGAGATCGGTCGTGCCCGCTCTGTCAAGGTGATCGACCGTTTGGCTGTGTTTGATGTGCTGAGTCGTTTGCGAATCGATCCGGAACGGTTCGATGCGCACGTGCCACGCATCATCGACACCATGGGCGTCGATGTTCTGATCACGTCCCAAATCGACGAGAGCAACGTATTGAGTGTGTCCAGATATGATGCGGGTAGATCCGACCCGGCGGCAGTCTGGACGGGAGGTGCTGGCGATTTGCTCAGCCAGGTACGATCAGCACCGGCCAAAGTTACGGCAATTGAGCAGTTCGATACGCCCCGAGTCGAACTATCCGACAACCTTGATGCCTTGAATGCTTTTTTCGCAGGCGCGTTGGCCTTGGAACAAGGCAATGCTATTGGTGCTCACCCACAGCTGCTGAAGGCGACAGAGCTCGATAGTGCTTTCACGGCAGCCTGGTGGGCGCTCGGACGTGCACATGCGGCACTGGGGCAGGACGATGAGGCCATGGTCGCAGTGCGTCGAGCCGCTCGATTGGCTGGCGATGGTCAGGGCCGCTATGCGGTATTGGCGCGAGCACTTGGTGCCGAGTATGCAGGCGACTTCGAATTGGCTGAGCAACTGCTGGCCTCCGCGACAGCGCAGTATCCGCACGACCTGGTGATCAAGACGTTGATGGCAGAATTCGTTGGCGAAGGAGGCGAGTTTGAGCGGGCTATCGAATTGCTGGTAGAGGTCACCGACATCGATCCCGAGCGGGCGCGTGCCTGGTTTTTGCTGGCCAAATACTCCATCGTCAGTGGCAACGCGCGAATCGCCGTAGATGACTATCTGGTTCGGGCCCTGGTGATCAACAATCGGCAGGGTAACCTGCAGGGGCAGGCTGATGTGGTCAATGCGCAAGGTGTCGCCTTTGACTACCTGGGCCAAACGCCGCAAGCGATGGAGCATTTTGAGCGAGCGGTTCGGTTGCGAAGCGATATTGGCGATCGCCGAGGCGAGGCGTCTACGCTACGCAACCTCGCTGCGTTGCGCGCGATTCAGGGTGACTTTGATCAGGCCCAGTCCGACCTTGCCCGGGCCCAGGGATTGCTGCAAGCACTGGGTGATGCAGTAGGGCTGGCTGCATTGCACAATGACCTTGGTTTCCTGGCCGAAGAGCGCGGGGACTATCAACTGGCATTGACCAGCTACCGAGAAGCCTTGCGCTTGCGCCAGCAAGGCCAGGACATGAGTGCCAGAGCCGAAAGCTATAACAACGTCGGTTATTGCTACTACCAGTTGGGTGAGTACGACAACGCACTGGTGTATTTTCAGCGGGCGTTGGAAATCATGGAAACGACCGGCGATGCTGACGGCGCTGTGCATACCGAACAACAGCTTGGCTTGCTGCACCTGGTGCGCGGCGACTGGAGTGAGGCTGAGAACACATTGCAGGCCACTTTGAGGGTCGCTGAGGCGCAGCAGATGACGGAGGAATATGCCGTGTCTTCCGGTTTCATGGCCGAGTTGGACTATTGGCGCGGACGGTATGATGCTGCCCTGAACTGGATCAATGCAGCGGCGCCGCGGTTTGAAGAGATTGGTGATCAACGCGGCCGTTTGGAAATGGCGATGCTCGCCGCCTCGATTCTTCTGGACCTGGGTCAGGTGACTGAAGCACAACAGACCATCGCATCGCTGCAGAATGCCGACGATGGAAATCGCGAACAGGCTGCGAAACTGGCTTTGTTGCTGGCCCGCCTCGCTAGTGCGGTAGGCGAACAGCAACAGGCTGATGACTATTTGCAACAAGCCAAGGCGCATGCCTTACAGAGTGCTAACCCACCGGTCTCATTGGCGGTCGAAATCGAGCGGTTACGAACCGATGAGGATGCAACGTTGACCGCTTGGGTGGACTTAAGTACGCGCGCCGAGGCATTGGGGCACGTTGGATTGCAGCTTCGCATCATCCAGTTTGCACTGAGCCAGGCACTGGCAAACCAGGCCGTGCTGGCAGAGTCTGCGTCCGAACTCTCAACGCTGGCCGCCAACGGCGAAGCATTGTTGGTACGGGTTGGTGACTATGGAGGCGAACCTGCTCTCTGGCATTCGCTCGAACAGGTCTGTCAGCTGGAACAGATGCCGGATTGCCAGTCCTATTCGGTGCGACGGCGCGAAGCTATAAGCCGGATCGCGGAACAGGTGCCGGAGCCGTACCGTGAACAATGGCTGGCGACTCATGCCAACTGAGGCGAACGAGACCAACCTGGATCAGATGAGACAGGCGCTGTCCGAACTGCGTCGCCAGCATCATGACATTCTTCAGCAGATGCGCAGCGGTCAGAAGAAGTACCAACTGATCGCCACATCCGTATGGCGGGTGCAGGAACAAGAGCGTCGTCGTTTGGCTCGCGAGTTGCATGACGGGGTCGGGCAAAACTTGACGGCACTGAAGAACGCGCTGGTCCAGTTGTCTGCATCGAGCGACGACTCTCAGTTGACCGAACAGCTGAACATGGCGGTTGAATTGTGTGCCCAATCAATCGCTGACACGCGTGAGCTTTCCCGTTTGTTGCGACCGCAGATTCTGGATGACCTGGGTCTTAAGGCCGCTCTCAATCAGTTGGTCCGAGTGACGAATCGCTCAGGCGTTCAGATCGAAATCATCTGTAGCGGCGAGCTGGACTCGATAAATGCGGATCTGCAAACCCTGGCCTATCGAGTGGTACAGGAAGCATTGAACAATGTGGTTAAACATGCACGGGCGAAACAATGCACGGTGACAGTCCGGGTAGACGGCTCTGCGCTGAAGCTGGATATCATCGACGATGGTTGCGGCTTTGCGCCCAGCCTTTTGACCGATCCGAAGCAGCGGTCCGACGCTTTCGGTACCGTTACCATGCGCGAGCGCGTAGCACTGTTTGGCGGCAGCTGTGTTATACAATCTCGGCTCAATGAGGGAACACGCGTTAAGGCGCGTATCCCTCTAACGCTGGAGTAAGTGTCAATGGGACCCATTCGTATCGTCGTTGCTGATGATCACCGCATTGTTCGCGAGGGCTTGATCTCGCTGTTGAGCGCGAACGGAGAGTGCGAGGTGGTGGGTGAGGCCTCAAACGGCACTGAGGCGGTGGAGTTGGCGCAGCGTTTGCGCCCCAACGTGATGCTGATCGATCTGAGCATGCCTGGTTTGAATGGTATGGAGGTGGTGAGGCGTGTCGCCGCTCTCGACAGAGATATTCGGCTGCTGGTTCTAACCATGCATGAGGAAGAAGAGTACGTGCTGCACCTGGTCAAGGCCGGTGCACATGGCTTTATGCTCAAAGACAATGCCAGCGAGCAGCTGATAGAAGCGGTGAAGAGCCTGCATGCCCGCCGTGGTTTTTTCGACTCGCATGCTGCCAAGGTCATGGCCGATCAATATCGGCGACCGGCTGATCAGGTCGAAGATCCGTACGGCGCGTTGACACCGCGTGAACGAGAGGTCTTCCATTTGATCATTGAGGGCCTGACCACCAAGGAAATTGCCCGGCAACTCGATATATCCACAAAAACAGCCGAGAACCACCGAGCACATATCATCGACAAGCTCGATTGCAAGAACACTGTCGAGTTGGTCAGGTTCGCGGCCAGGCGAGGCTTGCTGGACTAGCGCTAGCGTTATCAGCGAAACCCTATCCAGGCCAACAAGTGGTCTGTTGGTGCCGCCAGTCACTTGCCACAGCGCCGCAGGGTGACTACCATTGTCCGTTTGCCCAAATCGATTAAATCGAGGCCTTCACTATGATCCGTTTATTCACCGCTGCAGTCCTGTTGCTGGCTGCTCCTTTGGCATTTGCTTACATTGGCCCTGGCGCCGGTATCAGCGCCGTTGGCTCACTGCTGGGTCTGATTGCTGGTATTTTCCTGGCGTTGTTTGCCATTCTGTTCTGGCCCGTTCGATTCATGTGGCGCAAGATGCGCGGCAAGAAGGCCGCAGTGCCGGCTGAAGATTCAGCGACCGAACAAACGCAGGAGTAGGCCGTGGGTCTGTTTGATCTGCTGTCGCCCGTATTCGGGGCCATCGACGGCGTCATCGACTTTCTGCCCGCCTGGCTGCGTCTGACGCTGTGGGCGTTGCTGGCTTCGGCCTTGACCATGTGGGTCTACCGCCTGTTTTCCAATCAGGAAGAGCTGGCTGAGCTGAAGCCGCAGATTAAATCTGCGCAAGCAGAGCTGGCCAAATTTGACGGCGAGATGTCCGGCCTGTGGCCCCTGATTGGGCGCAGCACCAAGTTGTCTTTGCGCCAGTTGCGCCTGTCATTGACGCCAGCGCTGTGGGCATCCATTCCCGTAATTTTTCTCCTGGTCTGGGTCGCCGGCCATTTTGGCTACTACCACCCTGAGCCGGGCACTGAAGTTGATGTGACCATTTATGAGGCTCAGACCGAGCTTCAGTGGCGTCCGCCGGCGATGCAGGAAGAGGACCGCACATACGTCCTGTGGCCGGCACAGGGCAGCAACGTCGCTTTGTATGCTGTCGGTGGTAGTGAGCCGATTACCACACTGCCCTTTAGCCACCCGATCTATGTGATCCACAAGAAACAATGGTGGAATTGGCTACTGGCCAACCCCGCGGGCTACATCGCAGACGACGCGCCGGTTGAAGCGATCTATCTGGACCTGCCATGGCAGAAAATTCAGCCCTTCGGGCCGAGTTGGATGCAAGGCTGGGAATTCCTGTTCTTTACCGTCCTGGTCGCAGGCTCATTGGCGATCAAGTTTATCTTCAGGATCCACTGACCTGGATTGATCAAGTCTCTAAAAAACAGGGCCGCATGGCCCTGTTTTTGTTTGTGGGTTATTCCGGCTAGCTCGGCACGCAAGAAACAAAACCGCGGAGACAACGAGCTCACTAGATGCTCGCCACAATGGCATGGAGGATGGGGGGCACCTCGACACTCGTCATCCCGGACTTGATCCGGGATCCACAAGGGTGCGCAGCCGCGCGCTTGAAGAATGGGCACTAGGAGAAAAGGAGGGCCGGTGAGGTCGCTGTCGCTGAATGCGCCGCTGGCGCGGAATAAAAATAGTTAAACCGCCGAGACGCTGAGATCAATGAGAAAAAGGGAATGCGAATGGGCTCGCGCTGCGAGATTTGCTATGTGCCAATGCCCCTGTAGGTAGCGACTGAGTAGCCATCCATGGCGAGATGCGTGTTCTTTGTGGGAACCCCCAGCCCAGCCATCCATGGCTGGTCGTTCGCCACCTGCGGCGTGCCTTTGGGCACCCCGCACCAACGGTGGCTCACCCACAGAGATCAGGGAGATCAGGGAGGGGCCGCTGAACGCGAAAAGAACAATAAACCGCCGAGACATAGAGTTCAGTGAGAAGAAGGGAATTCGAATGGGCTCGCGTTGCGAGTTTAGAAAACCAAAAACCACAAGAAGAGATACCTCGCGCAAAGTTGCAAAGGTTGCGCGCGCTGCGCGCCCGGCAATGAAAAGTTAGGAAAGGCTCAAGGCGATGTTTTCAAGAATTTAAAGCGAGATGGAGAGGGTTCGCTTTGGTTGGATTCCCAACGATCCTTTTCCCCTTTTTGAGCTGCCGATCCCCCAATCATCACATCAACGCGCTGCGCAACGTGCGCCGAGTAACCCGGCAACTCCGCCAATCCGTTGGCAACTTGCCGGTTTGCTCCAGCGCTTGCTGCAGCACCCGCAGGTTCAGATAAATTAACCTGAACTGAACCGCCGCCTCCCGCATGCGGTCACCATCACGGTTTGATTTGAGCACAAGCACTTCATCAGCCAAATGCTGTAAATCCGCTGTAATTTCAGTGCCCAGAACTGTGCTTCCCCGCAACAGGTCCAGGATGTCCAATGCGCAGGTCACGGTCGCGCCGTAACAATTGCAGGCCAGTTGATACAGGCCATCGAAGCAGCTGTCCTGGAGTTGCTGGATTAGTTTTTCTGTCATGGGTGGAGTATGGGGGCTGGGGTTCTCAGAAGGTGAGAAGGTGGACCGGGCCAGTAGGCCAGCAGCCCGGCACCGACATCAAACTATAGTGATTGGTGCGCAGCAGAGTAGAGTAAATGGCACACAGATGGGGGAACTCTGGACCGGGGCGGGGACTTTATATGCAGCGGTCTTGAGGGGTCGCCACAGCTCGAGATGAAGTCCGGCGTGTTGATTGGTTGGGTGTCCAATAAATGCAGTTAAACCGCCGAGGTCAGGAGTTCAAAGAGGAAGAGAAATTGCAATGGCGGCTCGCGTAGCGCGCTTTGAAGAACCGGGAAGGAGCCATGCGGGCGCGCGTTGCGAGCGCTCAAGAAAGCAATCACCACAGAGACCAGGGAGCTCAGGGAGGGCATCGCTTGTGCGATGGTCTGCTTTGGCTTGGTGGCCAGGAATCAAGCTATGTTGCCTGTCGAATGGATGTCCAGCAGTCCTACTAAAGGGGAGAAATCACCCCCCGAGGACACTTATAGTAAACAAGGTGATATTCGCGAGTGGTGAGTATCGCCTTGACCCTTATCTATTTCGGAAGCGGTTAGATCGAGCTGATGTCTAGAGCAGATGACAACACGTTGGTATTCCTAATTCACGGTACGTTCGCAAAGAACGCTAGCTGGACTCGGGACGGTTCGCCATTTCGAAGACAACTAGTTGCAGAGTCTAATGCTGACATGGCCTTTGAAGCCCCAAAGTGGAGTGGCCGAAATTCGGGCACAGCAAGAGAAAGGGCCGCTCGCGGTCTTGCCCGCAAGCTTGACGAATTGACTCCAAGTTCGAATCGATCAGTGTTCGTCGTTGGGCACAGCCACGGTGGAAACATCGCGCTGAGGGCGCTTGAACTAGCTAACAACCCCGAGAACGTTGATGGGCTAATTTGCTTAAACACACCATTTTTATCGATAGAAAAGTCCAATCCCACAAAAGCCCCCGCCATCTATCGTCACGTAGCGATCATCCCGGCATCTATCTTCTTGATGTTCGCTATCCTTGCTCCCGCATTGCTTCTCGGAATAGCCATTAGCACGTTGCTTTTTGGTGAACTTTCTTTTCTCATTCTGTTGGTTTCCCTATTGGTTGGTGTGACGGCTTGGGGACAGTCCCTAGAGTGGCTATACAGGTCTTGGAAAGGCAATGATCAAGGGTTGCATGACAAAGGCCCCAGTTTTCCCCAAGGCTATGGTAGTTTGGTTGATCAAGACTTGCCGGTGTTGGTCATCCGCGCAGAAGGTGACGAAGCCTACAATTGGCTTCGGCCATTCGACATGCTTACTAGGGCAATAGCTGGGACGCCCATGGTGGCAGTAAATATCTGTGGCCTTTTCTGCATGGCAATTCCTTTGCTACTTTTAACGATGCCGATTTGGATAGATGAGTGGGACTGGTTAGACCCCGAGTTGTTATTGAATTCATGGCCAATTGGCCTAGCGGGTATAACATTCGTCGTTGTGTTAGACGCATTTGCACTGTTGCTGCGAAGGGGTGTTAGGGGTATGCCATTCACCTTCGGGGAGTCCTTGTTCGGTGACGGATTCAACTCAACAAGTACTTCTGGTCTACCTGGCCGTGTTCGCAACTTCGATGAGCTAATCATTGCAAGTCAAGAGTGTACCGCTCTTGCCCACAGTTCAGGATATGCAGCCACAAGTGCAATTTCGTGCATCGCAAAGTGGATTCGCAAACACGCGTTGAACAAATACCCCCGCAGAAAACGGAGTCTTATCGAAGTTTGCAGTTGGAGCATCTAGATGATTGAAAATACTAAACCGGGAAACGCCAACTCATTCAATTCGACTGCGTAACGACTGAATTCAAACGGTGCCCTTCCTACTTGGAGCCAAGACTTGAAGCCAAAACAAAGCACGAGCGAAAAAAAGATCTTCGGTATTCTGCCAGCCCATTGGCAGAAGTTTCATTCTCACATTTCGGACAGCGACGATCTGACAGCAGCCTTGCTCAAAGGGCACCTTGTCGTTGAAGAAGAGTTGAGTAGACTGCTTGAAGAAAGCGTCTCGCACCCACCGGCTCTGGATCAAGCAAGATTAACGTTTCAGCTAAAATCACTGTTCGCGAAAGCTTTGCATTTTCGCGAAGACCTCGATTGGCTTTGGAGTGCGATCGCAGCCCTCAACCGCGCCCGCAACAAATTGGCACATCGGCTTGATGACTCGGCTGCACTGGAGAGTGTCGACGAATTGAACCGTCTAGTCGGCGACGTCTTCAAGAGGCAGGGGGAAACCAGACTCGATCAACTAAAACATAGTATCGCCATGATTCTATGCCTCCTATATGACATACGGGGTCGCGGAAGGTGATGGCGAATCTGCGTATCCTGCGTTTGTGTCCGCAATGAGTTGAGTCGCTATGGGTCATGGGCTACATTCGAACGTCGGTTCCATCCAAGATTACAACGGACCAGCGTCATCCAATCAACCGAACAAGATGCACAACAGCACCGCAAAATCCAGCACCTTAGGTACATAGAAAGCCATGGCCGACACCCTCCCCAAGCTCATCCTCTCCCTGACGCCTGAAGACGGCTCCTCAATCGGAAATGGCGCAATGATGGCGCTCCTACGCGAACGTATGCCGGAGCTCGCGGATGATGACTACTTCATCGCCCGTGATTCACTCGTAGACGATGGCGTACTGATTACAGGGAAAGGCCGGGGTGGATCGATCTCTCGGGTTATGGACAGTTCAGAGGCGAGTGACGCTGACTCGATGCATACGAACACGAACTTCGAACTAGAAGAACAACCAGCAACGAACCCGACCAAGAATAAGAGGAAGAGCCCATCGCCATCGAAAAAGAAAGCTCAAAGCAAGATACCAAAAGAGGTGATCAGCTACCGTCATAGCGACAAGCGTCTCAACAACCCGCAAGTCGGAATGGTTCACGCAAATACCGATCCTGACGGCCAGAGACAAGTCTGGGCTTACGACCCTCATCTCGACCCGACACTAAATTTCGACAGCGCACGCGCAAGTCTCGAAAACTTGATCGACGACGCACTGGCCAGCGACGACCCAGAACAAATGAAGGAAGCGTTGGGCGAACTGAAACGTTTGCAAGCGCCCTACCTAAACTGGACGGGCAAAGCGGAAAAAACCAGCTTTGAGGTCGACACGGTCTCGCTTCACGTCCACGAACGAGTGGACCCGGCGACCATCCTGGCCAATGCAACCAAGCGGCTAAAGGGCAAAAATGGAACGGAAGCCCAAGCGCATCAACCAGACCTTTTCGCGGCACCCTTTGAAAACTTGCCTTTGCGCCAAGCGCTGGACTTCTACCATCACGAAAAAGGCTGGTCGAACCGACTGGTAGCCGGCGACTCGTTGTTGGTGATGAACTCGCTGCTGACCAAGGAAAGCATGGGCGGTAAGGTGCAAATGATCTACATCGACCCGCCCTACGGCATCAAATATGGGTCAAATTTTCAGCCATTTACCAACAAGCGAGATGTGAAGGACCGGAAGGACATAGACCTGACACAGGAACCTGAGATGATCAAAGCGTTCAGGGACACGTGGGAGCTCGGCATACACTCCTACCTCAGTTATCTCCGCGATCGGCTGATTCTTGTCCGTGAATTAATTACCAACAGTGGATCAGTGTTCTTGCAGATTGGGGACGAAAATGTCCACCTTGTGCGCAACGTGCTTGATGATGTATTCGGCCCCGAGAATTTCGTTGCCCAAATTACGGTCAGAGTAAAAAGCCCACTGTCGGTCTCTGATCTAGCAAGGACCACCGATTTTGTTATCTGGTATTGCAAGAACAAGTCAAACCTAAAATTCAGAAAGCCTAAAAAGCCGAAGGTATTGGACGACCACCCAGAATTTTCGCTCGGAATGGCAGCTACTGGACGATCGATATCCCGCTCAAAAATTGGCAAGAACGAGGTTGACGGTTTCCGCTTCTATACAGCACAAAATCTCGGCTCTTCAGGGTACACAGAGTCTTGCATGTACAGTTTCAACTGCCTCGGTAAGGAATATAAGTTCCCCAATGGCAAGAGCTGGAAGACACATTTTTCGGGAATGTCGCGACTCCACAAAGCAGGAAGACTTGAAGCCTTGCCTGGGAGCCTTCGATGGCGCTATTACTACGAAGACTCACCAACGGAGACGATTTCAGATATATGGGCCGATACGTTCGCAGCATCCGATAAAGTTTACGTAGTGCAGACTTCCCAAACAGTCATCGAACGCTGCCTTCTCATGACCACCGATCCCGGCGACCTCGTCCTCGACCCCACCTGCGGCTCCGGAACCACCGCCTTCGTCGCCGAAAAATGGGGACGGCGCTGGATCACCTGCGACACCTCTCGTGTCGCAGTCACGCTCGCAAAGCAGCGGCTGATGACCGCCTCCTTCGATTACTACGCGTTGCGCTATCCGCAAGAGGGCCTGAAGGGCGGTTTTGACTACGAAACCGTCCCACACATCACACTCAAGAGCATCGCCAACAATCCCGACATCGACACCATCTACGATGATGACTATCCGAAGATCGCGGCAGCACTGGACAGCCTGAATCGCGCCCTACAAACCAGTCCACCAAAACCAATCAAACCTACACAAGGCGTGCGCAAAGGTAAGCTAGTAGATCTTGCCAAGGGCGAAACGCTGCACGAATGGGAGGTGCCGTTCGATTGGCCGAATGACTGGCCGAAGGCTTCCCGCGCTCACTTCGATGCATTCCATGCTGCTCGCCAAGCGATGCAGCGCCGAATGGACCAATCCATTGCCGCTCACGCTGACCAAGAGACGCTCTACGACAAGCCTCGGATTGACAAATCAAAGCTGCGCATCACCGGTCCATTTTCGGTTGAAGCAGTACCGGCACCAACGGTCCTGTCATTGGACGAAAGCATGCCATCGGCTGTCGCTGACGTATCCATAGGCCGATCCGGGGAGACGTCGCGCCAGGCACTATGGCGCGAGGAGCTTTTGAACACAGGCGTTCGCGGCAAGGGAGGTGCCATGCTCCGTTTTGCAGAGTTCGAGACGCTACCAGGTTTGAAGTACGTCCACGCCAGTGGCTCACTGGTGGACACTGGCGAACGCGTTGTCGTCAGCTTTGGGCCTGAACACGCAGCGCTTGAACAGCGGCAGGTGGAGTTGGCGCTTGATGAGGCACAGACCCTGCGTCCGTCACCCAAAATCATTTTGTTCTGCGCCTTCACCTTCGACCCGGAGGCAGCGAAAGATATCGACGAAGTAAGTTGGCCGGGTGTCACGCTACTTAAGACTCAGATGAACACCGATCTGCTAACCGAAGACCTGAAAAAGAAGCGCGCATCGAATCAGTCATTCTGGCTGATGGGTCAGCCGGACATCGAGTTACGGAAACGTTCAGATGGGCTGTGGGAAGTTGAAGTCAATGGCTTTGACTATTTCGACCCAAAGGCCGGCGACCTGGTCTCGGGGGGCAAGAAACAGATTGCCATGTGGTCACTGGATGTTGACTACGACAATCGTTCACTGATGCCACACCAGGTATTCTTCCCAATGGCCGGAGCGAAGGCCGGTTGGAATCGCCTCAAGAAAACGGTACGAGCGGAATTGGACGAGGACTTGTTGGAGCAGTTTCACGGCACTGTTTCTCTGCCTTTCGAATCAGGAGATAACGGAATGATTGCAGTGAAAATCGTCGATGACCGCGGCATTGAATCACTTAAGATACTGGCGCTCGAGGACTGAGGCCATGTCGTTGATCATCAACACCCCGTTCATTTGCCCGAAGCAACATTGGGCAGAGGGCAAAGCCGGCGAGTTAGAAATAAAGAACGAGCGACGGCCAGCCAGCTACGAGGTCTTTGATGCGCGCAACAACACGAAACGTACCGAAGGGCTGAGCCTGGTTAATACCATCAGGGGGCGCGTGGACCAATGGCGCGAAGACGGCTGGCCCGGTGTCACCATCGTCACCCGCAAGCTATTGGAGCACTGGCACGACCGGGATGCGCGACAATATCCATTCTATTTCTGTCAACTTGAAGCCGCTGAGACGTTAATCTGGTGGGTCGAAGGTGCCGATGCCTACAAACAAGGCATCGCAATTCCCGGTGACGGAGGGCCTTGGGAGCGCCTTTGTAACAAAATGGCGACCGGGGCGGGTAAAACCACTGTGATGGCGATGCTCATCACCTGGCAGGTGCTCAATGCGCTGACCTACCCGAATCGAAACAAGGACTTCAGTCGCGCAGTGTTCATCGTGGCACCCGGGTTGACCGTGAAGGAGCGACTGCAAGTACTAATGCCTAGTGAAGGCAGCTATTACGATGAATTCAACCTGTGCCCATCGGAAGGCCTGCGCCAGAAGCTGAACCAGGCGGAGATACTGATCGAGAACTGGCACACATTGATGCCGCTGAAGGAAACAGTTCGCTCTGTCGTCAGAAAGGGCCGCGAGTCAGACGAAGCCTATACACGCCGAGTACTTGGAAAGCTCGCATCGTACAAAGACATCATCGTCATAAATGATGAGGCACACCACGCCTATCGCAAGCCACCAGAGGTAAAAATTGCCAAGAAGCTTGCGGCCGAGCGAGGCATCGACCTTGATGAAGCCACCCGTTGGATAGAAGGGCTAGACCGCATTCACAAGACCCGGCGGATTCTTCGCTGTTTCGATCTGTCGGCCACACCGTTTGCTCCGACCGGCAAGAAGACCACCGACACTGCTCTGTTCGACTGGATCGTCTCAGACTTCGGACTGAATGACGCAATTGAGGCTGGATTGGTCAAGACGCCGAGGGTCGTTGTTCGTGATGACGCGGTCCCGGACTCCAAGACACTGCGCTCCAAGCTTTATCACATATATCGCGACCCATCAGTCGCCGAGGACCTGAATAGAGCCAAGGCAGAGCCACATGAAGCATTGCCCAAACTAGTCCAGGACGCCTACACGCTTCTAGGAGCCGATTGGCGGGAAGCAAGGCGCCAGTGGCTAGAGGCGGGGCATCATTCGCCACCGGTTATGCTAACGGTCTGCAATCGTACTGAGACTGCTGCGCGCATCGAGAACTACTTTGACAAAGGTGACGCCCACTGGCCGGAAATGCATGCGCCAACAAGGACGCTTCGAGTAGATTCCAAGGTCTTGGAGAAGGCAGAAATTGGTGCCACATCGACTTCGAACAAGGACTACGAGGCGCGCCTAAAGGAAATCGTCGACGCAGCAGATATACCGGACACCCGTCGCGAGAAGTTACGGGCTCTCAAGAAGGAGGAATTGCTTCGTGAGATCGTGGACAATGTTGGAAAGCGAGGAGCGGCCGGCCAGGACCTACAAAACGTCATATCAGTAGCAATGCTGTCGGAAGGGTGGGACGCCAAAAATGTGACACACATCATGGGGCTTCGTGCGTTCACGTCTCAGCTGCTCTGCGAACAGGTCGTGGGACGAGGTCTGCGAAGAGTTTCTTACGACACTGACGAGAACGGCCTTTTCCTGCCCGAGTACGTCAATGTCTTCGGCGTCCCTTTGTCGATCTCGGAAACCGGAGAAGGCGGGGATGCGCCACCGCCACCAAAGCCTACAACCCAGATCGAAGTGGTCGCTGACAGGGCGCATTTGGAAATCAAGTGGCCGAATGTGCTCCGTATCGAAACCGTTATCAGGCCACAGCTCGTCGTCGATTGGAGCAACGTCCAACCCCTAACCCTTGACCCGGCCAGCACGCCAATCAGCGCGGAGCTCGCGCCCGCGCTAGGTGGTGCCACGGACATGGCCAAGGTGACTCCAATTGACCTGGAAAAACTACCGAACGAATTCCGCCTTCAAAGACTCGTGTTCCAAGCTGCACGAAAAGCCTTCACCGAACTTAAACATGGCTTTAAGGGCAGCAAAGAATATCTCGCTATTCAGCTGGTGAAAATCGTCGAGTCTTTCTTGCAGTCCAAACACCTCGAGATTCCATCGCAATTTCACTCCGACCCGCTCCGTAGACGTATCCTCATTGCCCTCAATGTTGACTTGGTGGTTCAACACGTTTTCACCAAGGTGACCGAACAGAATGCCGAGCGACTCACGCCAGTTTTCGATGAAGAAAATCCGATTGGTGCAACTGGGCTGATGCGCACGTGGTATACCACAAAACCCTGCTTCCCTAGCGTGAAGTCACATATTAGCCACCTCGTTGGAGACTCATCCTGGGAAGGGCATGCCGCAAATGTGCTTGAGAAGCACAGTTATGTCGAAGCATATGCTAAAAATGACCACCTCGGATTTCAGATCCATTACATGTGGGCAGGGTCTCGACGCAGGTACGTCCCCGACTTCCTCGTACGTTTGAAGGGCGGCAAGCTACTAGCCCTCGAAATCAAAGGCACCGACAGCCCGCAGAACAAGGCAAAACGCGACGCGCTAAACGAATGGGTCCGTGCCGTAAATGCAGCTGGAAGCTTCGGCAACTGGGAATGGGATGTCGCCTTCAAACCTGGTGAGGTACAAGACATCATCTCGCGGCACTTGACCGCTTAACTCTACTGCATATGGACTGAGCGACCTTTGTGTTTGGTGATATGCCCGTGTCAGGCTGCCTTCAGGAGTTGTTCTACCGGAGTTTTTGGGGAGACCCAACAATGCAAAAAACCCGCGCCAAATGTGATCAGACTTGGAAACCGCCTGAGCTACTGACCGTCGTTTGGCGCATGTCGGCAGCGCCATGATTCTCGCTTCCGAAGTGCGTGCAAGTGGATGAATGACAACACTCTTGACCGAGCCCCTACAGATTGATGTGACCGTGAGCTGGGAGATTCTCGGACTTCGAGACACTATATTCATGGGGTTAGATTGAGGCGGGGGCTCAGAACAATGGTCAACTTAGGCGCAACTCGAAGCAAAAAGCCAGTCATATACATCGCATCGCCCTACACAAAAGGCGATCCGGCAATCAATACGCATTTTCAATGCAAGATATTTGATGAGCTGATGAATGATGGGCGGGGGACGCCGGTTGCTCCTCTCTGGACCCACTTTCAGCACACCCTGTTTCCAAGGCCCTACCAAGACTGGGTAAGGCATGATTTGGAGCTGATTCCGCTTTACGATTGCTGCCTGCGACTGAACGCGAGTCATTCTGTAACAGAATATTCGGAATCCGAGTCCAGTGGCGCAGATGACGAGGTAGCATTATTCGAGTCGTTAGGAAAACCGGTCTTCTACTCGGTAGCTGACCTAAAGATATGGTTGGACTCCTGGGGGAAAAGTTGATGGCAAGTTTCAAAAAGCAGTATTCGCTAAACAGCCTAGTAAGTCTGTACACCGTGGTTGTGGGTGTCGCACTGTCTTTGGCCGTCGTTACGTTAGTTGGGGACAATTTGGCGGACACCAAGTTGTATTCAGTTGCTCTATTTTTCGCGTTTCTTGTCACGTTGCTGCCTTTTTGTCACGGTGCGTTGCGTCATGTCGAAGAAACATATGAGAACACAGCAAAGGCCCCCAAATATCTCGTTTTCGATTTCCTTTTGCTATTCATTCACGCGTTGCTTTTCGTTTTGCTCGCACAGCTGTTGGCAAACCCCGGGCAATACGTTTGGATGTTTATTTGGGTCTTGATCATTGATTCCATATGGTCAGTTATTGCCCCATCCTCTCCTTCAAAGGACGGTAAATTTAGCGTTCAGCACAGGTGGGGAATCGTAAATTTTCTCACTTTCTCTATCCTGATTGCGTCTGCATTGGTGACCGAAGTGAGTTTTTTTGTCCCAGCGCGTGACCCCGAGAAAGTGGCGGGTGTCGTGGTGATCGTTTCCATTGTTCGAACTGCGATCGATTACCTATGGTGCCGAAAATACTACTTTGAGTTCTTTGAAGAAGACAGTGAACCGGGGCAACCCCAGGACAAAGAAGCGTGAGCTGGCATGTGAGATAGCGCGCTTGACGTCTGGAACCAACTTGAGCTTATTTGCCCAGGAATGTTTTCTAGCCCCGAAGTTACGAACTGCCGGTTTGTATCAATCTGTGCGCCAATCGCAGAGAACATGCAGTTTGTAACTGACTTTACTAGCGCGGCCAACATCACCTTCTCAATACACCCAGTAGGCTCGAGCCGTAAAAACCGAATGCAATTCACTGAGACTTTGCAGAAACACGGCACTGTTTCTCGCAATAATGGGCGTTATGCCAAGTTGGTGGGGTGGAGTAGCAAATCGATTAAGATGACACGTATGGACGCCGTCGAGCAGATAATCTCTCGTTATGAAGAGGCCAAGAGACTGTTTAGCGACGGTGAAGAGTGAGCATTGATGACCGCACCGCCGAACGAAGATAAACCCCGAATCGCAAGCGCCGGGACGACCGATAGCAGCACTGCCCCTGCAGCCGACCGAAGCAAAACTACTTCGGCAACTACTTTCATCTGGTCGTTTGTCGTTTCACTACTGCCATCTAAATCAGAGTGGCTGAACAAGGGAGGCGAAGGGAGACTCAAATTTGTTGTATTAGTAGTGACCATCTTCGGCGGCATAGTCAGCGGCATCGTTTGGCTTGTTGGTCCTGCATTTTCGGTAGCGGAAGTACCGAGTCCCTCTGAAATCTTGATTGTCGACCAACATCCCACTCGAGTGATAATTGATCGAGTTGAAGTATCTCGCTTGTCAGACGCGTCGGAGGAGTATGTCGTGGCTTGGCTAAAGAACGTTTCGGACGTCACCGCCATAAATGTTGAGGCAGAGTTCATGTCGGCTGGTGGCGATGCACTTACCGTTGGCGAAAACATTTCCAATGCATGGCGTCTAGGTAGACTTAGCATTCCACCTGGTGAGGAATTGCTGGTTCCAATTGCCCCGCTGTCCGAGTACCTTCGGCTGGCACAGAACATATACCCGCATGCAAGGTTATTCGAATTCTCCCCACCGGAATCTCTTGGTGGCTTTACCTTGAGGGATCGTGTTTGTGGTCTAGCGGACAGTTTCGGTTGCGATTTTGCGAGCAGATCGATTCCCACCGCAGTCACGCTAGAGTACGGTACCGTGTTTGGCGGAACAGTAGAGATAAGCACTTTCTTTTCTGGCATTTTCCTTCTGTCCGAGCCCAGTGAGTGAGAGCACTCCCAACGCGTGATCTAAAACACCTCTCATTTAGACACCGAAAGTGCGTAGCGCGCCGCCCCTTGGCGTCTCTGCGTCTCTGCGCGATCAATTCTTTCCAGCGCATGCGTCTTTCTTGGGCTTTTCCTTCGCGAACTCCGCGCCCGGCGTGCTCCTTGTGGGTATTCGCGAGACCCATAACCAACTGATTTAATTACCCTTTCATCTAGATCACACCACCAATAAACTGTATAATAAAACAGTACCAAAGCCGCAATGGAACAGCGAAGAATGAACCAGCCAGACCCTACCAAAACCGCCTCAACCGTAGAACAACTCGAAGCATCAATAACCGAGTTGGCAGGCCACATGGCCGCCGCCAATTACCGCTTACTGGTTCTGATACGCGAATTCGACGAGGCTGGCGGATGGAGCGGGGCAGGTGTCCTCTCGTGCGCACATTGGTGGGGGAAGCCCTGACCCATTCGAATATGACTCTGCTTGACCTGAAGCGTATAGCTGCTAGGCGCGTTCCGCAGGTAATGGCCGTAGCCCTTGGCAAGGGATGGAACAACGCAGATGTGCGCTTCAGGACAAGCCCTTCGGGGCCTACAGAGCAGCCCGCACTCGTCGTTACTCCTTCTCACCAGGCAGTGAGCATGCTGTCAAAGGAAAGCCTCGATTGCGAACTGCTCTGTAGGCCAGAGCCGCATTCGAATGGGTCAGGGCTTCCCGTATGGAAGGTCGGAACCAACCTCGGGGCCGCCCGTGAAAAAGTCCGCGTCGCTCATGCCTTATAAGACGGCGAAACGTATGCAGGCCAATCAAACATTATTGTCCTATACTATTGACTTCATCTAACAATCCACTTTCGCGCGATTTAGTCGCATGGCCTTGGTTGAATGATGAATTGAGCGTCTGGGGGAGTCAATAGTTATGAATCAAGTACCGCTAAACCCTTTCATTCCGCATCAACCTGTGAAACCGGACGAATTCGTCGGGCGGTCCGCTGAGATTTTCGATTTGGAGCAGTGTCTCTCTCATGCCAAGAATGGGACACCTAGGCATTTCTTGCTGACTGGCGACCGAGGTATCGGCAAGACATCACTGATGGACTACCTTAGGTCGGTAGGACGTAGTGTGAGTTCTGACCAGAAAGTTAACTTCGATTTCCTGGTCGCAGACATCATTCTGGACAAGTACACAACCACTCTAGAATTCATTCGAAAAATCGAAAGAGCAATCTCGCGCGAGTTAGAAAAGACTGAGCCGGCGAGAGCATTCCTTTCCAAAGCTTGGGAGTTTCTAAACAGGGTTGAGGCAGTGGGGGTATCTGTTAGGAGTTCTCCTACCGAGGTGAGGAGCGACACAATGTTACGCGTGGAGCTTGCTCACTCATTGATAAATATATCAAATCGAGTCTGCCAGAAAAGCGACTATCGTTCTGACGTAATCTCAAAACAATACGACGGAATACTAATTATCGTTGACGAAGCTGATCAAGCTCCAAAGGACTTAGCCCTGGGTGCTTTCTTGAAGACATTCCTGGAGACCTTGCATCGCGAACGTTGCACCAGCGTCATGTTCGGACTTACCGGGTTGCCGACTGCAGTAGATCGGCTGCTCGAAGGCCATCGGTCCTCACTGCGACTCTTCCACCAAGTGCGGCTGGGGTGCCTCAGGAAAATCGAAGTGATTGACATCATCGATCAAAAAGTTCTCGATATTAGGAACCAGGGCGTTTCTAAGTTTGATATTACTGACGCTGCCAAGGAAGTTATCTGGATGTATTCCGATGGCCACCCCCACTTTGTGCAGCAACTGGGATATTGTGCATTTGAGGCTGCGCTAAATAGCGTCCGTGATTCAGCAGTGAATTATGACCGAGAGTTTCCAATGGACTTTTGCGTCCAGGCCGAACACGTTCATCAGGGAGCCCTTCATCGCGAAGGGGCAATACAAATTATGGGGGACATATACTTCGAAGCCGTGTTTCGAAGGCTATCGAAATCAAATGAAAAACTCCTCATCTTGCGGCAATTAGTCGAGTCTGATGGTTTTGAGTTGCCACGTTCGGAAATCAAATGCCTGCCCGAAACCAACGACGTTGATAACGAACTGCTAGATTTGTGCGACTCGGGTCTGATCATAGAAGACAGACTAACCGATTGCTATAAAATTCGGTATGCGAGCTTTGCTTATTGGTTATCCACCAACACGCCAGGAATCGTCCCTTAGTTGAGTTATATTGTTAGTCGTAGAAAGGCCGAGTGAGCCGGGACACCCCAACTCTGATCCCATTTCTTTCTTGGTTAAGCGTCGCAGCGCGACCTCACTGGCCCTCCTTCTCTCCTTGTGCATATTTTCTTTCCAAAAGCGCGCAAGGCGGGCCTGAAATATCCGCTGTATTGGAACGATGATGCCAACAACCGTCCCTGGACCGCACCCAGTCCGCACATCCGTGTGCGGTCGTTCAGCCGCGCGGCGTGACGTTTAGTCACCCCACATTGGTACGGCCACACCCAGATGGAACCATCCTCCATGCCAACGGCGACCGAAGTTTCCGCGGAAACGTGGTACCGCTGACCCGAGTTAATCGCAGACATTCACCGAACATTGATCAAAGCACGATAATTTCTCGATGGGCCGGCGAGAAAATGGACTATGGGTTGGCTGTTGAGGGGCTGATTTGGCGGGATCGGGAAGTTTCTGCGGAAACTTGACGTCTTTCTATAGCTTACGTGCCAATACGGCCCAGGGTGAACCCCGTTGTCTACGTTCCTTTTCGATTCCGCGCAGCGGCCACTCTTCTTTGCGTCTTGGCGCCTTTGCGCGATACTCTTTTTCCTTCTTCTGGATCCCGGATCAAGTCCGGGATGACGGTTTAGATCGCTTGTTTCAAAAAACCGCGCAGCGCACGCCTCCCTGATCTCTGTGGTTACCCGTTTTCAAAATCGCGACGCGAGCCCTTCTTCTCTTCTCATTGAACTCTGCGCTCTCGGCGGTTAAACCTGTATTTCAATCCCCGCGCCAGCGGTCGTCTTCCTTTGCGGACACTATTGAAAGCAGACGAGGTTGGAAAGCTTGCGCTCCTGGGTGGACGTGAACGCTGAAGCCTCGGGTGTTTCGAAAGAAGGTACACAAAGTCCCATAGATCAGCGAATCGAAGCTAGCCTTTCGACCGTATCAGGGTACTTCGCAACCAAGTGAATGAGGAGCCGTGCCTGGACGTTCGGTTTGGCCCGACCTTGTTCACAGTTCTCATCCTTCGTCTTCAGCCGCGCTCCAGATTGGAAACGAATCCCAATTTTCTGGAAACCCCATGGCGAGTAGGTCAACATCGTAGGCTATCAAGAGGTCTTTGAGTTCGGTGATCCAGCTGGTGGTTGGCGATATCCTGGTTGTGACCCAGGCCAGTACTACCAATGTGTTGTATATCTTTTTGGGACTCTGTGGGGCCAGGCTAGTGTTTACCTCACTTGGTTGCGTGGGGAGTTTCATAGAGATCGGGATTTTCCGATTCCAAAGCCTGTTGTGGTGTGCTGCGATGTTCCGCACATGGGTTACGTGATGAATGAATGACGCTAGCGCAACTTCATCTAGCTCAAACGCCGACGCAATTTCGTTGCGATCTCGCCGTTGCCTGATATTGGCGAACCAACGAGACAGTTGGCCAAGGCTCATTATCTCGACACAAGCCCAAATGGGAGGGAGGAGATTGTCGTACTTCGTTCGATGGTGGTCGATGAATGTTTCCTTGCTTCGGCCGACATCTCGCAACAACTGCGCTATTGAATCCCGATAGGAGTACCCCTTGTGCGACCGTTGGCCAAAAACGCTAGGGTTTTCTAGTGCATCCGCACCGTAACGATGAGACAGTACGTAAGCAAAGCGCGTCCGTAGCGCCACCTCCAATCGCTCGACGGCACTAAGCACGTGAAGCCTGAGCTTTCGGTCAAAAATATAGCTTGCGAGCACCGCTTCAAATGTAGTGCCGGGCGAAAATTGGTGAGAATTCCGCGATTGCTCGAATGGGAGCCAATAGCTGGAAAGGCGATAGTAGTTGATCGACGAGATGTACGACGCTGCTTGATCGGTGTCATCGATCTGCATTCCGCGACTTTGGAGCAATTCAATTTGCTCAAGGAATGTCTTGGGTGGTTTGTTGTATCGAGTCCCGGGCATACGCGTCCTGCTCCCAGAAAAGTAACCCCCCAGGGTGCGCCGATCTTACGAGAGGCGTGGGGGGTGTTGTTGTATACAATACTATGCTTGATAGGTGGTATTTTCAAGGTCGCAAGCTTGCGGCCAGAGAGGGGTAGCAGTCTTGTGGCACGATGGCATGATCAGGCCAATTGAATCACTATGATTGAAAATTCGAGTACCTATTCACGACGTGTGCTGCTTGCGCTGTCAGGGCGATCTTGAGTGAGGACATCCCTGATCTAGAATGCCGATGGCGCCATGCAGTACCGTTCCGCAATGGCTAAAGCGGTCGCCTCGCTCCGGCCGGCAGACCCTGTCGACATTTCCGACGCCCAATATCCCAACCTTCCTCCAGGATTGCTCATCGACCAGGAAAATGAATTCGCGCAGTCCGTCAAGGAGTTCTACTCACGCCATGTGGGAGCTTAACTTTTCGGTCAAATCAACACTCTGTTATTACTTTAGTGCCTGTTCCCTATTGCACCCGACTGGCCTCCACCACACCCCAGCCCGCCTCCTTCAAGGCAGGATCGGTTATTTCGGCGCGGGTTTCAGCTTCGTTCACAGCGTCGCTCCGGATTCTTGCCAACGGCCAGCACGCCACCGCGCGTTGTCGGACCGGCGATTTGCAAGGTGGCATAAAACGCCCCCAAGAAAATGCTCCAACACGGCGATCACCTTGCCAAATTCCGGCTCGGCCGGGACGCGACCACCGAGGCGTTCGATAAAGGCCTGCCACTGACGCTGCTTATCTGTCTCAAATCTCCCGGTGAACAGAGG
>BQJN01000043.1 GCA_021604725.1 Lysobacteraceae bacterium | reverse complement strand
GGTCACAGCCATTGCACCAGGCTACGCAGGAAACCTGAGCGAAGCGCATATCGGCGAAGTGATCACTTACAGTTTGGTGCTTACACTGCCGGAAGGCCAAAGCCAAAATGTTGTTCTAACTGATCTGTTGGACAGCGGCCTGGCCATGACTGATGTGGTATCGATCACACCTAGTTCAGGGGATGTGACTACTGACGCGGTTGGTGGCTTTCTCGGTGTGCTTGCCGGCGCTGCGTTCAGTAATCAAGGCGGCGGATCACATCAGTTGGACCGTCAGCTGACTTTGAATTTTGGCACGGTCAGCAATGCCAGCATCGACGATGCAACCGCCGAGACCATCACTGTGGTGGCGCGCGCCAGAGTTTTGAATTGGGATAGCAATGCGCGCGGCAACAACCGCAACAACGATGCCAGCTGGAGTTGGAATAACCCCAATGGCCCTGGCAGCTTGTCGACCAGCGACAACGCACCGAATGTCACCATCATTGAGCCTGCGCTGACCATCACCAAGGCCTTGTCGGCCGCAAGCGCCGATGCCGGTGATGTGCTGACAGTGACGCTGGATATTGCTCACAGCGGTGCTTCAAATGCCGATGCCCACGATGTGGCATTGCAAGACATTTTGCCGTCCGGTCTGACCTTTGCCGGCGGATTTAGCAGCAGTGGCGTGGCACCGACCACTGGACCGTCGCATTCGGCAGGGACTGTTAGTGCATTTTGGGATAGCCTGGCGGATGGAAGCACGGCTCAGGTGACTTTCAATGTAACGGTCGACGGAACCGTTACGCCGCAGTCGACAGTGGACAATACCGCTTCGGTGCAGTGGCAGAGCCTGCAAATGGCCGACGAGGCGGTTCTGCCAACCCCGCCGAACAACACATTGGGTGTTGAGCGAACAGGAAGTCCGGCCGATCCAGGGGGCACGGCGAACACGTATCAAGACCAGGATGGCGATGATTTTTCTGTGCCATCCATTGCTGTGTCCAAGTCGGTCGACTCGATATCTCCCAGCGGGGCTTCACCCAATGTCACGGTTAGTGATCGCGTGGTCTGGCGGTTCACAGTCACGTTGCCGGAAGGCACCACGCCAGGTCTGCAGTTACTCGACGATCTACCTCCGGGTTTCGCTTTTCAATCAGCGATGATAGATGCCACTGGCTTTGCAGGCTCGGCCAGCATTACGTCGGCGATGGTGACCGGAGGCACGGTTGATGCCGGTCAACAAGTGACGATCAGTCTGGGGTCGCCCACGGTCAACGGCGACAACATCGGGTTCAACAACAGCTTCGCTGTAATGCTTGAAACGCTGGTAGTCGATTCGGTTGCCAACGCCGCCTTGTTCGCTGTACAGAACAAGACCAATACAGTCACCGCCAGCCATACCGGCAGCATGGGCGTAATTCAGGATACGGCGTCGACAAACTTTGCCGAGCCGGACCTGCAAATCGTCAAGCAGATGAACAAGACCAGTGATTTGCAGGCCGGGGAATCGGTCATGATCACCTTAACCGTGACCAATAATGGAACCGCGCCCGCTTATGACCTGACGGTGACCGATGTGCTCAATGATGACGGCACGGCGTTCGATCTGAGTAGCGTCGGTCCGTTGACGATACCAGCAGGCTATTCCTATAACTACAGTAGTCCTACCGTGACAGTATCGGCCAACGCGGGCACAAGTCTGGCGGCAGGGGCGATGGTTTCGTTTACGTTTTCGGTCGACATCGTCGACAGTGTTTTGTCTGGTTCCAGCTTCGGCAACACCGCGTCGGTCGCAGGCAATGGCAACGACGGCACGCCAACTGATGCGGAGCGAGATAGCAACGACAGTGACACGGTCAGTTTCACAACAGCCGCGCCGGCGAGTGGCAAACAGCTGATTGGAAGCTCCGAAACATGGACCTCAGACACCGCACCCATCGAAGCGGCTATCGGCGAGCTGCTGAGTTTTGAGCTCAGCTTCACCTTGCCTGAGGGAACGACCGCAGCAGACGGAAATCTGGTGGTCGACACACTGCCGGCGGGGACCGAATACGTTGTTGGCAGCGGCTCAATTCGCAGCATCAGTGACGTCATGATGACTGCAACGAACTTCGCGCTAAGTGCCTGGGGCAGCGGGACGGCGTTTACGCGCGATGCCAGTTTGCAGCGCCTCAATAGCGTATGCGCCGGTGACAGCAATGCGATGAATGCCTATGGCACGGCTCAGTGGTCCGGATTGGCGAGCGACAGCTTTGGTGGCTTGGGTACTCATGCGGTCAGTTGTGGCGTCCCGGCCGACTTACTCATCTCTGAGTATGTAGAAGGCTCTGGAAGCAACCAGGCTCTTGAGTTTTTCAATGGCACGGGAGGGCTCATCGATCTGGGAGCTGGCAACTACCTGATCGAGATTTATGCAGATGGTGCAACGGTTCCCACTCAGACCATTCTTCTGGCTGGAAACGTGGCCGATGGCGCAACCCATGTGCTTGGTAACTCCGCTGCTGTCGCTGGCATCACTGCAGTTTCTGATCAGACCGACGGTGGGGCCTGGTTTGATGGCAATGATGCAATTGTTCTCAAGTCTGGCGGTGCCGGCGGAGTCATTATCGACTCGATCGGCCAGATTGGGCCGCTTGATGTCATTCCAACCACCGCCGTGCCCCTTGAGCCGACTGTCAACGGCCAGGACCTGGAATTCGATCTGGGCGATGTCACCAACCATGATGTCGATGGAGCGGCCAATGACGAGCAGCTGCTGTTGAGCTACGACCTGCTTATGCTGAACTCTGCCGACAACAACCGCACCGACAGCAAGAGCAACACCGCCACACTCAACTACCTCAACCGTGACGGCATGGGGCAGCAGCTGTCTGAGTCAGTAACGTGGACCGTAGCGGAACCTGACCTGACGCAAAGCAAGGTGGCTGACATGACCACGGTCAGCGGCGGCGACACGGTGACATTTACCGCAACATTGACCAACACCGCAGGAACCAATGTGACCCGTGCCTGGGACGCGGCGATTGCTGACACATTGCCCGCCGAATATGAAAACGTCATGTTGGTGTCGGCTACCTTGAGCCGCGGCGCGGTTGATCTGTCAGGGTCGGCGTCGGTGCTGGGCAACGCGGTGGCTCTGGACATGTCGACACTCACGGTCGCGGAACGCTACCTTGCGCCGGGCGACTTTCTGCAGTTGGTCTATACGGCTGACGTCAATGGTTCGATCGGTTTCGAACAGCAAGTGGTCAACACGGCGCTGGGCACTGCGACCAGCCTGCCGGGGAGCAACGGGACGGCAGATGTCACGCCAGGTGCGGCCGGTAGTGGTACCGGCGAGCGCACCGGCTCAGGGGGTGCCGAAAATGATCTGCGATCAATGGCGATGCGAACGGTGACGGCTGATCGTCCAACGATCACCAAAACCGGCGACGCCAATCTGGCGATCGGCCAGACTACGAGCATGAGTGTGAGCGTTGACGTTCCGATTGGCACCACCAACAACTTCGTACTGTCCGACAACCTGCCCGCTGGCCTCAGTTACACCGGCGTTCCCATCATCATCAACCTGCCAGCCAGCAATTTCTCGACTTCGTTGAGTCCGAGCACTACACCTGGGGCAGGCACTGATCCCCTGGTGTTCGATTTCGGTACGGTCACCAACTCCGGCAGCACAGCGCAGACGATAAGCATCAGTTATCAGGTCAGGGTCGACAACGTTCTTGCCAACCAACAAGGCACTACGTTGGATAACACAGCAAGCCTGTCTTATCAGAACGCCAGTATGCCGCTGCCCAGTGACTCGGCGACGATTACGGTGGTCGAGCCCAATCTCGAAATCACCAAGACGATTACCGCTGGCGCGGCCGGTAGTGATGCCGGGGATGCCATTGATTATCAGGTCGTGGTTGCCAATTCCTCGGCGACAGCCACTGCCTACCGTGTTGATTTAATGGATGTTTTGCCCGCCGGCTTGCTTGGTGGAACGCCCACCTTCGATAGCATCGCTGTCGACAACGACGGTGGCGCCGTGGTGCGAAATTCGGGCGGTGCGCTGGTCGCAGGCGACGCCATCATCACTACTAGCACCATCACCGACGATACCTTGTCCTGGCCGTTGTTGGACATTCCGCCAAGCGCTGTATTGACCATCACTTACACCGCAGTCACCGCAGATACGGTGTTTGCAGGTCAAATGCTGACCAACAATGTGACCGCGAGCTACAACAGTTTGTCGGCCGGCGGCGGCAGGGACAGCACCGACAGTGTCGATGATGACGACGGCAACCTGGACAACTACGGTGAGACTGATTCGCAGACCCTAACCATAGATTCGAGCCTGGCGGTTCAGAAGACCCTCAACGCCATTCACATGGGCAACGACTTCACTGTCGGTGATTTGATTACCTTCGATATTCGGGTTGATCTGGTTGAGGGCGTCACGCAAAGCGTGGTGGTGACGGACGTACTGCCGGGCGGTCTGGTTTTCGATTCGCTGGTCGGTGTCGTGGCCAGTTCAAATATCAGTTACGACGGCGCCGGCAGCGCCGTTGAGGCCCCGATTGGCACCATCACTGTTGACCTTGGCAATGTCACCAATACGCCCGATGGCAGTACCAGCAATGATTTTCTTATCGTCAGGCTGGCGGCACGGGTCAGCAATACTGCAGGCAACGTCGCAGGCGCCATGGCGAGCAACTCAGCTAGCGTGAGCTCAAATGCCGGTTCAGCTGGGCCGGACACCACGACCATCGATATCGTTGAACCGGCACTGACGGTGACCAAAGCGGCCAGCACGTCGACGCCGTCGCTCGGCGAAGAGGTGACATTTACCGTGACGGTAGCTCACGCTGCCAGCGCTGCGGATGCCTTTGATGTGCTGCTCACCGATGTCATTCCGGCTGGGTTGACCTATATCAGCGGCTCCCAGATGGGTGCAGGTACGGTGGATGAGGGTGTCCCCGGTCAGCCAGTATTTGACTTGGGCAGCCTGACCCTGGCCGAGGGAAGTAAACAGTTTACATTTCAATGCGTTGTGGATCTGGATGCCACGGTCGGTCAAGTCATTACCAATAGCATCGACCTGGCCTACGACGGGCAAGCTGGTATGCCTGTGGTTGAGCGAAGTTACGCGACCAGCGGTTCGGCCGATGTGACGCCGACAACGGCAGCAACCATTGATGCGCGCAAGATCGTTGCCATCAGCCTCGATGGCGGCACCATCGGTGTGGCCGATACCGGGGACGAGCTGACGTATACCATCACGCTCAACAATACGGGTCCCGATGTGACCGGCGTGGAGTTTACTGACGGCATCCCGGCAAACACCACTTATGTCGCCGCTTCGTTGACCAGCAGCCACGGTAGCGTCGACGACAGTGGTGATCCCTTAAGTGTCGATGTCGGCGCGATGGCAACCAATGATGTGGTGACCATCAGTTTCGCGGTGACCATAGACGGGGGCACGCCGTTTGGAACGGTGATCTCCAATCAGGGCGAAGTGGATAGTGACCAGTCCGTCCCCGAGCCGACTGACGTTGATGGTGTGGATCAAAATGGCGATCAGCCGACTGACATCACGGTCGGTGCGGCACCGGTGGTGCGCGATCCCCTGTACGTTCAGAAGCTGGTGGAGTGGGTGACAGACAGCGATGCCAGTGGCGATGTGACCGCCGGTGATGTCATGCGCTATGTGGTGGTGGCGCGCAACGATGGGCAGCAGGCGCTGACCAGTGTGAATATCGCCGACACCATCCCCGCTGGCTTGACTGTTGTGGCGGCCAGCGAGAACAGCAGCGCAGGCCTTATCTCCATTGTCGGCCAGGCAGCAAGTTGGTCCGTGGCCTCCTTGCCTGCCGGAGCCGTTGAAACTGCCCAATTCGACGTGACGATCGACGTATTTGCGCCGATGAGCATGCGCTTCACCAATCAGGCGTCGGCGGATTCAGATCAGACCGATCCTTCGGTTTCCGATGCCAATGGCGATGCCGATGATGGCCTGCAAGCGACGGCGTTCTCAGCGGTCAATGGCATCGCGGGCGTGGCAGCTTTGGACGTCGAGAAACGCTGGTCGCTGTTCAGCGATGTTGATGGCGACGGCCTGGTCGATCCCGGTGACACCATCGCCTATCAAGTCACGCTAATTAACGCGGGTTCGGCGACGGCCAGCAATGTGCGGTTGGCAGACACTGTTCCGGCTGACACGTCGATTGTGGCCGGCTCGGTGAGTAGTAGCTCAGGGGTTGTAGTGGGCGAGGACCCGATCGACGTCAACATCGGCGCCATTGATCCTGGCGCTGTTGTGACGGTGACGTTCCGAGTAACGGTTGACGGTGGCACGCCAGACGGCACCATAGTCAGCAACCAGGCGGTCGCCTCCGCCGATGGTGGCATCAACGAGCCCAGTGATGACAACGGCGACGATGCTGATGGCAAGAACCCGACGTTAACGCCGGTGGACACCGGCGGTGGCAGCGCTGCGGGCACGCCATCGGGCCTCAACAAGGCGCTGTTTGCCTCCTCGGAGGCGGATAGCTCGGCGTCGAACGTGCTGGTAGGTGAAGTATTGACCTACCGTCTGGCCTTCTCGGCACCGGTCGGAACCCTCAATGAAGTTGCGATCAGCGATACCTTGCCCGCCGGCCTGAGCTATGTCAGCGGTACGGCCAGGTTGGCCAGAACGTTTGATACTGGTCTAAGCGCCTCGGCCAACCCCGGTGGCGTCAATAGTGCGGCGAGCGGCACCTTTGTGTCCTTGGTCGATGGCACTGATGTGCTGGTGATCGGTAGCGCCTTGGAACTGTATCTCGGTGCCATCATCAATTCCGATAACGACGGCGACGCTGAAACCTATGTATTCGAATACCAGGTGGTGGTCGCCAATAGTGCTGGTGTTCAGGCCGGAATTGATCTGAACAACAGCGGCGTACTTGAGTTTCAGGATCAATTGGGCCAAACGGCCTCGCTAACGCCGGTATCTAGCACAGTAACGGTGATTGAGCCGGTGCTGGGCTTAAGCAAGTCTGTGTCACCTAGTGTGCTGTTGACCAGCGGTGGTACGACGACCTTCACCCTGGTGCTCAGCAATCCCGCCGGTGGCTTCAACGGACCGGCATATGACGTCAATCTACTGGATAGTCTGCCTCCTGCATTTACCTCGATGACGGTAGACAGTATTACGCCGAGCGGCGGGGTCAGTGGGATAACCGACAACTCAGCCGGCACAACGCTGGACATCGATATCGCCACGGTACCGACCGGTGGGCAGATGACGGTCGTGTTTTCAGCCAGCGCACCTGGGGCCTTGTCAGAGGGCACTTTGACCAATACCGCCAACATGAGCTGGACCAGCCTGCCAGGCAGCAACGGCACCGGCAGTGCGACGCCCGGTGCGGCTGGGACCATCGATGGTGAACGTACCGGCGGCGGCGCGGTTAATGATCACTTCACCAGTGACAGCGCTGATGTTGTTGTCGGTTCAGTCAATCTGAGCAAACAAGTACTGATGCCACAAACGCGCTACGCGATCGGTGATGTGGTGGAGTATCAGCTGCAACTATCAACGCCGCCCGGCAGCGCGCTTAGCAATACACAGATTTCTGACGTGCTGGATGAGGGCTTGACCTACGTCACGGGCAGTCTGAATGTGGCCTATGGTGCCGGTACCACGTCGGGATCGACACCAATTGAGTTCACGCGCAGCGACAACACGCCCATCGCCGGCCAGGAGACGCTGGCTTTGAACTTCGCAACCGTCACCGCACCTGCGGCCAGCGCGGGATCAATCACGCTGACCTACCAGGCGGTCGTCGATAATATCCTGGTCAACCAGGACAACCAGAGCCTGGGCAATGCTGCGGTAGTGACTTTCACTGACCCGGGAACGGGTTCGCCGACAATGGACTCGGCCTCGGCAAGCGTTACGGTGGGCGAACCACACCTGACGCTGACCAAAACCTTGACCGGACCCGTTGTCAATCTCGATGCTGGTGATACGGTGAGCTACCAGGTCAATATCGGCAATGACGGCACCACCACCGCTTATGAAACAGTGATCAGCGACGTGCTGCCTTCGGGGCTGGAGAACGTAAGTAACCTGCAAGTGACCGCCACGAGCGGTGGAGCCCAGACCCCTGTGCTCACCAACAATGGCAACGACTGGTCGACCAGCGTTTTTGACGTACCGGTCGGAGGTGTTGTGACTATCACGTTTGACGCGATGCTATCGACCAGCGTCATTCCGGGCCAGTCGATCCAGAACAGCGTTGAGGCCAGTTTTACCAGCCGAGATGGGGCCGATAGCAATGAACGTGATGGCAGCTCTCCAGGCTCCAATCAGGACGATGATAGCGATCTGAACAACTATGCAAGCAGCGCGACGTCGCCGGTCTTGACCGTTAGCGAACAGGTGGCAATCAACAAGGCCTTCCATCCCGATCCGGCTACCACCAGCTACACTATTGGAGAACTGGTCAGTTACCGGCTGACAGTGAGTTTGATCGAAGGGCTTACGGCTGACGTGGTTGTCGCTGATACGCTGCCGGATGGCTTGAGTTATCAGTCCTCGACCGTGGGGGTGGGTAATGTCGGAATGACCACCGCTTACAGCGGTACACCTGGTCAAGCAGGTCAAGTGTTGACCTTTGACCTTGGTGATATCAGCAATCCCGCCAACGGCAGTGACAGCGATGATTTCATCACCGTCGATATTGTGGCCGTCGTCGACAATACGCCAGCGAATCAGGATGGCGCCGTGCTGGGCAACAATGCTGCAGTTTCCTATACCGCAGCGAGCGGTTCGAGGACCGTTGATTTTGATGCCGATAGCATGACCCCTGGCATTCAGCCTCTCGATTTGACGGTGATCATGCCCGACCTTGTTGTCGCCAAGTCGGTTGGCTCGACGACGCCCAGTCTGGGAGACGAGCTTCAATTCACGCTGACCTTGTCACATTCGGTTGCCAGCAGCGCCGACGCTTATGATCTGATGCTGGTAGACATATTGCCAATGGGACTGACGTACGTTACCGGTTCTGCCAGCCAGTCTGTCATCGTGTCGGGGCAACAGCTGCTGTTTGATGTGGTCACGCTGCCGCTGGCCGGTTCCCCCTTGGTGGTGAGCTACAGAGCGACCGTTGATACCGGCGCAATGGCCGGAAGCCCCCTGACCAATACCGCAGACCTGCAATGGACGACGCGACCTGGCATGGTGGCTGGTGAGCGAACCGGCGACGATGGTGCTGCTGGTCTAAATGACCTGGTGTCATCGGACCAGGCCAGCGTAACACCGGTCGATCCAGGCACACCTGCGGGCCTCGACGCCAGCAAAACAGTGACCATCAGTATTGATGGCGGCAATGCCGGTGTCGCTGACCCTGGCGACCAGTTGACCTATACGATCATCATTGGCAACCAGTCCATGCCTGCCAGCGGTGTGTTGCTCACAGACATGATTCCCGTCAACACCACCTACGTTGCAGCTTCACTGACCAGCAGCCAGGGCACAGTCGATGACAGTGGTGATCCCTTGCTGGTCGACGTCGGTAGCCTTGCCGCCTCTGGCTCGGTGACCATCAGTTTCGCTGTTACTGTGGATGCAGGCACACCTGCGGGCACCATCATTTCCAACCAGGGCATGGTCGACAGTGACGGCGCTGTGCCGGAACCTACGGATGCCGATGGCATTGACGCCAACGGTGATCAGGCCACCGAGCTGACCGTGGGTGGACCGCCGCCGACCGATAATGCGCTGCATGTGCAGAAGCTGGTGCAATGGGTCACCGATGCCGATGCCAGCATGGACATCACGGCTGGTGACACCATGCGGTATTTGTTCGTGTTGCGAAACCTCGGGTCTGAGCCATTGACCGGAGTGAGTTTCAGCGACACATTGCCTTCCGGCTTGACGTTTGTATCGGCTTCCCAGTCGCAGAGCAGCGGCGTGCTCACGGTCATGGGTTCAACAATTCAGTTGTCTGGTGCGTCAATCAGCGTTGGTAGCACGGAAACAGCGCAGTTTGATGTGACCGTAGATGCCTTTGTTGGAACGACAGCAGATTTCGTAAATCAAGCGGTTGTCCGCTCTGACCAGACCGCAGATGGGCTTTCTGATGCCAACAGCGATCAGTCCGATGGGGCGCAAGAAACGATGTTCTCTGCCGTTAACGGCATTGCTGGGTCGCCCGCGCTGGATTTGCAAAAACGCTTGAGCCTGGCTGTTGATAGCGATGGTGACGGTCAGGTTGACCCGGGCGACCGGGTCGCCTATCAGCTGACATTGAGCAATACCGGATCAGCTGCGGCGAACAATGCACGGCTAATCGATACGCTGCCAGCAGCGACCACCATTGTGTCAGGCTCGGTGACCAGCAGCAGTGGCATTGTGGTCAGCGAGGACCCGATAGATATCAACCTCGGTACATTGGCGGCAGGCGCATACGTGACCGCCAGCTTCGAGGTTACGGTCAACGGTGGCACTGCCGATGGCACGGTGGTGCCCAATCAGGCATTGGCGACCAGTGATAACGCACCCGACCAGCCCAGCGATGACAACGGCGCCCCGGGGGATGGCGAAAACCCAACCCTGTTTGTGGTCGACACCGGGGGCGGTGGCAGCGCACCTTCCGGCTTGACCAAGTCTGCCATCGCCAGCTCGGAGCCAGCGAGCACACTTCTTGACGTTTTGGTCGGCGAGCTAGTGACCTTTGAGCTGAGCTTCAATGCGCCGGTCGGGACCTTGGATCAGGTGACACTCAGTGACACCCTGCCGCCCGGGCTGAGTTACGTTGCTGGCAGTGCGCAACTGCGCCGAACTTTCGACACCGGCCTCACTTCGTCAGTCAATCCAGGCGGTATCAATGCCGCGCCCAGCGGCAGTCTTGTGCCATTGATCGATGGTGTCGATTTGAACCTGGTTGCTAGCTCGATTGAGCTGACCCTTGGCTCGGTGATCAATTCGGATGCCGATGCCAACAGTGAGGGCTATACATTGCGATATCAGGCGCAGGTTGAGAATGTCGCGGCAAACCAGGCGGGTGTCGCGCTGCACAACAGTGGCGGTTTGAGTTTTGTCGATGCCTTGAATCAGCCCAGCACGCTTTCCCCCGTGGTGCAGTCGCTGACCGTCATTGAACCGACCGTGACCTTGCAAAAGCAGGTCTCGCCGGGCGCATTGCTGCTTTCCGGGGGCGATGTTGTTTTCACCCTAATCTTGACCAACCCCGTCGGCGCGAATTCAGCGACCGCCTATGATGTCGGTTTGACCGATAGCCTGCCCGCCGAGTTCGGTAGCCTGGTGGTCGACTCCATTGCGCCCAGCGGCGGTGCGATGGGTATTGTCGACAACTCTGCCGGTACAATATTGGACATTGGCGTTGCCGAGATACCACCCGGAGGCGCTCTAACGGTGACCATGACTGCTTCTGCTGCTGGTCCGCTGACGGCGGGAAGCATCGTTAATACGGGTGATTTGAACTGGACCAGTTTGCCTGGTGACAACGGCACGGCAAGTGCAACCCCAGGGCTGCCTGGTCAGACTGACGGTGAGCGTACAGGGGTCGGCGGTGTCAACGATCACTTCGTTAGTGATAGCGCAACGATCAACGTCGGTACCGTCAATTTGGTCAAGGCGTTGGATACACCGCAAAGTCGCTACGCCATTGGTGATCTCGTGCAGTATCGCGTCACCATGTCGCTGCCTGCTGCCGGCCAATTCAACGATGCCACGTTCACCGACGTGTTGGATGCAGGATTGAGCTATCAGTTGGGCAGCCTCAGCATCGTTTACGGTGTCGGCAGCAGCTCGACGCTGAATCCTTTGGAGTTCACGCGCACCGACAATACACCGGTGCCCGGTGCGGAAACCTTAGTCCTGGAGTTTGGCTCGCTGCTGGCCGGTAGCGGCGGCGGCAGTGTCGAGCTGACCTATTTTGCGGTAGTCGACAACGTGTTGAGCAACCAGGCTGGGCAGCTGCTGAACAATGTGGCGACTTTGCGGCTGGATGATCCAGGGACCGGCGTACCGTTCGAACTGCAAAGCAGTCAATTGCTGACCGTCGGTGAGCCAAGCCTGTCGATGAGCAAGGCCCTGCTAACGTCATCCGTAGGCCTCGATGCTGGTGATGGGGTGGCCTATGAGGTCGTTGTTGCCAACAGTGGCTTGACCACGGCTTACGAGGCGGTGCTTGCGGACGCCTTGCCAACAGGACTGGAAAACATCAGCAACCTGCTGATTGCGTCCACGTCCGGTGGTGCGCCGACGCCTATCTTGACCAACAACGGAGCTGGCTGGTCAACCGGCGAGTTTGATCTGCCGCCAGGAGGCAGCATCACCATCACTTTTGAGGCAACGCTGGGCGCTGGTGTCATTCCAGGACAGTTGATCCAGAATGAGGTGACCGGCCGTTACAGCAGTCGCGACGGTGTGGACGCCAATGAGCGTGACTTTTCTTCACCCGGGTCCAATCAGGGCGACGATTCTGATCTGAACAACTACAACGCTCAAGCTCTGGCGGCTGTGATCAGTGTGGCTGACCCAGTGGCGCTGGACAAAGCGTTCTATCCAGACCCGGTGGACATCGGCTATACCATTGGGGAGGAGATTGGCTATCGCCTGACCATAGACCTGCTTGAAGGCACCGTGCCATCGCTGCAATTGGACGATGTATTGCCTGACGGTGTGACCTATGTCAGTTCGCTGGTCGGGCTCGGTAACATGGGCATGAGTAGTGACTACATTGGCTCGCCACTGCTGTCTGGCCAAACGCTCACCTTTGATTTTGGCACGGTGCAAAATCCGGCCAATGGCAATGATGCGGATGACTACATCACGGTCGATATCGTCGCTCGGGTGGACAATTTGGCTGCCAACCAATCTGGAGTCCTGCTGGGCAACAACGCGTCGCTTCAGTTCCTGACCGGCAGCGGCTTGCAACAACGCGACTTTGATGCAGACGCACTGACGCCTGGCATTCAGCCGCTAACGGCAGAGGTGGAGGTGCCGCAGTTGGCTATCAGCAAGATGGCCAGTACCTCGACGCCGGCACGCGCAGATGAGGTGGAATTCGTCCTGACCATCACCCACACGGCCAGTAGCGATGTCGATGCGTTTGATGCCCTGGTGGTCGATACGTTGCCAGCGGGTCTCAGCTATGTTCCAGGCTCTGCCAGTCAAGCAGTTACCGTCACTGGTCAGGTATTGGCATTCGAGGTGGTTTCTATCCCACTGGCGGGCGCACCGCTGCAGATCAGCTACCGTGCATTGCTGGATGCAAATGCGGCACTCGGTGTGCCGCTGTCAAACCTGGTTGACCTGACCTGGACAACGCGGCCTGATGTCGCTGCCGGGGAGCGAACTGGCGTCGATGGAGTCGGTGGCCTGAATGACCTGGCAACCGGCACCACAGCCACCGTGACACCGACCGGCACCGACTTGTCGGCACTGAAGTCAGACCTGTTGCTGATCGATGTTGGAAGTGACGGGTCGGCCAATAGTGGCGACACGCTGCGTTATTCCATCGATTTGAGCAATGCGGGCAACGCGACCGCGACCGGCCAGGAATTTATCGACAGCTTGGGGCCGAATCTGCAGTTGGTAGTGGGCTCAGTGGTCACGTCCACAGGCACGGTCACCAGCGGCAATGCCGCGGGCGATAGCCAGGTCGTGGTCGCGGTCGGTGACTTGCCGGCCAGTGGTGGTGCCAGTATCAGCTTCGACGCCATGATATTGGGGCCGCTGCCGGTGGGCACCACCATGGTCACAAACCAGGGCCAATTGTCCGGCCCGGATGGGGTGGTTCAAACCGATGATCCGGATACACCCGCAACAAATGATGCTACTGTCACGCCAGTTATACCATTGGCCGACATCGCCATTGTGAAGACCGGTCCGGTTGACCCGGTTGTTGCTGGGACCGCCTTTAGTTACGACTTGCTGGTGAGCAATGCCGGGCCCGATGCGGCTAGCGATGTGTTACTGACGGATGTACTCCCTGCCAGCCTGCAGTTTCTCGCTGCAACGCCGTCACAAGGTACCTGCCAATTCGACAACGGTTCCACTACCTTGATGTGCATGCCAGGTGCTTTAGCGGTGGGTGACGCAGCCAACATTGAGCTTCAGGTGGTGTTGCTGGACGAAGGCGACACGGTCAACGTGGCCACTGTAGCCGCTGACCAGCTGGACCCCAATGCCAGCAACGACGCCGGCAATGCCACCATCATGGGCGTGCCGGGGATCGATCTGGAACTGCAAAAACAAGTCGACAATCCCAATCCAGATTGGGGTGACAGCATCGATTACACGTTGATCTTAAGCAATTTGGGTCCAGATACGGCCACCGGTATCGAAGTGCTGGATCTGTTGCCGGTTGAGCTGCAATTCGAGTCTGCGCACGCCAGCCTAGGCACATACGACCCTGTGGATGGTCGATGGCTGATCAATACATTGTCAGCCAACGAATCACAGACATTAACTATTACCGCAACGGTGATGGGGCTAGGCACTTTAGTCAATCAGGCCGAGGTGGTCGCGGCGGACCAGCAGGATGTTGATTCTGTACCCGGCAACGGCGACCCAGGCGAGGATGACCAGGCTGAAGTGTCGATTGTTGTTGATACCTTGACCGATTTGTCAGTCAGTAAATCGGTCGCGGAACCTCGGGTTGATGCAGGTGCCGACCTCGCTTTCACCATTGTGGTTAACAATCTGGGCCCGAGTCCGGCCAGCGGCGTTACTGTTCAGGAGTTCCTGCCAGTCGAACTAGGTTTCGTTTCTGCCTCGACCACGCAAGGCACGTACGACGGCGTCAGTGGTCAATGGGCTGTTGGCGCACTGCCAGCAGATGGTTCGGCGACGTTGCTTTTACAAGCCAGAGCACTATCGACTGCATCCGGGCGAACCGTTCTTAACGCCGTCACCGTTGTTGGTAACGAACCAGACCCGGAACTCAACAACAACCAGGCCGAGGTGTTGGCTGCGGTTAGACCATTGCCGATCCCGATGCTGAGCACTTGGGGGCTTTTGTTCCTGACGTTGATGTTGGCCGTAGCCACGTGGTGGTCCGCTGCTCTGCTTAATCGGGACGGATGACAATATAGGCGCGCGACGTGGCACAATCGCCGTCCGCCGTGCGAGAATGTTGCGGCGGATGGCGAGCAACTCATTCAAGTTAGAGGTCGTCCACGATTAGCCATCCATGGCTAACGCGGACACGAACTTTCAGAAGCGCGGTTATGAAAGTTCTTCATTTTCAATAACTTGAAAATGCCGGCCCATCCGTGGACCGGTCGAGCTGGTCCAGAAGCGTAAACTGTGGACGCGCTCTAGTTAACAACAACAATCGATGCATTGAATGAACTGCCTTTGCCCTGACAATACGGAACTACACCCACCAGAGGCCATGCAATGAGTGTGGTCTTTGAGTCATTGCCTTGGGTGTTGCCCTGGCTGATTGCTGCAAACGCGGTGGTCGGGTTCTGGTTTCGGCGTGGCCGCGCGGCACGTATGGGCGTGCTATTGGCCTTTACCTGGTTGTTGATGGACGTGGTCGCTGATCAGACTGGATTGCTGGCTCGGGTCACAGAGCGCGGTACTGATGCGGTGTCCATGCTGATCCCGATCAATATGCTTTTGCTGACTTTGTTTCCATCGACCGGACTGTTTCGTTGGCCATCAATGATTTTCTGGCTTCTGGTATTCAGCCAGGCCGGCCTGCTTCTTTGGCTCAATGATAGTGGCTGGAGCGCCCTGATGACGCTCACAGCAGGGCCATGGACCGAGCCTTTCAACTCACCGCTGGGACCGGTTTTGCCGGGTGTGTTGGTGCTAATGATCGGGGCCCTCATCTCCCTGGCACGTTGGGTGTGGCGAGCCAACCCTATCGATTGCGGACTGGCCTTGGCTTTGGTGTTCAGCGCCCTGGCGACCGATCGTTATTTTGACAGTGGCGACCCGCTGCCCTTGCTGGCCGCCGCCGCGTCATCGATGGTGCTCACCCTGATTTACACGGCCTGGAGAATGGCCTTTACCGACCGGCTGACGGGCTTGCCATCGAGGCGAGCGCTGGATCAGGCACTGCGCCATGGGGGACGTCGCTTTTCGGTGGCGATGATTGATGTCGATCACTTCAAGAAGGTGAACGATCGCTTTGGCCACCCGGTGGGTGACCAGGTTCTGCGCGCTGTCGCCTCTTGCATGCGAGGGGTCAAGAACGCTGTCCCTTATCGCTTTGGTGGCGAGGAGTTTTGCCTGCTGTTTCGTGGCAAGGCCTGCGGCAAAGCTGCCGACAGCGTAGAAGCCTTGCGCCACAAGATCGGCGAACGTGTGGTGGTGCTACGAAGCAAGGATAGACCCGCAAGACGCCCAGCCAATCGAGACAAGCACCGACGGAAAACGGTGCGGGTCAGCGTGACGGTTAGCGCAGGTCTTGCTGAGAGGCAGTCCGGCGAAACAGTGGCACAAGTATTCGAACGGGCCGACAAAGCGCTGTACCGAGCCAAGAAACAAGGGCGCGACCGCCTGGTCGTCGACTGAACGAGCCAACGCTGTCATGACCGCTGCCAGTTTGCCAATAGACCGTCGCCTGTGCGTTGCGCCGATGATGGAATGGACTGACCGTCATTGTCGGTATTTTCATCGTCTGTTAGCGCCTTCTGCGTTGTTGTACACCGAGATGGTCACGACTGGTGCCATCCTGCATGGCGACAAGGAACGGTTCTTGCGATTTAACCCAGCCGAACACCCGGTCGCCGTCCAACTCGGCGGCAACGACCCTGATGATCTCGCGGCATGCGCCAGAATCTGTGAAGATTTTGGCTATGACGAGATCAATTTGAACGTGGGTTGCCCTAGCGATCGTGTTCAAAATGGCCGCTTTGGGGCGTGCTTGATGCTGACGCCCGAGGTAGTTGCCGCCGGCGTCCAGGCCATGCAACAGGCGGTCGATGTTCCAGTCACCGTGAAATGTCGTATCGGTGTTGACGATCATGACAGCTATGAGCACTTGCATCGATTTATCCAGACGGTGGCACAGGCGGGCTGTCAGGTGTTCGTGGTGCACGCGCGAAAAGCGATCTTGAGTGGCTTGAGTCCCAAGGAGAACCGTGAAATTCCGCCGCTACGTTACGATGTAGTAAGGCAACTGAAGTCGGACTTTCCAAAGTTGACCATCGTGCTCAATGGTGGCGTTCGCGATATCGATCAGTGGCAGGCGCACAGCGAAGTGTTTGATGGTGTCATGTTGGGCAGGGCGGCCTATCAAACGCCGTATTTGCTACATCAGATTGAATGCCAGTTGGCAGGGCGCGAGACGACGTCCCGGTTGCATTTTTTGCGGGCCATGCAGCCCTACATTGAGGCTGAAATCGAGCAGGGCGGGCGCTTGCACCATGTTGCGCGACACATGCTCGGCTTGTTTCATGGACAGCCAGGCGGCAAGTTGTTTCGGCGTTTCATCAGTGAACAAGGCCACGCCAAGTCAGCGGATGCAACGCTACTGGATCAGGCGGCGTTCAAATTGCAGGAAATGGAGTCCAGACAGATTGATTACTCGTGACCTTGAGACCTTTAGGAAACGTTTTGCTGAACTTGAGCCGAACCGACCGGCGACCTGCTCGGCCGCCTTGCTGTTAGCGCCTGTTGGCTTCTCGGTTAGCACTGAATCGGCCATAGACAACCATTACCTCGACCTGGACCAGCCCGCGGATTCGGACCTTGCTTTGCGGCAACATCATGGCCTGGCAGATGTCATCCGCGGCAACGGGGTGCCGGTGATCAGTTTTGACAGCCGATCCGATACGCCCGATGCGGTGTTTCCCAACAACGTGTTCGGCACGATTGAAGGCCGTGCCATCATTGGACGGATGTGTCACCCAGGGCGTCGCAAGGAGGCCGAACGCGCCGATATTCGACAGTTCTTTGATCAGTTCCTCCGCTACCAAATGATTGACCTGTCGCAGCAAGACCTGGTCGCAGAGTTGACCGGGCCATTGATCATTGATCGCGCTCGAGGGGTTGGCTTTTGTGGCATGAGTGACCGCGTCGATGAGGCTGGTGCGCGCGCCATGCACGAGGCCTTTAAGCTGAAACTGACCTTGTGTTTCGACCTGGCACCGGGTGAGTATCACAGCAATGTGGTGATGGCCGTTCTGGCCGGGCGCGCCTGTGTTGTCCATCGCGACTCAATCGCGAATCCTGCTGTAGTCGACCTGATGGCTGATCTATATCCAACACTGGAGATAGATGATGAGGAAAAAGCCGGGTTTGTTGGTAATTGCATTTCGGTGACTCCGAGCGAAGTGTATATGAGCGCGCGAGCGGACTCGTCATTGCAACCGATATCTCGAGAATTTTTCACCGATCACGGCTTTCGAGTGGTCAGTGCCGACGTGTCGGAACTAGAACGGGCGGGTGGCAGTTTACGCTGTATGGTCTGCGAGATTTATTAGGGATTCCCCAGGACTTGGCCCAGTCTAACGCTTTGTAAACAAAGGTAAGTTGTTTTCAGTTCGCTTGAAAGGGCGACACTTGTGCGGTAAAAGAAAGTAGCGGTACATTACGTGGGGGCGCGTATGAACGCTGCAAAGGCGTTGTTTTTACTAATTTTTCTTGTCGTGGGCACTGCGGTGATTGCAGGCAACCCCGGCGAAGACGGCTCATTGACGGTGTCGACCACCGGGCAGGTGCTCAATGCCTACACCACGCTTTCTGCCACCACCGCCAATAACGCCACGTCGATTTCTGTGGTGTCGGTGGCTGCTTTGGCTCTGCCGTTTTCCGGCACCGGCTCAACCTCAGGAACCGCTTTGGCTGCCGACGATGTGCTGCTTATCTATCAGCCGCAAGGGGCCAATATTCGCAGCGGTAACAACAGCAACTATGGCTCCGTCAGCAATTACCGGCGGGCGGGATATTACGAGTTCGTCACCGTCTCTTCGGTCAGCGGTACGACCATCAATTTGACCTTCGAAAGTGGCTGTGGCCCTGGCCTGGTCAATCGCTACAGCCTGGGCGCGCAGGTTATTCGCGTGCCGCAATATCAGAACCTTACCATTAGCTCCAGTGGCGAGGTGGTGGCGACCGACTGGAATGGGACGATTGGTGGCGTGGTCACCGTACATGTCCTCGATACCCTGGCACTCAATGGTGAAATTGATGTGAGCGGTCAGGGTTTCAGAGGCGGTCGTGTGGTGAACAATGGCGGCAGCTTTGGCGGTACCAGTCGTCGTAGTTCCGCGGCCAGTCTGGGCGGTGAAAAAGGCGAAGGTATTGCGGGCAGCAACACCGGCAGCCCATCCGACTACTGGACCCACCTGGACAACAATGAGAACGGCAGTCATGGTCGTGGTGCGCCAGCCAATGGCGGCGGTGGCGGCAACAATCACAATGCGGCAGGTGGCGGCGGGGCAAATGGTGGCACCGGCACCTGGAACGGCCAAGGCAATCCGGTATCCGGTTACAACTCTGCATGGAATCTGGACCCCACCTTGAGCGCTTCGACAACCTCTCCCGGCGGCGGTCGAGGTGGCTACACCTATTCATCCAGCAATCAGGACGCGACTATGGTTGCGCCCGGCAACACCGCCTGGGCTGGTGATGACCGCCGCGAAGTTGGCGGGCTTGGCGGGCGACCGCTGGATCGAAGCGGTGGCCGGTTCTTCTTCGGTGGCGGCGGCGGCGCCGGCGACACCAACAACTCCAGCGGGACAGATGGCGGTGATGGCGGTGGCCTGGTCTTTTTGGTAGCCACCAACATTACCGGTACTGGCGATATTTTCGCCGATGGCGAAGATGGCGGTGATAGCACATTTGAGCACCGCGATGGTCAGGGCGGCGGCGGTGGTGGTGGCACCGTAGTTATTGTCTCTGAGAGCCTGTCATCGATTGATATTTCTGCCGATGGCGGCGACGGTGGCGACCAAACCATGCAGTACAGTGGTAACGCCAACGAATCTGAGGGCCCCGGGGGCGGCGGTGGTGGTGGCGTTATCGCGGTATCTGGCGGTACGCCGGGCAGTCGAACTGCAGCGGGCGGCGCAGGAGGCACCAGCAATACCAATGCGGTGACCGAGTTCCCACCCAATGGCGCGACCGCCGGTGGTGCCGGTGAACCCAACGAGACAGCGCCTTCGCCCAGTTGCGTGACCTTGCCGGTGCAATTGGCATACGTTAAATCAGTGATGCAAGCCAATGCGCTTGAAGTGGAATGGATCACGGCCATGGAGGCAGCCAATGCCGGGTTCTGGGTCGAGGCTGAGTCGCCCAGTTTGGGACAGGTGTCCAGGTTTGTACCAACGACGGTGGTTGATGGTTCGCAGCCGACCAGTTACTCGGCGCAGTTGCCGGCCGATGTCGAGCAGTTTCGCATCAACGATGTGGATATTCGTGGTCAAATCCGCCGTCACGGCCCATTTGCCGCAAACCGGACGATTGGCGTGCGGCCTCAAACCTCTGCCATCAATTGGCCCAGCATTCAATCCGAAGTCGATCAGGCCCTTTTGGCTGGTCGAGGCATTTCCGTTGAAGGACGACTATTTGCATCTGCTGTTGGCGTGCAGCGAGTAACTTATGGTCAGCTACAAGCGGCTGGAATAGAGTTGGGCGGGGTGGCGAGCAACCAAATCGCCATCGTTGGTGCATCAGGGCCAGTGTCGCGATATGTTGATGGGCCGGCTGTTTTTGGTGCCGGTAGCGCGATTGAATTCGTGGCTGAACCGCAGCCTACCCTGTACTCGAAGGAGCAGGCTTTCGAACTGAGAATTGCTCCATCATTGGCGGTCGAGGTACAAACCGGCTTCCTGCAAACACCCGCTGAAACCGCAGTTGGAGCCTACCTAAAGGCTGCTGCACACGACCAGATCAGCGGCTACAACTATTCGTCTCCTGCCGAAGAACCGTGGTACGCAGAACGCCTGCTGGCGTTCCCGCCAGATGGTGCGAGCGTGGATTGGACTATCGATCTTGACGACGCCACCGGTTACGGCTCACTGCAGCTGGCCATGCAAGGGTGGGGTGCCAGCGACTTTCCTGATCATCTGGGCAACGATCATCATCTACGTTGGTCGCTCGACGATCAATTGCTGGAAGAGCTGTGGTTTGATGGATTGCAGATGGTATCGCTGCAGGCTGATCGAGCGATGTCGTTGCTCGGTGCGGCAGCCACCTTGAGTCTCGAGGTGCCGGCCGATACCGGTCTGACCTTTGATTTGATCAACCTCGAACGTTTTGATGCCAACTATGAGGCGTACGCGAATGCCGAATCAGGACGCTGGTCCGGACAGCTTGCAGAGCCTGGAATGGCGGGGCCGAACGCTGACGTATTGCATCGGTCTGGATTTGAGCGGTCGCCTACTTTGGCGGTGGCTGGGTTTGCAGGTGCGGTGGCCTACAGCTGGTCGCAGGATGCCATGAGCCGCTATGAGTTGGCCGGCAGGGATGACGGTGCTGAGGGCTTCACTTTTGCGCTGCCGGGAGAAGGCGCATGGCATCTTGTTGAGCCAAACGCCGTGGCAGCACCAAGGATCGAGCCAGGAATCCCGGTCTGGCCAGGCCCCGGAGCGGCTGATGTGTTGATTGTTTATCATCCAGCGCTGCAGTCGGCATTGCAACGACTAGAGGCCACCCAGCATGCTCGCGGCTACTCTACCCATAGTGTCTCCACCGACCAGATTTACGCTGCATTTAGCGATCACCTGCCCTCTGGAGAAGCGATAAGAGCGGCCATTGCTCTTGCTGCTGGTGCCGGTACGCGTTACGCACAACTGATCGGCGGGGATGCACTGGATTATCGTGACGACCTGTCCACAGGTGCGATCAGCCTGGTGCCGACCGTATATACCTCATTGAGTGACATCATTTCCTGGGCTCCATCCGATGCTTTGTTGGCAGATATTGATGGCGATGATGTGCCCGACCTTGGCCTGGCCAGGTTGCCCGCTCGAACGGAAGATGAGCTGACGGTCATGCTGGACAAGCTCGACCAGGTGGCTTCCCTGCCAGCGGGCCTGGTCCGAGTTTCGGACCAGCGCGATGGCACGCACAGCTATCTCGAGTCCCATCAAACGGCAACCAGGAAAATCTCGCAGCTGGTGCCACTTGATGCCATTGATCTCGATTCCACGCCAGTTGAAGCGGCCAGGCTGCAGCTATTGCAGGCGTTCAATCAGCCGCCGGAATTGATCAGCTTCATGGGTCACAGTTCGTTCAATCTGTGGTCAACCTCGTCGATATTTACCGGTTCGGATGCTGCCAGTGTCATGGCCTCCGGTTTGGCTCCGATCGTCGCTCAGTGGGGCTGTTGGAACAGCTATTTTGTTCGCGTCGACGGTGGCAACTTGATGCATCAACTGATGGCCAACCCGCATGGCGGTGCTGCCATGGTTATCGGTTCGACGGCGTTGACCAGCAACCCCTCTCATGAGGCATTGGCCACCGCCTTGTTTAATGCTTTGGCTGCTGCCAACGAGACGCCATGGGGCGACCTTTTATTGCAGGCGCAGCGTGAGGCCGGTGTTAATCAGGCCCACCGAGATGCGGTGCTCGGCGTTGCCTTGTTCGGCGACCCAACGTTGCCGTATTCACCGTAGGTGAGGCTGCGGAAAGAGTCCACTGTGCCGCGGCCTGCATTCAATTGGCTTCACTGCCGAGGGTCAAAGTCACCGGCAGCCGCTTGTAATTGCTGCAGGGCCTCACGCACAGCTTCAGTGGTGGCCGGCATGCGGATCAGCAACTCCACGAGCAAGTCACCTCCGGCTTTGCCGGGCAAGCCCTTGCCTTTGAGCCGCATTTTTTGTCCGGACTGCGAGCCCGCTGGGACTTTTAACTCGACCGAACCTTGCAGTGTAGGCACAGGAACCACCGCGCCAAGCGCAGCTTCCCACGGGGCCAGGTTGACCTTGATGTGCAGGTTGCTGCCTTCACGCCGGAACAGCCGGTGTCTGGCCAGATGAATGGTCAATATCAGGTCACCATTGCCGCCAGCAGATTGCTCGCCCTGGCCACGCAAGCGAATTTTCCCGCCATCCTCAATGCCGACTGGAACTTTAACTTTGACCCTTCTGCCGTGGTCGATCTGAACGGTGCGCTCGCAGCCAGTGGCAGCCTCTTCCAGGGTAACAGTCAGTTCGCCCTGGATGTCTGCACCCCGACGGGCCTGCGGGCGACCACCAAAGCCGCTACCACCGAACGCTGACCCGCCGCCGGCCGCCTGGCCGCCGAAAAAGGCTTCAAAGAAGTCACTGAAGCCAGACGCCCCCATATCGACGTGGGCTCCACGGCCGTGCGTGCCCGACCAGCCTGGCGGTGGCCTGAACCCGCCGGGTGCGTTGGCATATTGCCGCAGTTGATCGTATTCGGCACGGCGATCCTTGTCTTTTAACACCTCGTAGGCTTCACCAACTTCCTTGAAACGTGCTTCTGCATCGTCAGCTTTGCTAACATCGGGGTGATACTTGCGAGCCAATCGTCGATAGGCTTGCTTGATTTCATCAGCATTGGCCTTCTTGTCGACTCCCAGAATGTTGTAATAGTCCTTGAAATCCATCTTTGAAAAAAAACCTCGCGATCACAAACGCGCCACAAAACATGATCAATATGGGGTGCGTCCGCGCGGATTTACACTCCTGGAGGTGATGATTTCGCTGGTCGTGGTCGGATTGGCATTGGGGGCAGTTGTCGTCGCGGTAGGGCGAGCAGCGGCTGACCAGGACCATCTCCGCCGTTTGACCTTCGGTCGCTGGGCGGCGCTGAACGCTTTGGCGGAAGTGCGACTGAATGAGCCATTTCCTGCAGTGGGTAGCCGTACCGGCGATGTCGAGATCGGGCCCTTTCGCTATCGCTGGCGCATGGTGGTCAACGATACCGATGAACCTGAGGTCCGCCGCATGGACATTGAGGTGATCGAGCGTGACACCGAATTGCGACAAACCGTTGTTGGGTTCGCCGGCCAATGAAGCAAGTCCGAGGCTTCACTCTGCTTGAGCTGCTCATTGCGGTGCTGGTGTTTGCCATTGTTGCTGCTGCAGCTTACGCGTCTTTGGATGGCGTTGTGCGTTGGCGAGCATCAATGCAATCCGAATCAGAGGCGCTGTCACGCTTGCAGTTCGCCATTGAGATGATTGAGCGCGATGCCAGCGCCATCACGCGCCGACAGGTTCGCACCGCATTGGGCGACAGGGCACCGGCACTGCTGCTGGAAAACCCATCGGTGGAGTGGGTCCGGGGCGGTTTGCCACTGGCGCCTGGGCTACCCTCCTCGACGCTGGAACGGGTTCGATACTCTCAAGATGGTGAACGTCTGGTACGCCTGGCCTGGCGACAGTTGGATCAGGCACCGAGTTCGACGCCCAGGGTTTTGGAGTTACTGGACGACCTGGTCTCTGTGCGCTGGCGGTTGATGGAACAAGCGCAATGGGTCAACCGCTGGCCGCCGGTCAATGGTGAACTGGAAGATCGCTGGCCGCGCGCCATCGAAGTTGAGCTACAGACCCGTCAGTGGGGCGTCGTCCGTCGTGTAATCGAGTTGCCACAGGCGTCGTGGCAGCCGGTGGTGGTTCCAGGAGAATTGCCTTGAGGACACAGCATAGAGGCGTCGCACTGATCACCGCTTTGCTGATCGTTGCGGCTGCGGGAATCATGTCTGCCTCCATCGTGTACTGGCATCTCGCCAGTTTATCGCGTACCAGTAACCTGTTGGCCGTAGCGCAGCTTCGGGAGTATCAACATGGTCTGGACCAGTGGGCGATCTCTATCTTGCGTCGTGATGCGCGCGAGACCAGCTACGACCACAGCGGCGAGCCATGGAGCGCGCCGATTCCACCCATTGTTATTCCAGAGGGGCAGCTTGGCGGGCGGCTTTCAGACCTGAACGGACGATTTAACATCAATGCGCTGATTCGTACTGACGGTCAGGTCGACGAGGTGATGCTGGCGCGCTTGCGAAGGCTATTGGCAACATTGAACTTAAACCCCTTGCTGGCTGATGCCATTGCCGATTGGGTAGATGAAGATTCAACGCCGCGCCGAGATGGTGCAGAGGACAATGTCTACCTGCGGCGAACGCCGGCCTATCGAGCAGCAAACCAGGCCATGCGTCACATTTCCGAACTGCGTTCAGTCGCAGGCGTCAATGATGCAGTTTTTGCTCAGCTGGCCCCATTCGTCGCCGCTTTGCCACAAGGCACGTCGATTAACGTCAATACGGCACCAAATGAGGTGCTGATGTCGCTGGATGATGCCTTTAGCCGCTCACTGGCCGAATCCTTGGGCGAAAACGGTCGACGCTCATTTAGCAACCTCGATGAGTTCACCGAGCACCCAGGCGTTTTGTTGTTGGCTTTGACTCCGGACAAGCTGGCCGGCCTGTCGACGCAGTCGCAATTTTTCCTTGCTGAGGCTGTCGTTGATATCAACGATGTAGTGGCCCGATTCGAGACAATTTACCGTCGTCAGGGACAGACGGTCACTCGAATGTGGTCATGGCCGGCACCGATCCAGATGCCGCCACTGGATGATCCGGCTGCGACTGGGTATGCTTCGCCTCAATGAGTTCTAGCAAATACCAACAATACCCGGCTCGAATTGCCTACGTGTTCGAGGATCCAGCACTGCCGATGCTTGTCGCATGTGTCGACGGCGACGGCAACATCGCACCTTCAGAGCGGGTTAGTGGTGAGCAATTGGCTGACTGGGCAGACGGGCATGCAGTGCACGTTGTCGCCAGTGGCCTGGTCACCACCTGTGCCTGGGCTGATCTACCAACAAGAAACCGAACACAACTGGTCCAGGCTGCACCCTATGCGGTTGAAGACCGCATCGCTCAGGAAGTGGATGCCTTGCACGTCGCCGTCGGGACCTGGCGCAAGGGACAGGCGGCATTGGTGTGCTGTATTCGGCGCGACTGGGTTGAGTCGGTACTGGCCATGTTTGAGCGGGCTGATGTGCACCTGGCGCATATCTGGGCCGCGCAAGGGTTAATGGCAGATGGGGTGTCTGGCTTGCAAATGCCCGATTGCGTTTTGGTGTCTGCTGACAGCAGCGTATTTGCATTGCCTCCTGATTGTCTTGACGTCGCCACTGCGGCGCTTGAGGGGCAGGTGGTGGTTGCCAATGATGACAGTGGTTGGCCGTTGAGTACGGCCAGCGAACGCTCACGCAGCGTGTTTCAGTCGCTGGTTCCAGAAGTGATCGGTGGCGTCAATCGGGTCGACTTGCTGCAAGGCGACTATCAACAACGTGCAACGGCATCTGATGGTAGCCGATGGTGGCGACGCGTGGCCGTTGTAGCGGCTGTTGGCGTGGTGCTTAACCTGGCAATGGCGGGCATTGAGGTTTGGCGCCTTGATGGTCATGCTGACCGCCTGAGAGTTGAAGCTGAACAGACATTGAAAGAAGCGTTTCCAGCCATTCGCCCGGTGGATCCAGTGGTGCAGATGCAGCAGGGACTGGCCGCCGTGCAATCATCCGCAGGTGGGGCTTCCGGCTTTCTCGGTCTGATCAGAGGGGCCGGTGTGGCCATCGCGCGTAACCCAAGATTGCGTGTTGACTCGATCGACTATCGAAACGGTCAACTGGAATTGGCTTTGATTGCCGGCTCGATTGCCGATTTGGATGACATGGCAAGTCAAATTGAGCAGACCACCGGCCTTGACGCCGAGTTGTTGGCAACGACGTCGGGGCCTGATGGCGTTCGCGGTCGGGTTCGTGTGGCGACGCCATCATGATTGCTAAATGGTGGGAACAAAGACAGGCCAGTGAGCAACGAGTTTTGCTGGTCGGGGGCTTGGTGTTGGCTGCGATTCTGCTTTGGATAATGGTCTGGGAACCATTGCACGAGCGCCGAGACACCTTGCTCACTGAGGCAGCCGGATTGGAAGCGGACCTCGAATTCATGGTCAAGTCAGCCGCTGAAGTACAAGCCGCGCGTTCGCGCCGTCCGCCCAGCGCCATGCGCAGTGGTGAGTCGCTGCTTGGCTTCATTGACCGAAGCGCACGGGATCGCGGTTTGGCCAATGCCATGCGCCGGGCGGAACCTGTCGGTGAAGACGCCGTGCGTTTGTGGCTGGACAATGCGAACTTTGATGTTCTGGTGACCTGGCTGGAAAAACTGAGCAGAGACCAGGGTATTGAGCCGAGTGAAGTGGCGATAAGCCGCGGTGATCACATTGGTGTCATCAACGGACGATTAACGCTGGTTCAACGCTGATGGCGAAGAAACGGCGCACAAGCCGGCTAACGCTGGTGTTCGCAGGTGCTTTCTTTGTCGCGCTGATCGTGGTCATCGCCGTGGCCACCATGCCGGCGACCGTGCTGGCCAGTCGATTGCCGGGAATGAATCCTGACCTGTCGATGCGTGGCGCTGAAGGTAGCGTCTGGAATGGCAGTGGACGTATCGCCTTTCGGGCCGTTGATTTGGGTACTCTGAACTGGCAGGTTGACCCATGGTCATTGATCACATTCTCACCGCAAGCGAGCTTGGCGCTGGCTGCGGACTCACACCAGGCTTCCGGCGTTGTTCGCATACCCAGCCAGCAGCAGTTGGAGATTGATGACCTTCAGTTCGAGATGACTGCCGAGCGTCTTCGACAGTTACAAGTGGTGGATTTCGGTACTTTGCTCGGCCAGTTGTCTGGTCATTTTCGTCGGGTCAGGTTTGATCAGCAAAGCGGTTTGACGCAGTTGGTTGGGCAGGCGCGTTGGCATGATGCTGGTTGGCAATCCGACATTGTGGTCAGACTATCGGACCTCGAAGTGATATTTCCGCCAGGGCTCAGCTCTCCGGTCGGCGATGTCCGCGACCTGGGTGGACCATTGCAGGTGCAGGGGACAATTCAGTTCTCTGGCCGACAGGCGATGACTCGCCTTGAATTATTGAGCCGAGGCCAGGACGCCAGAATAGATGAGGCCCTGAACTGGATCGGTCAACCGACCGCCAATGGGGGTCGTTATTTGGAGATCAACAGTGCTTTCTGATTTGTTGCAGTGCGCTCGAGACGCTGCGGAATTGGCCGACCAGGTCATTCGGCAGGGCTACGGCGGCGACTTCGATGTCAACCTCAAGGCCGACTCAAGCCCGGTAACGGAGGTGGATATCGCTGCTGAACGTGTGATTCGTCAGCGTATCAGCGAACAGTTTCCTGATCATGCCATTTTTGGTGAGGAGTTGGGGCGGGACCAGCACCAGCCGGATCAACCCCTGTGGCTGATCGACCCTATCGATGGCACCAAGAGCTTCGTTCGGCGCTATCCGTTTTTCTCAACCCAGATCGCCGTTTGGCTAAATGGCCGCGTTGTCGTTGGTGTGTCGAACGCACCGCTGGCGGGTCAATGCCTGTGGGCAACCGAGGGCGGTGGCGCCTGGCTCAACGGCGATGCGGTGCAAGTCAGCCGCAACGACAAGATATCGAACTCTACCGTTTCAACCGGTAATTTGCGGACGCTAACCCAAGACGTTGATGCATGGTCACGTCTCGGCAAGCTGCTTGGAGCCTGCGACCGCACGCGAGGCTATGGCGACTACTACCACTATCACCTACTGGCCCGTGGCGCCATTGATGTGGTCGTGGAGTCGGACGTCAATATCCTCGATATCGCCGCATTGAGTCTGGCTGTGCAAGAAGCTGGCGGACAATTTACCGACCTTCGCGGCGCCCCGATCACGCTGGACGTAACCCATGTCCTTGCCAGCAATGGTCGGTTGCACCAAAGCGTGCTAGAGTCGCTCGCCTTCTAATTCCCCGTAATCTGGATCGTTTCATGCTACATGATATCGAAGCGCTGGCTATTGAGGCCGGTGCCGAAATTCTGAAAATCTACAACACCGACTTTGACGTCGACATCAAGGCCGATGAGTCGCCGTTGACACAGGCTGACCTGGCATCACACCGAGCAATCGTCGCCGGGCTCAAGGCCCTGACCCCGGACATTCCAGTCCTGTCGGAAGAGTCGGCGGCGATCCCGTTTGCAACTCGTCAAAGCTGGACACGCTATTGGTTGGTCGATCCTCTAGATGGCACCAAAGAGTTCGTGAAGCGAAATGGCGAGTTCACGGTCAACATCGCGTTGATCGACAACGGCGAGCCAGTCCTCGGCGTTGTCCATGTGCCAGTTACGGGAAAAACCTATAGCGGTCAGCAGGGCGAAGGTGCCTCGGTGATCGACGCCAGCGGCAGCCGCAGCGCCATCAGTGCCCGCAAACCAGCTGCGCGCCCCTTGGCCGTGGTGGGCAGCCGTTCGCATGCTGGAGAGAAGCTGCAGGCCTATATCGCAGCGTTGGGCGACCACGAAATGGTGCCGATGGGCAGTTCCTTGAAAATCTGTCTGGTGGCTGAGGGCAAGGCTGACCTGTATCCGCGTTTGGGATTGACCAGCGAGTGGGACACGGCGGCTGCTCACGCCGTCGTACTGGCCGCTGGTGGCTCATTGACCGATACCGCCATGGCGCCGTTGCGTTACAACACCAAAGACTCCTATCTAAACCCCGAGTTTTTTGTGTTTGGCGACGATTCGATCGACTGGTCCAGCTACCTGTAGGGGCAAGCGCGGGTGCGGCTCGCCGCCATTGGTGAGCCGCATCTGTTGAGTTACGCTCCCTACGTGGATGTGGTCGATGCGCGTGGGATGCGGATGTCGTCCACCATTTGGCGAATTGCCTCAGGCGGCGGCGGTGTTAGCTTGCTGACGGCGATGGCGACGATGAAATTCATCATCATGCCGACTACTCCGATACCTTCAGGCGAAATACCAAGCAGCCAATTTTCGGCCACATTTTCTGCCATCGGCGAGAAGAAGACGCCTTTGAAATAGACGATGTAGCCGCTAGTGAAAATCAGCCCTGTCAGCATGCCAGCGATCGCGCCTTGCTTGTTGATTCGTTTGGAGAAAATGCCCATCAGAATGGCCGGAAACAAAGAGGCCGCGGCCAGGCCGAATGCAAATGCGACGACCTGACTGACGAATCCTGGTGGATTGAACCCAAGGTAACCGGCGACGGCGATGGCCGCTGCGGCAGACAGGCGGCCCACCAGTAGTTCTCTGCGTTCTGACATCGACTTGAACCAGACCCCTTTGCACAGATCGTGTGAAACGCTGGCAGATATCACCAACAGCAAGCCGGCGGCGGTCGAAAGGGCTGCGGCAATGCCGCCTGCAGCAACCAGGGCGATAACCCAGTCCGGCAAGCCCGCAATCTCGGGGTTGGCCAGCACCATGATGTCGCGGTCTACGGCCAGTTCGTTGCCTTTCCAGCCGTAACTGTCAGCCACCGCAGCGAAATCAGGATTGGCGTCGTTGTAATACTGGATGCGGCCATCTGCGTTCTTGTCTTCGAATGCCAGCAGCCCGGTCTGCTCCCAGGTTTTGAACCAGTCGGGACGCTGTTCATAGGCCAAATTGCCATCAGAACTACCGATTTGGCCAGGTTGAATGGTATCGATCAGGTTCAGCCTGGCCATCGAACCGACGGCGGGGGCTGTTGTATACAGGATTGCGATGAAGGCCAAAGCCCACCCTGCGGACTTTCGCGCGTCACGCACCTTGGGCACCGTGAAGAATCGAACGATGACGTGCGGTAATCCTGCGGTGCCGACCATTAGCGCCATGGTGATAGCGAACACATCGATCGTCGACTTGTTGCCCAAGGTATAGGCATTGAAGCCGAGCGCCTGAACCACCTGATCCAGTTTGACCAACAATGGCACAGATTCACCCGCTACATCGCTGCCGAATGCCAGTTGCGGTACCGGGTTGCCTGTTAGCTGAAACGAAATAAACACGGCCGGCACGGTGTAGGCAAAAATCAACACGCAGTACTGCGCAACCTGGGTGTAGGTGATTCCCTTCATGCCACCCAATACAGCATAGAAAAAAACCACGCCCATGCCGATCAGCAGGCCGGTCAAAAGCTCGACCTCCAGGAAGCGGGAGAATACGATGCCAACGCCACGCATTTGGCCAGCAACGTAGGTAAATGAGATAAAGATCAGGCATACGACGGCGACAACTCTGGCCGCTTGTGAATAGTAGCGGTCACCAATAAATTCCGGGACGGTAAATTTGCCGAACTTTCGCAGATAGGGTGCGAGCAACAATGCCAGCAATACATAACCGCCGGTCCAGCCCATCAGATAGACAGATCCGCCGTAGCCGAGAAACGCGATCAAGCCGGCCATTGAAATGAACGAAGCGGCCGACATCCAGTCCGCAGCCGTCGCCATGCCATTGGCGATCGGATGCACACCTTTGCCGGCCACATAGAAGTCACCAGTGCTGCGTGCACGCGACCAGATGGCGATACCGATATACAACGCAAAACTGGCCATTACAGTCAGCGTAGTCAATGTTTGTAGCGACATACTGCCTAGCCTGGATTATTCATGAGGGTTCGCTGGCAGGGCGAATCTGGCTGAGGAGGTTGGGCTATCAGCCGCAGAAGCGTAGCAATAGCTACGGTTCAAGGTTGATCGCTCAAGATGCAACGCCAGATCCGTCCTGGTAGTGAAATGGCCCCGGTGGTCATTTTCGGTATGCTCATAATGGTTCTCAAGTATTTGTTTTTACTGAAGTATCTGGCGGTGGGTGGCCGCCTTGATGAATAATGCAGGCTAGTCCTCGTCAACGTCAAACTCGTGATCGAGCTTGTTCATCTTGTAGGCGTAAACGAAAATCAACACCAGGAAGACGTAGATCGAGCCTTGTTGAGCGAACCAGAAGCCGAGGCCAAAACCAAAGATCTGAATCGAATCCAGCCACTCCTTGAGCAGAATGCCGAAGCCATACGACACTACAAACCAGATACTGAGCAGAATGGCGACCAAGCGAATGTTGGCGCGCCAATAGGCTTTGTGTCGTTCATGCTCATTCATGATTTTCCCCTCATACTTTGGCGGCCAGTGGTTACCGGTTTAGTCGGTTTTCTATTAACTCGTTGACGACGGCAGGCTCTGCCAGCGTTGAGGTGTCTCCCAGTTCCTGGTGGTCGTTGGCGGCAATCTTGCGCAAGATGCGTCGCATAATCTTGCCAGAACGCGTTTTTGGCAGGCCGGGAGCCCATTGAATCAAGTCTGGTGTTGCGATCGGGCCAATGTCTTTTCGTACCCAGTTGCGAAGCTCAGTCTTTAGCTCGTCGCTTGGTTCAACGCCAATATTGAGCGTCACATAGACGTAAATGCCCTGGCCCTTAATGTCATGCGGATAACCTACAACGGCCGCTTCGGCGACGTTTGGGTGAGCGACAAGCGCGCTCTCGACCTCGGCGGTACCCATTCGGTGCCCGGAGATATTCAATACATCATCGACACGGCCAGTAATCCAGTAATAGCCGTCTTCATCACGGCGCGCCCCGTCGCCGGTGAAATACATGCCTGGAAAGGTGGCGAAATAGGTATCGACAAACCGTTGATGGTCGCCATAAACCGTTCGCATCTGACCGGGCCAACTGTCGGTGATCACGAGGTTGCCACTGACAGCGCCGTCCAGAACATTGCCGTCAGCATCTACCAGCGCCGGTTGGACGCCAAAGAAGGGTTTGCTGGCAGAGCCTGCCTTCAGATCGGTTGCGCCGGGCAGGGGAGTGATTAGTATGCCGCCGGTTTCGGTTTGCCACCAGGTGTCGACAATGGGACAGCGTTGCTCGCCGACAACTCGGTAGTACCATTCCCAGGCTTCCGGGTTAATCGGCTCCCCGACCGTTCCCAGCACTCGCAAACTTGAGCGCGAGGTTTTCTTGACCGGCTCATCGCCCTCGCGCATTAACGCCCGGATCGCGGTCGGCGCGGTGTAGCAAATGTTGACTGAGTGTTTATCGCAAACCTGCCAGAGGCGACTGGCGTCCGGGTAGTTGGGTACTCCTTCAAACATCAGTGTGGTTGCGCCGTTGGCCAGCGGCCCGTAAACGATATAACTGTGACCGGTCACCCAGCCCACATCGGCCGTACACCAGTAAATATCGCCTTCGTGATAGTCGAAAACGTACTCGTGGGTGATGCTGGCGTAAACCAGGTAGCCGCCGCAGGTATGTAGTACGCCTTTCGGTTTGCCGGTGGATCCCGAGGTATACAGAATGAACAGCGGATCCTCGGCGTTCATCTCTTCCGGTCGGCAGTCATCAGCAACGGTTTCGGCTACTTCATGGAACCAATGGTCGCCCTGTTGCCACGCCACCTCCCCACCGGTGTTTTTCACTACCAAAACAGAGCCCAGGCAAGCATCGACGCCTTCGATCTGTCGCGCCTTGTCGACATTGGCTTTCAGCGCAACAGTTTTACCACCACGCCTGCCTTCGTCGGCAGTTATTACCAATTTGGAATCGCAATCGATAATGCGTCCAGCCAATGCATCGGGAGAGAAGCCACCAAAAACAACGGAATGAACGGCACCAATGCGCGCGCAGGCGAGCATCGAGATAGCGGCCTCTGGAATCATCGGCATGTAGAGCGTTACGCGATCGCCTTTGCCTACACCCAGCGCCTTGAGCACATTCGCCATCTTGCAAACGCGCGTGAACAGTTGAGCGTAGGTGATGTGTTCGTCCACATCAGGTTCATCACCTTCAAAGATGATCGCGGTCTGGTCGGCCTTGCCTGGCAGGTGGCGGTCTACGCAGTTGGCGCAGACGTTTAGGGTACCGTCTGAGTACCATCGAATATGTAAGTCAGAAGCATCGAACGAGACGTCTTTGACCACAGAATATGGCTTAATCCAGCTTATTCGCCGTCCATGTTGACGCCAAAACGCCTCGTTCTCTTCCAGCGAGGACTTGTACATCCGTTGATACGACTCAGCGGTGATCAGTGCGCGGTCGGAAATAGGCTTTGGGACAGGATAAGACTGGGCTATCGGCATGGCGTTATTCTCTGATCAATGAGGCTTGCTCTGAGTATCGGCGATGCACCGACAGGACTCAATGTTGAGATTCCTGCCGGATGGTTAGGGCCAGGTGTTCGGCGTTCTCGCTGCCCGGGCGAGAAGCCGACCGTGATGAAGGCTTGTTGTTCCCGGATCAGTCGGTGACACCAGAGGAACAGTTGAAATCGATGAATCCGTCCGGGTCGTTTTCATCACTCATCAAGACGGTGACATCAATATCGCACTGGTTGGGAATAGTACCTCCCTGATCGATCGCATTGTTTATGCTCGACGCCGCACCCTTGCGGGCCAGACCAGCCCGTAATGCCCAGGTAATCGCGTTTTCCGGATCGCCAGTTTCAGGACTAATAAACAGTGAGTCGGCTGCGTCGTTACCGGTGCTCGGGTCAATGCCCAGCCCGGTTTTGATGTGGTCCATCATATAAAGGCAAATGTCGTCGCCCAGGGCCTTGGTCTCGGTCGTTGCCTCACCCGCGAGACCGACATAGTAGAGAACAAAGCCGCGACCATTGCCGGTAAATCCGAGACCCGAGAAGATGACAGCTCCACTGGAGCCATCCGGAATCGGGCTCATGTCATCCTGCAAGATGTTGATATTGGTCTGGTAGGTCGCGGTCGTAAGCGCTGCGTCGTGCAGCATGCTGTATGCGGCGGCCAGTTGACTACCAATCCGGTTTTGAGTTTGGCCTAAGCCACCGGCCAACATCTTCGTTGAATAGGGTTGTTGCGCGAGCAACTCCGGTCGGTTTGCGACGGCTGCCTGCCTGATCATTGATGCAGCATATGGGTTGGACACAAGCCGAAAGTTGGCCAGAGGGTCATGTTTCGACTTGTCTGGCTCAGCTGAAAGCGTCGTGCAGCTGATCATGGCCGCCACCAACAGTGAAATTTGCCCCTTCATTTGCGGACCTCCGACAACATAGAAAACAGTACATTGCACTGTATCATGCCGGCTCTATTCGGCGCACCTGGCTACCAAGGAGCTAACGCTTTCCGATCAAGAGATCAACAATATCGTTGTGCCCACAGTCCATGGCCAGATCACAAGCCGACAAGCCATTGATATCTCGCAGTCGCTGGTTTGCCCCGGCAACCAAAAGCTCTCTAGCGGGTTCCACCAGGCCATACGCGGCTGCCGCGTGTAGTGCCGACCAGCCGGTTAGATCCTGCTGATCTACGCCAGCGCCTGCCCTGAGTAACTGATGAACCAGGCGTGCCAAAGTACGCCCGGGAACTTTGACCTCAGAAGGGGCGCGTACACCCAGCACCAACATCAAGGCGCTCTGTCCGTCATCATTGACTGCGCTAACATTGGCCCCGGCTTCAAGTAGCGTGTCAATGACTTCGACTGCCCGGTCGTAGTCATCATGCACCAACGCTGCCTGAACAGCCGCCATCAGTGGGGTGGAGTCAGAGTCATCTCTTGCGTTGATATCGGCACCCAGGTGTATCAAGGCTTTGATCACCTTGGTATTCCAGCGCGCAGCGGCCATCATCAATGGGGTAACGCCAAATTCCTGCCGGTGCTCAATATCTGCACCTTGCGAAGCCAGGTAAGTGACGATTTCTGCGTGGTTGGCTGATGCTGCAGCCATCAGCGCCGTGAAGCCATTGCTGGTAGTTCGATGCGCGTCGGCACCCAACTGTACCAGTAACTCAACGGCCTCCATCTGGCCTTCGCCCGCTGCTCTGATCAGCCCTGTGCAACCGTGTTCGTCGACCGCATTGATATCCGCACCCGCCTCAGCTGCGTCGCGAATTGCGGCAAGGTCACCTTTGGCGGCGAGCACGCAAATGGATTGACGAGCGCCGCTGCCGGTGACCAGCTTGACCACCTTGGATGTCGACGGCGTTGGTGCCTGCTGCGGACGCTTCACGGATAGCAGTTTACCAAGGGTAGTGTCACCACTGGACATCGCCAGATGAATCGCCGAATGCCCGTCATGGGCTGTTCGGTTCGCGTTAGCGCCCTGCTTGAGCAACATCCGCGCGATGCCGTGACGGTCGTCTCGCATGCCACGGCAAAGGGTGATCAACGGACTATCCCCATCGTTGTCTATGACATCAGGCTCTGCTCCTGCTTCGAGCAAGGCCTTAACAGCGGCGGCAGGGCAATTGAACATCGCCCAATGCAGGGCAGTTCGCCCGTCTTGATCAGTGTCATTGACGGTCGCACCCGCCTTCAGCAATGCTTTGATGACTGCCGTATAGTCGCTGGCATCTTCCACCGCTACTGCGCTGCGGCAGGTCTGAATCAGGACCGTGCTTTCATCGTCGTCGCGTTCATTGACATCGGCACCGCGTTGGACCAACGCCAAGACCACATCTGTGAGCAAGGGTTTGTGTTCGATGATGTGTAGCAGCAACGATCGATTGTCATCACTGCGACTGTCGATCGGAACGCCTTGTTCAAGCAACAATACAGCGACGTGTGGATGATGGTGGTTAATGGCCGCATTGAAGGCCGATAGCATGACCCACTCTGGAAGGTCAGGGTTCTCGGTGATGATGGCTTCGCAAGTTTCACCATCGCCTGTTCTGGCGGCTGTCGCCAGTTGGTCGATCTGAGCCGCTTCGTCGCTTTGTTCTTCGGCCTCTTCAGTGGACTCAGCGGACTCAGCGGACTCAGCAGGCTCAGCAGGCTCAGCAGGCTCAGCAGGCTCAGCAGGCTCAGCAGGCTCAGCAGGCTCAGCAGGCTCAGCAGGCTCAGCAGGCTCAGCAGGCTCAGCAGGCTCAGCAGGCTCAGCAGGCTCAGCAGGCTCAGC
>BQJN01000042.1 GCA_021604725.1 Lysobacteraceae bacterium | reverse complement strand
CTCATCGAGGGAAGAAGACAAGCTTGCGATACGCTCGTCATATGGCGTCGCGATGGCGATAGCGCCGCCCGACTGGTCGACCTGAAATGATTGACCACTACCCAGCTTCGCAATCTGCTGCCAGATCGGCAGAGTGCTGCTGTCGTTGCCACACTGGATCGCATTTACGGTGATGCCCTGCTGAACGGCCTTGGCCAGCGTTTGTGGGTACTTCACGTCGTCCTGGTAGTCCATGTGGGGTGGGGCGTCACCGACCAGGAACATCACCTTGTAGGTTTGCTGGTCGCTGCTCCAGGACATGTGATTGACAGCGTCGTGCAACGCCTGATTAACGCTCTCTGGACCATCCCCGCCGCCGTCAGCTTGAAAGTCCATCAGTGTGGCGTAAACAGAGTCAAGGTCATCAGATAGATCGACCACTTTGGTGACGTAGTCATCGCCGCGATCTCGGTAGGCGACCAGACCCATGCGAATTAGCGGTGCCGGTTTGGCCTGCGCCATGCTGCTGGCGATGGACCAGATCTTCTCCTTGGCACCTTCAATCAAGCCGCCCATGCTGCCGGTAGTATCGAGCACGAAAACAACATCGATTTTCGGTGTCTGTTCTGCGATCGGTGGCCTCGTTAAATGGGTTACTTGACCGGGTGGTTTGTCCGGTGGCGAGGTGATGGCACCTTGTGTCGCCGGGTACAGCCCAACAGCGGCAGCTGTAATGGTAAACAGGGTTAGTGCGGTAAGTCGTGTATTCATGGTGATATCTCCAATTGCTGAGCTGAAGCTCAATCGGTTGTGGACGCGATGCGGTGCAGCGCAGATTGCGCGGACCGATAGGCGTGGTTGAACGGGTCGAGTGAGTGCGCTGTGGCGGACCGTTGATGGCCACCCGGCAGCCAGACGTAAGTGGCCTGGACTAGAAAAAAGCTCCAAAGGGCGAGAAACAGACTTCCGGTGTGAGCAGCGGCAAGAATGGCTGCTGTAAATGCCAGGATGCCGATCACTAGATCACCGACAACCGCCAGAAACGAGCTATGCAAGTAAAGACTTCGAGCCAGCCAGATGGCCACCACATAGGCTGCGCAGTAGCCTGCCAGCGAAGGCCACCACAGCCAAAGGCACGCTGTTGCGGCAAGCCACGCCATGACCGTGAAAACTCGTCCGGTCCGTACCGTGCTCGCTCTGAGCACAAGCAACAAGTAGGCCGTTGCTACCGCGCTGATGATGAGACGCAATGCGGTGCTGGTATCTATCACAGTGTTGATAGCGATGAATCCGAGCGCACCAACAGCGCTCAAACCTAAAGCCGCCGCGACTCCGGGTATGAATCCCAGCGACTTCATGATTTCGCCCGCCGCTGTTTTTCTCGCAGAAAAGCGATTTCGACATCTTCATCGCGAATCGTTGCTGGGTCGTCGAATGCCTCCTGAGCATCATTGGCGTCGCGCTCATCGGCAGCAAGAACATCAGCTTTTTGGCGCATCGACTCAAAGCGAAGTCGGTTTTCAGCCTGTGTCTTTTTCTCAATGGCCAACTTGCGATCGGCCTCGGCCAGTTTCTGTTTGACCGCTTGCATCAGCTGCGCCGTCGTCAGCTTTTTCTTGACCAGGTGACGAGCCAGCGATTCATTGTCGGTTTCGAAACACAGATCCAGTTCGGCGTTAATGTCGCTTAACGAGCTGCTCAAGGATTCAGACCGCGCGTTCAGTTGCTCGGTCTGAGCGATGAGTCGCTCGATGCGCGACTGCGCATGGGCCAGCTCCTGTTCCATGTCTCGAACGGCTTGCCGCAACAACAGTTCGGGTTCTTCAACACGATCGAGCACGGCATGAAAGTCGGCACGTACCAGTTGGGTAAGTCGGGAAATCAAGGCCATCGGTTGCTAGCTCCTTTGTCGCTTCAGTGATGAGCCATCAGCTTAGAAAGGCCGCTGCTGCGGTGCTGCCATGATTTTGTAAATCTTGTGGCTGCTCGGTTTACATGAAATTTACAGGCCGGACCTTTGGCAGCTGGTACCCTTGTCAGGGTGAATCGCAAACCATCCATATTGGTCGTTGAAGACGAAGCCGCCATTCGAACTGGCCTGGTCGACGTTCTGGTCTACCATGGCTTTGAAGTGACCGCGGCTGCAGACGGGCGTTTAGGGCTTGAGTTGGCGCTCAATGACCGCTTCGATCTGTTATTGCTAGACGTCATGTTGCCGGGCGTCGATGGCTTTGAGATTTGCAATCGAGTTCGCGAGGCCAGTCGCGATCAACCCATCATCATGCTGACCGCGAAAACAGCGGATGAGGACATTATTCATGGTCTGACCCTTGGCGCTGACGACTACGTTGCCAAACCTTTCTCGGTGGCGCAGTTGGTGCTGCGCATACAGGCGGTGTTGCGGCGAGCCCTTCCGTCCACCCCAGACCAGTTGCAGCTTGGGGCGATGACGATCACGCCATTGAATTTGAGCGGTGAGCGGGCCGGGCGAGAGGTCGCTTTCACTCGCCGCGAGATGGACCTGTTGTTGCACCTGGCTGCAAATTCCGAACGCGCCGTATCGCGCGACGAGTTGCTGAACAAGGTCTGGGGGTATGCGGAAAACGTCGACCTTGAGACGCGCACAATTGATATTCACATCGCCAAACTGCGACGCAAGATCGAGGCCGACGCAGCTGCGCCAGAATACTTGTTGACGGTCCGGGGGGCGGGCTACCGCCTGGCGCTGGATTGATGCGCAGACCTGCAGATGGTTGGACCAGGCGTTCGCTACGCTGGGGCTTGCTGGCCTTTTTTTTGCTAATGGCGATACCGACCGTTGTGTTGGTTAGGCAGGCGATTAGTCAGTTGCAGTGGGAAACCTTTCACCAGTACCAGTCGCTGGCGGCGGAGCTGTCGTCACGAATCGATGGACGCTTGATTCAGTGGGTCAATGCTGAACAGGCGCGAGCTTTCGCCGACTACGCTTTTTTGTTGCTGGAGGGCGAACAGCAAAACTCCATTCTGCGCCGCTCCCCCTTAAGTTCGGTCCCGGTCGAGACCAATATTCCCGGTGTTATCGGCTATTTTCAAGTTGATGCGGATGGGCGATTCAGTACGCCTGCGCTGCCGGCTGACGTTGATAGTGCGGGCTTAAGCAGCAGCGAGTTGTCCCGCCGGCTGGCGGTGCATGATCAGCTACTCACAGTCCTGTCAGACAATGCCTTGGTCAGCGATTCGGACCGCTATCGCTTCGATATGCCTATCGATGTCGACGAGACCGACAAGCTTGAGGTAACAGCAGAACTGGAAATGCTGCCAATGGAGGCGATTGCGGTCGAAGAGGCGCTGTCGACTGATGGCGATGCTCTGGCCCGGCAGCCACAACGGGAACGGTCGCAAGAAACTGCCGGACAATTGAACTCAGATGCCGTTGGTCTGCAATCGAAAGATGACGCTGAATATAAAAGAAAGAGTCTCGGCAAGGTCGGCGATCTGCAGATTGATTCGAACTACTTGCAGCAAGATCAAGTGGCCGCGCCTGAGCCCTCTGCGCAGAACCGGCAGCTTTTGGAGCAACGTGCAGGTGCGCGCAAGGAGCTTAGTGCGCTGCCTCGTTTGGCTGCAGCATCGTCGCCGATTGATGTACGGGTGAGTACCTTCGAGAGTGAGCTTGATCCGTTTGAATTCAGTCGGCTGGCCTCCGGGCATTTCGTTTTGACCAGAAAAGTGTGGCGCGACGGCGAACGGACGGTACAGGGTGTGCTGATTGATGCTGACACCTTTGTTCAAGGAATCATTGCAAACGCCTTTGATGACACGTCGGTATCGGAAATGAGTGACCTGGTTGTCGCCTATCGTGGTGATGTTTTGCTGGTACGCAATGCCGACGGGTCTGGTCAGTATTTGTCACGGGCCGATGAGTTACGCGGCGAGTTGCTGTATCAAGCGCGTTTGTCGGCACCGTTGTCCGGGCTGGAGTTGATCTACTCAGTACGCCACCTGCCCATTGGGCCGGGCGGCTGGGTGTTGTCATGGATGACAGCGGCCTTGGCCCTTGTGATGGTCGGCGGCTTCGCACTGATGTATCGCGCCGGGCTGCGCCAAATTGAACTGGCGCGGCAGCAGCAGAACTTCGTGTCGTCTGTCAGCCATGAGTTGAAGACACCACTGACCTCCATTCGCATGTATGGTGAGATGCTGCGTGAAGGCTGGGCACCCGAGGACAAAAAGCAGAGCTACTATGCCTTTATTCATGATGAGAGTGAGCGACTGTCCAGGCTTATTTCCAATGTTTTGCAGCTGGCTCGGATGAGTCGAAACGAGCTGCTACTGGATGCAAAGCCGGTCTCACTCAATCAGATGGCTGACATGATCGCCTCCAAAATCTCAAGTCAGGTTGAGCACGCTGGCTTTGAGTTGGCGATTGATATGCAAGATCCTGATGCCAGGGTGATGGTCGATACAGATGCCATGACTCAGGTATTGATCAACTTGGTCGACAATGCCATCAAGTTCTCGGCCAAGGGTGAGGTTAAGCAAATTGACCTAAAGCTGGCCAGGGAAGGGGGACGCGATGTTCGAATCAGTGTTCGCGATTACGGCCCTGGCATCCCACGCGACCAGATGCGCAAAGTATTTAGACTATTTTACCGCCCCGAAAGCGAGCTAACCCGGGAAACGGTTGGCACCGGCATTGGGCTGGCCCTGGTTAGTCAGTTGGTGAGCGCCATGCACGGCCGCGTTGATGTGGTCAATCGCAGCCCCGGTGCCGAGGTGTTCATTCTGCTGCCAGTGCAGCGCTAGCCCGCATTATTCACGAAGGCGACCACCCTCAACTGATCAACTCCTAAGAGAACTGGCGCTCTTTTGCAGCTTGCCCAGCCAACTACGCCCTGCCAGTCAATCCTCCATGAATCATGCAGGCTAGGCCGCCTGCGCCACAACGGATGCGGAGCTCACTTTAGGCGAAAGAAGGGAAGCATAGCCCAGCTTGTTGATCACTAGAAGCCTCGGCGTGAAGATCCAACACCAGTTCGTATTTGCGCCGTGAATATCGTGTGAACAACGTATTTCGGGCTTTTCACCGCCCCTTCACTGCGCCCCAGTCAGACTATCCCTTCACAACACACACTTCGAAACGATTTAGAGGAAGCACCCATGAAACTAGTTAAGTCACTTCTCGGCGCGATCGCCCTGGTAGGAATTGTTGCAGTAGCGCCGGCTGGCAACTACGGCAAGAAATCCAACACCATCGTTGACGTCGCCAGTGCGAATGGCAACTTCACCACTTTGCTGGCCGCGCTTGACGCAGCAGACCTGACCGACACGTTGAAAGGCGACGGTCCGTACACTGTGTTCGCTCCGACTGATGCGGCTTTTGCAGCGTTGCCTGAAGGCACTGTCGAAGCGCTGCTGGCCGACCCGCAAGCGCTGGCAAATATCCTTACCTTTCACGTCGCGGCCGGCAAGACTACCGCTGAGACGGTCGTTACCCTGGATTCGGTCACCACTTTGCAAGGTGGAAGCCTGGATGTGTCAACCGCCAACGGTGTAATGATTGGCAAAGCCAATGTCGTGGCCGCGGACGTCATGGCCGATAACGGTGTAATCCACGTCATCGACGCAGTTTTGCTGCCCTAAGTCCCCTCCTCCCCCCTTGAGGCAGCACCCCTGGCGAGCCGCTCATTGAGTGGCTCGCTTTTTATTGCATGACACCAGATCATCGCCGTTGGCCAGCAACCGATGCCATGACGCGGCAACGCTTTCCCACTTAAACTGGGGTCGCTGGCACCACAGGCGTTGTTCGGCCAGTCCCGAACCATGCCGCCGTTGAAAGCTTTTCATCAGGGCGTTTGACACACTCTGAGCTGAAACATGACTCAAACGAAGCGGCGAGTAAGGCTCTACGGCTTTGCGGTGCACGGGCAGGCGAATTCCGTGCTCGGTCCACAATTCACCACATGCGCTATGGTCAGGGACGATTTGTCTACCACCGGCGGCGGCGTGTTCAAAGCTGACCAGACCCCAGCCTTCACCATTCGAGCTATTAATGCCGACATCGCAGGCGTTGTACAGGAGGTTTAGATCCTGATCGCTTACCGGCCCTGATTGGAATGGCTGCATCAGTACGTTTCGTTGCAATCCAAGCTGCGCAATCTGGTCGACAATAGGCTGCGTGTGCTCATCACTGGTGATGGCCTGGTGCAAGCATAGGTAACAGTGGTCGCGATCGGTGGCAGGTATATTTTGCAGCCACTGAGCAAAGCCATCAACGGTTATCCCAATGCACTTTCGAGGCGATGGCCGGCTGGCGTTGAGGACGACGAAGGACTTCTCCGGAGAGGGCAGCGCTTTAAACACCTGGCGTTTGGCTGCGGCTCGTCCTGAATAGTGGTAATCGGCTGCTACGAGCTTCTTCGACGGGCGGAATGCTTGCAGATCAACACCGTGTCCGGCGACCTCAACATTCGGGCTTTTTTGTGTGGTCAGCTCGCCAATGGCTGTTTCGACCTGGCGTCTAGCCCATTGCGTGTAAACGACCACATCGTCGTAACCCAACAAGGGCTGTGCAAGGTTTGAATCATGCAATTCCCCATCCAGGGGTAGGTAGGCAATCAGGCGTGGCTTCACACCAGTTCGCTCAATGGCAACCCGGTAGCCATTGAGGAACCAAAGGTCGTTGAACGCAATGACTGCGGAAGGTCGGTGCTCCTGTACCAACTCGGCGGCGCGATGCGCACCAAAGGCATCTCTGGTTTGGAAGTCGGTGGGATGCAGCGTCCAGCCATTAATTTGCTTGACAGGGCCGGCATAGCCGACCCCCGCGTAATGAATGTCCCAATGTTCAGCGAGTCGCGACAGTGTTTCTGCCGCAACCCTTGTAAGACCCGTCCCCGGCCGCCACCAGCCAACGCAGACCAGTTTTTGGCGCGTTGGCGGTATCGCAGTCAACTCAGTCTGCGAGCCTGGATGGTGTGTAAACGGTGGTGCCGTTTATGTCTGCCGGGACCAACTCCATTGGTTGATAGATGCCGGCAGGTCCGGCTGTCGCAGAAAAGGACTCGACTCCGAGATAGGCTGACGGCAGGCCTTCGCCCATCTGCCCTACCAGAATGTAAGAAATAACACCAAAGGTGCCACAACCAACCTGGTTGTTGGCATTTACAGCAGCTCGCAACGCATCGCCAGCTCCGTTGTCTACCAAAAAGTCATAGAACGCCCCGGTTGGCATGTGAGGCCCGGTAACTGCCCAGGTCAAGACCACCAACATGTAATCCGATGTGTTGTACTCGCTCGGTATTGGTGGGGCGGTATCTGGTTGGGTCCAGTATTCGTTGTAAACGGGCTTTAGCGTGGATCGGTTAACAACTACGATCAAATAGGCATCGCCACTCGGCGCAGTGCCACTCGGTGATGGCACGCGGTCGTCACCAATGTAAACGCCGAAGGTGTAGTTGCTCTGCATTGGCGCCAGAACACTGAATGGTACGTTTGAACTGCTCATAGGAACCCTCCTCCTCTTTGCTGAAAAAAATCAGAGAAGGTCAGCGGTCTGGCTTCTTCAACCAGACAACCTGAGCTAACACGCAGAGTGCCCCCTCTGATCCAATACAATAGCGTTTTGTAAGTGTGAATTCTAACAAAACATTATTTTCAGCTTAAAGTATACATCGTTAGCCGCATCGTTCGTTTGCCACCAGAGCGTCAATCGGGATCGCATCCACCGTCACCCTTGACTTGTTTGGGGGCACCATCGCCAAAACTGTCAGACATCACGATGTCGTTAAACTCGTCGGCGCCATATTCGGTAGCACCTATATCACAGCGTGGGTCATCGCCAGCATCCGGGCCATCCCAATGCCTGAAATGACCGCGTTGATCGATGGCGAGCACTTGGCCGAACGCGTCGAAACACCCCGCGGGGGCCGCCGCATCAATCACCGGGCTGGTGTCCAAGGGAAGGTAGGTGTTGGTCGATCCACCATTGTCCTGCAGGCAATCCAACTGGGCATCAATTGGACTCGCCACCGAGCCGACCTGGTTGCCTGTGGTGTCGCCGGTGATAACGCAGTCACTGCTATCGATTGCTGACATCAGGTTGTAGCCCGCCGATTCGACAGTGCCGAAGCAGTCTGGTGCGATGCTGCCAGGGCTGCTGAGGTCTTCGTTGTACGAAACCAGTGTGTTTGCCAGGATCAGGTTGCCACTGTCAACGTATAGGCCACAGCCATCGCCGTTGTCATTTTCATCTGTGTCACAACCGTTGTAGGCAATGGTGCTGCTGCGAATCTCAACGGTGCCGCCACTGGATACATAGAGTCCGCCACCATGTTCCAATGCGCTGTTCTCGGCGATGGTTGCGTTTGTCACGGCGCTGAAGTCACTCGCGGTGTCGTTGCGCCAATACAAGCCGCCGCCAAAGCGTGCCGCATCATTGCCTTCGATAGTGCTCGATTCGATGATCATATTGATGGCATTGATACCGGCACCATCAGCAGTCGCATCGTTACCTCGCAGTCCACTATCGGTAAGTAGCAGCAACGCATCGGTGCCCATATAGATGCCGCCACCGAAGGCTGCGTCATTCGAATCGACCGACGAGCGGGACAGTGTCAGCGGTCCCTCGGAGTAGATGCCCCCACCAAACAGCGTTGCCTGGTTGCTGTAAATCTCTGAACGAATCAACTCGACTTCGCTCTGAGGGTGTTGACTGAAGATCGCGCCTCCAAAGCCAACGACATTGCCATTGGTGATATTGATGCGCTCTAGGGTTAAGCGAGCGGCGTCAAACACCTCAAATGCGCGATCAAGGTCATCGGCATCGATAGTTTGCTTGCCAGTCGGGCTGGCTGGCCTGATCGTCGTGTGCCAGCGAACATCAAAGTCGCCTGTAATGCCCCCGTCTTCATTGGCACCAGCCACGGTCATGACGTAGGGGCCGTCCAGTACCAGTTCGATGATATCGTCGCCGGAGCCTGCGGGGCATCCCATGAATAGCGTGTCGGTGTTGGCGGCGATGATCGCCTCCCGCAGGGTGCAGCGGGTATCCATGTTGATACTGTCTCCGGTCGTGTTGACCTGGATGACTGCGCTGTCGGCGGGCGACCCCCATATAGAAACAAACAACAGTAAACTAATTGCACCAAATCGAACGTACATCGCTATACCTCCTGAGTTTCGAGAACTGCGGTGAAAAATCACCGTTCACTCAGGATTACGACAACGCCCACGAAAACAGGACATTTTTTGAATATCAGAACCTGCTAGGGAAGCTCTGGTCACAGCTTCCCTAGTTGTCAATCAAGCCGTGTTTGGTGACCAGCTCAATGAAATCCGGGGCTTTCCAGCCTGAATCAACAAGGGTGTTGACCAACGGGCGGGCCTGATCAATATTGCCTGATTCGAGCAGGATCTGAACCTCAGTGTCCATGTAGTAGTGAGCACTGGGTTCGTGCTCACGTACCTTTTTTATCGCTTGCAAGGCATCGCGCCATGCCTGTTTTGCCTCCTCGGTACGACCAAGCCGGTCTAGTGCGCGACCGTAGTCCAACAGGTCCCAGGCAAGATCGTTGCCGATTGAATGGTTGTCAGGAAAGCGTTGAATTAGCGTTTGAGTGATTTGCAGACTGCCCTGGATATTGGCTAAGGCCTCATCAAGCTTGCCGGTATCCAGATAGACGGCCGCCAAAGTCGCACGGACCACAGCTAGCTCTCGCAGCCAGTTGGCATTGGCCGGTTCCATCGTCACCAGGATATCCGATTGTTGGCCGGCCTCGTTCAATGCAGATTCGGCTTTTGAGTTGTCACCCAGGTCCAACCACGTTGAACCAATGCGCCCCAACGTCAGCTGCAACTCCTCACGCCATACGGTGTTGGAGGGGTCTTCAGCGACCAAAGCCTCACAGATGCCCCGTGCTGGAAGGAAATATTCCAGTGCCGCTCGGAGGTCGCCCTGTTGATAGTGAATCAAGCCGATATAGGACAACGCGACAGCGTGATCATGACGCCATTTCGGCTCTACAACTGAGCGAACACGGGCTAGTGATTCCGCTTCGCTCAGCACGCTCATCGCTTCGTCGATATTGCCAGCCTCTCGCAATACCCATCCGCGCAAGGTGAGCGATTCGAAGTGGATTTTGGCGTCCCGGTTGGTCGTATCGGCAGCCCTAATGCGTTGATTCGACTTGGCCAGACCAACTTTGGTCTCTCGCAAGGCCTCCTCGATGTCGCCGCCGGCGATGTACGCGCCAGCCATAGCGTTGTGGTTGCGGATCAGTTCAGCGCTGAGATCAGCTGCAGGGGTTCGTGAAAGCCAATCGGTCAGCGCGACCTGATCTTGTTGATAAGCGTTCAGTGCCAGTTCAATTCGGCCTTGCTCTTCCAGTATCTGACCAGCATTAACCAGAGCCAGGGATCGGCGCTTCAAGTCCTCAATAGAAACAATCTCTGGATGGCCTGCATAGTAGACCAAGGTACGTTGCGCGACGTCCAGGAGTAGATCCAATCGACCAACTTTATCCAACCCCTGATGAAGGTCGGCCAGCATGAAGTCCATCAAGCCTTCCGCTTCCTGTCTGGCGGCTACTGCTAGATTCCGTTCAGACTCGAGGGCGCGTGCATGTTTGATGCCCACTAGGGCAAACGCGGCTACCGATGTCAGCAATACAGCGATCAAGCAGACCACCAATGCGGCGGTTTTCGGACGTTGTCGTGCTCGGCGCAGCCATCGCGCAGTCAAACCGATCGGTCGGGCCGTTATTGGACTGCCATCGAGATAACACTTGAGATCATTTTCCAATGCACGCACAGACGGGTAGCGTCCGCCGGGGTCGCGTTCTAGGCAAGTGTGCACAATGGTCGCCAGGTCGGCAGGAATACTGGGCCAGTGGCGCTGTATAGGTATAGGTTCCTCATGCAATACAGCGACCAATACCGAACCGATGTCTGACCCCTCAAACGGCCGGCGATCAGTGAGAAGTTGATACAGAATGACACCCAGCGAAAAGATGTCAGTGCGTCGATCGACCTGTGTCCTTTCACCTACTGACTGCTCCGGCGACATGTAGCCTGGAGTGCCCATGACCTGCCCGGTAGAGGTTACCAGTTTCGAGCCGTCTTCGATCAATGCGATACCAAAGTCTAGAACGACGGCTCGTGCCCGCTCGCCGTCACCTTGTTCGATTAGGAGATTTGAGGGCTTGATGTCACGATGAACTATTCCCTGTTTGTGCGCATAGCGGATCGCAGCGGCGACCTGCAGAAATAATTGAATTCTTTGCTCGGGCCCGAGGTGGTTTTGAGTGCAGTATTCGGTGATCGCCTCGCCTTCAATGTACTCCATCACAAGGTAGGGGCTACTTTGGACTACGCCTCCGTCCAACAGCCTCGCAATATTGGGGTGCCGGAGCCCAGCCAGAATTTGGCGCTCCTGCACGAAGCGATGGTGTGCCTGCTCATCAGCGGGACCACGGTGTAGCACCTTCAACGCGACCACTTGATCGAAATTGCCATCATCGCGAGTGGCCTGGAACACCGTACCCATACCGCCTTCCCCGACCCGTGCGGAAATGCGATACGCGCCCACGTGGTCGCCAACGCTCAGCCCTGATTGTCCATGTGAGCGCATCGCCGAGTCTACGAGATCCACGAATTGTTCGGCCATGGGTCGATCCAGCACATGCTTGCCCTGGTCGGGCTCGGTTCGGTCTTCCAATTCGCTTGTTGCGTCAAACTCCTCTTCGATGGCACGCCAGTGCTCAAGGTCGCGTTTAGCTTGGTCTTTCGGTTTAGTCATGGACGCCGTATCGATGGGTTCCGTGCTATTGTCACTCGTGTCGTGTTTTAAACAATGCCGGACATATTGTCTGCGATCAAATGACTAGGGAATCAAACACGGGTGCGCCAAGCGTTGGCGAAGTCACTGTCTTGTTGGACAAGCTGGCGGCTGGTGAACAAGCCGCGTTGGATGAACTGTTTCCGCTGGTTTATAACGAGTTGCGCCGCATCGCACGTGGTCAACGATACCGAAACACTGATTCGGCGACTTTGGACACCACCGGGCTATTACATGAGGCCTACCTTAAGTTCGCAGGAAAAGCATCTCACGCGTACAACCACCGACATCACTTTTACGCTGTTGCGGCGACCGCAATGCGGCATGTGTTGCTTGATGAAGCCAAGCGGCGCCTACGCCAAAAGCGGGGCGGACAGGCGCGGCAGGTTTCGCTTGACCCTGAGCAGCTTCAGGCTGACGAGCAAGCCGAACGACTGCTGATCATCAATGATGGGCTGGAACGGCTAGGACGACTTCAGCCACGAGCGCGAAAGGTGGTTGAATACCGGTTTTTTGGTGGACTCACCGAGTCCGAAATAGCTCAGTTGCTGGCGGTCGATACGCGAACCGTGCGTCGCGATTGGGCTAAAGCCAAGGCCTGGTTGGGGCTGGCGTTGGCGGCAGACTGAAGCAACGTTTGACTCAGTGTGAATGAAGCGTGAAATCTATCAAATCTCGTGTTCACGAGATTTCGAAGCAGAGCGGGATACCTTGTAGGTCCAGTATCCACTTAGACGCAAACAGGAGTCTCTCATGACGCTACGAAACGCAATTGCTGCCGGTTGTTTTGCCCTCGCCTCATCGTTCGCCATCAACGCTAACGCTCAATCATTCGCCGACTGCGTATCGACAGATCTCATCCAGTTCGACGGCACCATCGTTGATGCGGCCCTAGCTACGCCGGAGCTAAGTACATTGGTCACAGCGCTGAGCGCGGCTGATCTTGTCGATACACTCGATACCATCGACGACGTCACTGTCTACGCACCGACGAATGATGCTTTCGGTGCCATTCCGGCCGACATTCTTGGTGATTTGCTGGCCGACGTTCCATCGCTAACCGATGTGCTTGTGTATCACGTCAGCCCAGGTCGTCTAAACCCGCGCAAGTTTTTGACTACCGTGCGACGTGACACCCTGAACGGTCAGAATGTTTTCTTCCACCGCAACAATGGCGCGGCACGTGTCAATAACGCAGCGGTCGATTGTCAGGGCGTGAGCACGACCAATGGCGATGTGTACTTCATCGATTCGGTGTTGATGCCCGAATACAAGCAGGTGCTTACTCAATAGAATTCTCTCCTCACAGGACTCCCCATCGCACAGGGATGTGCACCTGTCCTCAGACAGTACTCTGACTTTCGACCGCCGTTTCGGCCGCTCCTGACCCGCGTCACCGATATTTACCAGCGACAATCTCCGCTTGAGCTATAGTAGGCGCTGATCTTGCTGTCAAAGAACCGATGCGGCATTTTTTTTCTCCGATCATGGCCTGGCTGCTACTTGCCCTGGGCTTGGTTTGTTCACTTCCATTCGCTCTGACCTGGTATCAGATCGACCAGAGTCGAACGCGCCTGGTTGACCAGGTCCAGCGCTCTCACTTGCTCGCAGCGAAAACAGCTTCCGAGCGGCTGGAGGCGCGATTGTCAAACCTCGGAAGCTTGTTGGAGACCCTGGGCAACTTCAATCAACTGTATCTGGACCCGGGCTCCACCGCGGCTCAGGAACTGATCACCAGTGCAGTACAGGCCGAGCCTGCCGTGCTGGCTATAAACCTGACGCTAGTTCAAGATGACAGCGAAGAGCTTGTTTTTCGGGCTCAAGTGGCAGAGTTTGACCCGGAGATGACGACGCAACTGCCATCGCCATTGCAACTGGGTTTATCTTTGGGCCGCCGCGACGGTCGAGTCATTATGGTTGTGGCCAGGGAAACGGCTCGGCCCAACGTTTGGCTCACGGCCTACGCTGAGGATCGAGAGTTGGCCTCATTGCTGGCACCCGAGGAGCTCGGAAACGCGGCGCAAATATTTCTCGCCGATACAGATCAGGGCAAAGTATTGCTCGGCCCCCCCGGCGTTGATGCCCTTCCACCGGTGTTGGCTGAACTTGCGACCCAGGACCTGATCAGATCCGGAGCCCGGCAGCTTGAATGGCCTGATATTGGTATGGCCGTTTCAGCATTCTCCGCCATCCAGGGCACATCGTTGACGGTAATTTCGCGGCAACCACTGCCACAAGCAGAGTCACTGTCACGGGAGCTGCGGGGCACAGCATGGCGCGCCTTTTTCGCGGTAAGTGTGATTGTCCTGCTGATTCTGGCGCTGGCCTACCTGAAAATCGTAAAGCCGATCAAACACCTGATTGTGGAGCAGCGCAAACTGGCGGGCGTTTCTCCCAATGTGTCGAGCGGAAACGAGATTTCAGCGCTCAATGATGCCTTTGCCGCCATGAAGCGGCATGTGACTGAGCGCGAGGCCCTTAGCCGGGTCTTTGTCGACCGCTATCAAGTGCTTAGGCGAATAGGCTTCGGGGGCATGGGTTCTGTCTATCTGGGTTGGGATCCAAAGCTGCATCGATATGTTGCGTTGAAGACATTGAACTTTGAAACATTGGACGGTGCTGAGCGAGCGCAGGCATTGCGACGATTGCGAGAGGAAGCGGTGGTGGCGGCCAGTCTTGCCCATCGCAACCTTGTTGGCGTGTTTGACATCATTGAGTCTGACGCGGCGGTGTTCGTTGCAATGGAGCTGGTCAATGGGGAGTCGCTCGGTGGCGTGTTGGCACGTCGACGACGGCTTCCGATACGGATCGTTCTACCTATCGCAGTCGCGGTGTTGCGTGGATTGGCAGCCGCCCATGACAAAGGCATGGTGCATCGGGATATCAAGCCGGCAAATGTGTTGCTCGACAAGAATGGCGACATAAAGATTGCCGACTTTGGCACCGCAGCGCCGGTGACTCTCGGCACACAATTGCGCGCCACATTGTCAGGTACGGCCGGCTACGTCGCTCCGGAATCGATTATCGGTGGTCAGTTCAGCCCGAAGAGCGATGTATTCTCAGTTGGCGTGGTCATTGTTGAATGCCTGACTGGTGTGTCGCCATTCCGTGGCAAAAATATGCACCAGACCATGACCCGAACGACCAGTGTTGATGTGTCGTTCGATGAACCGTACTTGCGCCACATCGATCCGGTGTTGGCCAGAGTTATCGGCTCCTTGCTGGACAAGGACCCGGAACGCCGACCTGCCGCTGACGATGCGCTGAAGGCATTGCTTGGCGCTTGGTCGAAGCCGGTGGTGTGGGAAGATGACTGGCTAGATATCAATTCAATTCTTGATGAGAAGGATTCCGGTGCACGTGATGAGGTTATTGCTAATTCCATGGTTCCTACTACCAGCTTTAGCTGAAGCTGAAGCCAATGATAGAGCCAGCCTGCATTTGGGCGACCCTCCGGCAGCAGAGGCTGTTGTTGTCGATGGCGGGGTGGTCAATGCAGCGCAGACAGACAGTGGCGATGGCCGTTGGCGCGTCGTGCGCACCGACGGACAGCTGCACTGGTATCTGGAGCGCGGCCACGCTAGCTCAGCGTCAACCGCACCGCTGGTGTTGGACTTTGATGGGCCAGCGATCCAGCTGACCTGGTCTGGTGCTGCGCAGCGGCTGACCGACAAAACCATAGTTGGTCCTCAAACCAAAGCAATGACCGAGGTGAATGATGGCTCGGGTGTGGCACAGGTTCGTTATGTCATGGATCGCGACGTTACCGTGTCTCAATTGCCCTCCCCACTGCCTGCTGACCTTAGTCGGATTGACGTCGTTGCTACCGATCGGCTTGGCAATAGTGCTAGAAAAACGGTGAGTTTGCTGATTGATGACGAGGGGCCAAACATCAACATCGAACTACTGAATCGGCTGGGCAACAACCCTGCGTTTAGTCATTTTCCAGCCCAGCTTCGCATTGCGATCGACGACGAGCACGTCGACGTGGTCGCCGTTGAACCCGACGTACTAAACCTCGCAAAGACTCAAGATGTACGGTGGAACGAACAAGGCATCGCTATTTCCGCTGTCGACGCTCTCGGCAATACATCCAGCGAGCAACAACAGTGGCGTTACGATACACAGGGGCCCGTGGCCACAATCGAATTTGATGGTGCGGCCTACTCACATCGCGAAACGGTGCATCTAAAGCGCGGTGACTCAGTGACATTTTCCGTGACCGACGAAGGGGCAGGCCTGGAACAGGCACGCTATCGATACAACCGTCGATCACTGCGCGAATTACCGGAATCTCTGCTGTTCGCAGACCGTGGCGCATATGTCATACGTGCGTTTCTAGTTGACAAACTTGGCAACGAGTCGCAGCAGCAATGGCGGGTGATTGCAAAATGAAACGAATCATGGTCAGTCTGCTTCTGCTTGTCGTTACCGTGACTTTGTCGGCTCAAGAAGTCGTTGACGAGTACGTTGAACACGTGGTCGCACCAGGTGATACCCTGGAGCGAATTACCAGAAAGTATCTCGGTACCGACTTCTTGTGGCGCGAAAACTGGAAGCTAAACCCACAGATAAAAAACCCGCATATGTTGCGCATTGGTCAGCGCTTGAAGGTCATCAAAACACGCACTATCGAAGCACAGAGCGCGCTGGTCAAAAATATCGTTGCTGAGGTAGACAAATCAGCCAAGACTGAAGGCTGGGTTGATGCGGTTGATGGGGACGAGATTGGCGCCAGTGAAGGGGTCAGGACGCTCGCTGACTCCTCTGCCAATCTGGAGTTCAACGCCGAGTCGACGCTCTACCTTGACGAGTACTCGCAGGTTTTTCTGCGTGGGCGTGAGACGACACTGCGTGGCGTCGATCGGGGTACCATCGAGGTGGTGAGTGGTGGCGCTGATTTGAAGTGGAATCCTATTTCGGTGCGCCGACCGCAAACTGAATTGACGCTGGTGACCGGGTCGGCCGTGACGGTTCCTCGAGCACAGGCATCCGGAGTCAGTTTGCACGCAGCGACCACGGACGACCGCAGCGCGCGCTTGTCGATGTATGAAGGTAGTGGCGAAGTGGAAGCAGGCGGTGCCAGCGTCAACCTAAGCAAGGGCCTTGGGGTCGCGGTCCCCGATGGTGGGCAACCTGGAAAGCCCGAACGCCTATTAAAGGCACCAGTAACGATGTCCCCGCTCGATGATAGTGCGCTCAATTACAACAATCCTATGTTGACCTGGGAAGCACTGGACAACGCCGCAAGTTACAACGCAGAGGTCTGCGCCGACCCAGAGTGCGCCGAACCGTTGGCACAATCGGGTACCGTAAACGACACCAGGTGGCATGCACCTTCGCTAGGACTAGGGCAGTTCTATTGGCGAGTTGCCGCCTATAGTGCGTCAGGCTTGCTTGGGTACTCGAGCTCAGCCAAGAAGTTCTCGATAACCCGGGACTGGCGTGATGACATTGGGCCTGGCGTTGTCGCTGAAGTCGTCGGCGGTGCCATTTCCGGAGAAGGAGGTGAGCTTCGTGTTGGCAAGCAATCCAGGGTAATCTTTCACAGCATGGATGATGCGGCAGGAGGCGTCGTCATTTGGTTCCGTCAGGGCACAGAATGGCAAGTGTGGGATGGTGAGGAACTTGAACCGAAGCCCGGTCGCATCGAGTTTTTTGCCGAAGACATGTTGGGCAACAAAAGCCCGACCCACAGTTTGGAGGTCGTTGCGGAGTGAGCGAATGTTCAACAAGGCAAGCTCGAGAGAGCGTGCCCGGCTCCTCAGTCCGTTATTTCAACGCCGCGCCAGAAAGCAACTCGACCTTTGATTTGTATGGCCGCTGACTTCGGGGCTGGGTAGTGCCAAACGCAGTTGATGTTGGTGGCTCCGCCAACCACTAAAGAGTGGTAGTGGGCCGTTCCCTTCCAGGGGCAGAACGAAGTGTGGTCGCTCTCGACCAGGTACTGAGTGTGCAGCGATGACTCGGGGAAATAGTGGTTGCCTTCGACTACTACAGTGTCGTCGGATTCAGCGATAGTCACGCCATTCCAAGTTGCTTTCATGAGACTTCCGAGGGTTGGTGGAATCCGAGCATGCGCTGCAAGCCGTGAACACGCAGTGAATGCGGGACAGCGGCGACGATCATATTGATGCGCACTCTATTCGACTGAAAAGTCTTGCCAATGAACTGAGCCACGCTCCACCGTAATTTGGTACGTGTTGGCACGCACCTGGTCTTCTGCCGTGGCGGTCACCTCAATGATCGTTTTCCCGTCATTCAAAGGTATCGGCCGGGAGGCTTGCCCGAATCGTTCATTTGATCCTTCGATGCTCAGTTTCGAGTAGGCACATGGGCTGAAGGCAATGACCTGAACAGTGTCCTCACCGGGTGGAACAACGCCTTGGTACTTGGTCTCCTCGACGTCGAACTCGGATCGCAGCGACCCGTTGGCCAATACAATTCGGTTTGGTTCAGCGCAGCCCTCCAGTCGGCGTACACTCAGTTGGTAGGTCACTGACTTGAGGCCTGGACCGATGACTTCAATGGGTACCGGGTACGCGGTGCCGGCGAACGGCAAGTCTATGGAATGTGTGGTGTCCGCTTGCAGTGCACGCCCGCGAATACGCACAACTTCGTCGCTGGACGGCGCTGCAAGCAGCTGCACACGATAGACGTCGCTGGCCACTGCCGCAGAATAGGTCAGATGTGAAGGCGAAAAAGCCGGTGTCAGCACAACATTCGCGCCGGTGCCGTCGTCGACGACGAGCTGTGACAGCGCGGGCTCAGCCTCCGCAGCCTCAACATGCACGACAAAAAACACGACACAGAGGGGTGCCAGCAGGCGCACAATGCGGTTCATTATCGAACTCCGGACGCGGATCAAAACCGCAAAGGGCTGGCAGTCTACCCGATCTGGTGTGAATGGTGTGTGTGTGGGAAGTAAGGTGCCGCAACTTGTCACGGATCACTGAATGGATAATTCAGAGTCCCGGTAACTGCAGAGGCTGATTTGGGCGATAGACAAACGCTTCGCGCGCCGCCTCCAATTGGCGACGCAATGTGACGGCCTGTTGCTGTGCCGATTGAGCGCTGCCCATGTCGTTGTTGGCGGCGTAGGCAAGAACTGCCAACTCCAAAACTTCGAGTCGCTCCCAGTCGATGCGGTCGCCGCAAAGTTCGACAGCATGTTCGAGGGCTTCAACGCTTTGTGCGTAGGTATTCAATTCGAGATGTGCTCTGGCCTTGGCCAGCAGGCTGAATATCAGGATCTCGTGGTCTTGCGTCTGCTCGGCAATTTGCAATGAGTCATTGGCCAGTTCCAGCGCTTGCAAAGGTTTTTCAGCCAATGCCAATGTGCGTGCCAGGTAGCTAGCTGCATAGCCTCCGAACTGCATGGCCTGCGCTGACTCCGTCTCGGCCAGCAGTTTCGTAAAGATAACTTCCGCCTCGGTTAGCTTCTGTTGCCGGTAGGCAGCAATACCAGAGTTGAGTTGGGTGGTCCAACTGACGAGCTTGAATCCGCGTTGTTCGGCCCACGCCTCAAGACGATCATAGTAATACTCCGCGACGGTGAATTTTCCAGCCTCCATATAGGTGTTGGCAAAGTTGACCACGAGAATCGCGGCTTGTCTGACCTCCATACTTTCAGCCATCAATGAGTAGGCTTGGGCGTAGTAGCGCGCGGCGGTCTGATAGTCCGCGTTTTGCTGGAATAGATTGGCAAGATTGCCCTGGAGTCGGCCAGCCGACATCGAATCTGACTGACCCAACGCAACGTCGAGTGCTGCTTCGAAATACTCGATGGCTTGCGCTCGATCACCGGTTCGGTAGGCGATATTGCCGAGGCTACCCAGTGCTCGCTGGCGAATGGATTCGTTGTTGGTTTTTGTTGCGTGTTCGAGCAAGGAGCGATGAATCGCCGTGGCCTCGTCGAGTTGGCCTGAGTCTTGATAGGCATTGGCCAATGCCAGGCTCAATGCCGTGAACTGGGTACGATCTTTATCGAGCTCAAGCGCCGGTTCCAGTATGGCGATGGAACGTTGCGGCATGCTCTTCTGGTCGAAAACCGTGGCTAGCTGCACCGTCGACTTCAATCTCTGGTCGATGCCAAGCTCTGGGCTCTCAAGCGCCCGCTCAAAGGCCAGCTGTGCCTGGTCCAGATGACCCAGTTGTAAATGGGCCACACCCAAATGATGGGCGTGCCACCATGCCATGGCATCACTTATCGTGCTGCTGGACCACCCGTTTAGGACTTCCAGTGCCGCATCGGGTGCCTCCTTGATCATGGCCTGCACTTGTTGACGTTCCTGATGGTTCAAAGTCGAAGGTTCGAGCGTGAGCACGACCCAGGACACGAGCCCCAGCAGCACGAGAATCAATGCTCCCAACCATAGACGAAATTGCGTTGGCCCTTTCTCTGATGGTTGTTCGATGGGCTCCCAGTCTGAAACTTCATCGTTCGAGGCATCCCCGACCGCTCCCGACAATACATAGCCTCGGGCGGGAATGTTGCGCAACTCCATGCCTTCACAGCCGGCGTCTGACAATAACTTGCGGATTTCCTGAATAACCTTGAACAACGAAGATTCGGTCACGTGCGTGTCGGGCCACAAGCGACGCATCAACTCTTCCTTGGTCAGCACACGGTTGCGTTCCTGACAAAATAGCAGCAAGGCATCAAATACTTTTGGCGTTACGTGCACCACATCGCCGTCTTCAGTCACCACTGAGTAGTTCTCGCTGTCGATGATTAACGGGTCGATCCGGTATTCCGCCATGCTGTGCTCTGGTCCTTGGGTCAGGGGCTGTGTGCCACGCACTACGGTCGTGGCAAAGCCAGTGGACCGTAGCGCTGACCCGATTGTATCGCAACCTCGCATGCTCGAACTCAGGCATCGTGACCCTAAAAACCGCTGACGAATATCAGGTCGCCGATTTCGTAGGCACCAAGGTCGTAGTGACCGATGCCATTGGCAACGGCATCCAGGTCAAAGGGACGACTGACCCCATCAAGATCGGCAAAGCCAGGAGCAGGGCCGTCGCAGTAGTCGACATAGAAAGTTGCTTCTGGATCAGTCAGGTTCAGTCGGTAGTTACCGGCAAGGCGGTCGATGAATGGGATATCCTCGCCGACCGGTATGACCTGATTTTCGTTACCTCCTTGCAAGCCTTGACCATCACGCGATGCAACACAGCGGTTGCTGAAGGTGCTGCCAGCCTCAACAGAGGAGAGCGCTTGCCCTGGGTCTTCTACAATACTGCTGTGAAGCTCCAGGGAGGATTCGTTCCACAAGCTGAAGGCCGTTTCCGAGTTGTCAGCAACCGTTAGAAAGTAGGCGATGCCTTCGCCGTTGTTGGCCCCGAATGCGCCAGTACTGTTACCCGCGATGACAAGCGATTCTGCAAAGATGAAACTATCGGGTCCGGAGTACATGGTTCCGCCAATCGATGTGCCTGCATTGCCAATCACCCTGGCTTGAGCCAGAACAGCTGACGCGTCGTTCGACAAATAGAGGCATGCGCCAAGTGAACTGACCTGGTTCAATTCGCACCGCGCCTCCTGTGATGGAGCGGCGGCAACAAACGCGGTAGCCGAATCGAAGGCGGCAACGCCGCCGCCATGGACGGCGTGGTTGCCAATAAAGGCCGGACCGTGCAGTGTCAGTGATGAGCCCAGACCTGAGATGGCCACGGCGCCGCCGCGGTGTCCTGTCTGGTTGCTTATGAACTCGGCAGCGCCTTGACTGCCAGCATGGTCGAGGTCATGAAAGCGGCCGCCGTTTTCAATCAACAAGGCACCGCCGTCGGACTGCGCAATATTGTCTTCGGCTCGAAAACTGTCCTCGACACTGAGCTCACAACCATCGAGGTGAATACCAGCACCTCTATCAGCGTCGTTGCTGACGATTTCAGATTGGCCGGTCATGGAAATTATTGCGCCGCCGATACATGACAGGGCACCGCCGTTATCGGAGGCCAAATTGCCGAAGAAACCGCTGTCGCGAATGAATACCTCTACAGTTTCATCACTGTTGTAGATAAACAGGCCACCGCCATGATTTGACGCATTCAGACCCAGCACACTGTTAATCATGATCAGGTCCATCCCGGTGCCGGCCAATTCGATTCCGCCGCCCCCATCTAAATCTGTGGCACCAAATGCGATGGTTAGGTTTTGCAGTATGATTTGATGGTCGCCAGGAACGTCGGGCCCCGGGCTAAACAACTCAAAGACTGAGTCCGGGTTCGGCGAGTTGATGCCCACACCATTGATCGAAGTGCGCCCATCCTGGGTGTCGAGCGTGCAGTCGGTGTGGCCGCCAAATAGCCAAACGCTCTGGTCTGAAATATTGATCCCGATGTTGTTGTAGTCGATGGCTTGCGTCACATAGATTAAATCCAGATCAGGGCCATTGACCGCAGCGGCGGTGATGGCGGACTGCAGAGTCTGGTGTGTGCATTCGGGCGAGTTGTCGCCAACGATAAAGGTCGCCGCGCGAGCGAATGTCGTCGACGTTAACAATAGGATTACGAATAGTTGCCGCATTTTTTTGTCCCTCAGGTAGTGATGCAGCACCAGCCTGAGCGAAGTGGCCTGAAATGGCTTGACCTACCGCGGAAAGGGCTCTGAAATTTCGCTGAAAATTTGAGGAATCGCGCTGACTTTGTGAACTACGGCAGCGTCTACAGTTCTTTGCGCATCTGGATCAAGTTCTTTGCAAAGCCGGCTTTCTCATAGGCACGAAGCGCTGGCTGATTGCCGTTGTACACTTCAAGCACCAATTCTTTGATGCCCTGGTCGCGACTCCATTGCTCAAGAAAATCCAGCACTGTCTGATTGATGGCCTGACCGCGCAACGCCGGATCAACGTACATAAAGCCAAGGTAGGCTCGTCGCGGGTTTTTGGCGTAAGATTTGCCCTGTATGATTTTTGCGTAGCCTGAGCCGACCAGGCGGCCTTCGGTCTCGGCCACCGCCACCACGGCGGAGTCTGATTGAATCAATTGTTCGAGGTCGTAGTAATTGATGTGGCCCGATTTCAAGTCTCTGGCAAGCGGGCGTTCAGCGGCGATGATGCCTTGTTCGAACTCGAGCAAGGTGGGAAGGTCTGCAATTTGGGCGGGGCGTACCTTGACCATAGTTCGCTAGCAGTCGGCGGGTGGCGTTTGCTTTTTGCGTGGGGGGTCGAAAAACGCGCCCTTGACCACACGGCAGGGGGCCATCACTCGGTTCCACGCCAGTTCACGTTGGTAGTAAATTTCGACCAGATACTCGTCTCCTGGTTCACCATAGGGAACGTCGAGGGAAGCCAACGCTATATTGGCCTTTGCCGAAGGCGACCACATTGCTGAAGTGACAATGCCGATCACCTTGTTCTGCCTGTTGTAAACGAAGGCATGGTGCGCTGGTTTGTTGCCGTCAATGTCCAGTCTAGCCAAGCGGTATCGCGAGCCGTTGCGTTTTTCTTCGAGCAGCGCACGGCGGCCGGTGAAGTTGGGCTTTTTGAAATCGACCAGCCAGTGCAGGTCCAACTCGAATGGTGAGCGCGTGTGGGTGGTGCGCACCGCTTTGTCGGCAGGAAGAAAATCGTGCCAGGCCTGAATGAACCCTGCTTCAAGTCGTGCCATCGCCAAAGCGCGTTCACCCATCGGCTTGATTCCGTGCAAACGTCCGGCAGCAAACAGCGCATCCCAGACCGGCTCGGCCAATTCAGGTTTCATCCACAGTTCGTAGCCCAGATCGCCGGTGAACCCGGTGCGGGAAACGGTCAGTTCGCCGTCCTCGATCGAATAATGACGCAAGCCGAATGGCTTCAAAGTCTCGATCTCGGCCAGCCCCATTGCTTTTAGGGTGGCGCAGCTGGTCGGCCCCTGCACGGCGAGCGAGGTCATTTGATGAGAGATGTCTTCAATGACCACATCAAAGCCGAGTGCCGAGGTTAGCAGCCAATCGTATTGACGGCCTTGTGCGCACAGCCAGTATTCACCATCGCGGATATGGAACACGGTGCCGTCATCTACGACCTGCCCGGCATCGTCGCACCAGACGCCGTAGCCGACACGACCGACCTTGATCTTGCTGACATCACGCGTCATCAGGCGATTCAAGTAGTCCAGCGCATCGACACCGGTGATGCGGTATTTGCACATGGCGGTGAGATCGAACACGCCGGTGCTGTTGCGACAGGAAAAATACTCCATGGACACGTCAAAGTAGCGCGTGGCGGACATGTAGTCGTGCCAGCGTTCGAACTCGCGTGTTTCGTTCAGTACGCTGGTTTTGGCGTGGAAAGGGCTTGGGTACACAGCTGTCTTGTAGTGGTCTTTGTCGAGCTTCATGTCTTGCCTCCACTCAGCACGGTCTGGGCCGCATTGCGTCCGGCCAGCCCCATCACCCCGCCGCCTGGGTGCGAGCCGGCTCCGCACAAGTACAGCCCGTCAATCGGTGTTGCATAGCGTCCAGCACCCGGCGCGGGTCGGAGCATAAAGGCTTGATCGAGCGTCATCTCGCCGTGATGCCAATGGCCGCCGGTGATGCCGAACTCGGCTTCAATATCTGCCGGGGTGAGTAACTCGCTGCTGATCACCTGTAACGACAAACCAGGAGCGTACTGATCCAACTGGTCGATCAAGGTCTTCTTAAAGGGCTCATGCGCGTGTTCCCAACCCCCTTTCAACCGGTAAGGCGCGTATTGCACGATGGCGGACAACACGTGATGACCTTCATCGGCAAGGCTTGGGTCGGCAACGCTAGGTATAGTGATTTCCATTGCTGGATGATCGGAACAATGGCCGTATTTGGCTTGATTGAACGCCAAGTCAAGGTAGTCAGCCGAGGGTGCGATCAACAAGCGCTCGCCGGCCAAAGTCGGGTCAAGTTCGGTAAAGCGCGGCAAGCTTTTCAACCCCAGATGTAGCTTGGCAACGTTGCCGCTGCACCGTGTGCGGTGAATCGATTGCGCAAACTCAGCTTCAAGGTGGCGAGCGCCGACCAAGTCAAGGAAGGTGCGTTTCGGGTCAGCGTTGGAAACAACGGTTTCCGCTTCGATTTGTTCGCCAGACTGCAGCCGGACGCCGCAGGCCGTATCGCCGTTGAACATCAGCTGTTCTACGGGGGCGCCTGTGCGAATCTTTGCACCAAGGGCCACTGCCGCTTTGGCCAGCGCCTCGCTGACGGCACCCACACCGCCTGGCGGACTTGCAAAGGTGCCGTTGTCATCATTGATCCGGCCGCTGGAGCGATGCAGTGCATTGAGCACGCTGCCGTTGGAACGTGGCCCCAGGTGATTGCCAAGCACAGCGTCGAATGCCAACGCGCCTTTCAGCAACTCGTTGTCGAAGTGCTCTTCCAGTACGTCATAGATATTGATGCCGGCAATGCGCAAAAAGTCGCGCATATCTCGTTGTCCCAATCGCCGCAAACCAGCGCCGACACGGAGCAGGTCCAAGTAGTCGCTTAACCTGCCGGGTTTCAGCCTGGGCGGCGGTCGCAAATGCAGTTTGTTTAGCAGGCGAGAAAAACGGGTCATCTGAGCTTTGTAGTCGGCGAAGGCAGATCGGTCCTCGTCGCTCACCTGACCTGTGAGTTGGTCGCCATCAATGACCAAATGTTGGCCCTTGTGGCTGAGGCTGACCGTCTTCAAGGTTTTCTGCCCCAGGTCCAGGCCGTGCGACTCTAGTTTCAGTTCATCAATGACTACAGGGTCAAGCAAATTGATCAAATGCGCCCCGGCGGATACTTTGAACCCGGTCCCGAACGAGCGCGTGATCGCGGCACCACCCACTCGATCATTAGCCTCAAGGACCAACACCTTGCGCCCAGCCTTGGCCAGGTAAGCGGCACAAACCAGGCCATTGTGACCCGCACCGATAATAATAGCGTCGTACATCGGCATCCCTATTTAGCCCACATTTGCTTGATAACCGCAGCCCTGAAGCCGCTGGAAATATTGCGCTAGCAACCTCTCTGAACTCCCTGAACTCTGTGGTTCAACTTTTCTTGAAACACGCGTCAACGTGCCCCTTCGCGTACAGTGTGCCCTTCGGGTACGTGCACTCTCGATTTGGCGCTACGCGCTTCTGGATCCCGGGTCCGGGCCCGGGATGACGTTTGTGCTGAGCTTGTGCGTGATAGTCGAATCGGCTTGGCGGCCCCCAAGCGACTCGATAGCGGGTTATCCCTTTCTTTCTTCGTTCCAAGTCGCAGTCGCGACCTCATTGATCTCCTTTTCTCATTGTGCTTATTTTCTTTTGACTTCAAGGCACGCGCTAGCGTGTCCCCTTTGCGACTTTGCTTCTTTGCGCGAGATATTCTTACTGCAGTAACGTGATTTTTCACTTTGGCGCTACGCGCTTCTGGATCCCGGGTCCGGGCCCGGGGTGACGTTTGTGTTGAGCTTGTGCGTGATAGTTCTGATACTTTCAGCAACAGAAAGGAAGCGAGCCTCATATCAATCGTCCACCCACCCAGCGGGCACCGTATTCTCACGCTTCAGGTCGCGCAAGATTTCTCGGGCAGCATTGGCCCCAGGTGCGGCCATCACGCCACCGCCGGGATGGTTTGAGGAGCCGCACATGTACAGTCCACGAATCGGAGCACGATACTGAGCATAGCCAGGAATTGGGCGATTGAAGAACAATTGGTCCATCGACAGCTCGCCCTGAAAGATGTTGCCTTCGGTCAAGCCCACCTCATTTTCGATCTCGCGCGGCGTTCGCACCTCGGCGTGCAGGATCAGGTCTTTGAAGTTGGGGCTGTAACGGGCGATTTTGTCGATCACCTTTTGGCCGAAGGCGTCGCGATCTGCATCGGTCCAATCTTTGCCCTTGAGTTTGGGGGGCGCGTATTGCACGAACACCGACATGTAGTGCTTGCCCGGCGGTGCCATGGTCGGGTCGGTCATGGTTGGGATCAGCAGGTCGATGTAGGGGTTCTGTGACCACTGGCCGGCCTTCCAGTCGTCGTAGGCCATTTCCAGCTGCTCGACGGTGTCGATGAAATGCATGTCACCACTCATCAGGGGGTGGTCGTCGCCCAGTGCAGGGAAGTGTGGTAGACCATCCAGAGCGATATTGAGCTTGCCGGAAGAGCCGCGAATCTTGAAGTTTTTTGCCCGTTTAACGAAGTCGCTTGGCAGTTCCTTTTCTTCAATGATGTCTAGAAAGGTTCGCTTGAAGTCCAGGTTGGAAACGATGGTGTCGGCGTAGAACTCATCGCCATTGTTAAGGGCGACACCGGTCGCCTTGCCGTTGTCGACAATGATTTGACCGACGCCATGCCCAGTTTTGATTTCACCGCCGTGATCGACCAGGCAATCAGCCATGGCTCTGGAGATGGCACCCATGCCACCGCGGGCAAAACCCCAGGCGCCCATATTGCCGTCGACATCACCCATGGCGTGGTGCAGCAACACATAGGCGGTGCCCGGTGACATCACGCCCATCGCTGTGCCAATGATGCCGGAGCCAGCGAAAGCCGCCTTGATGAAGTCGTTCTCAAAATACTCGTTGAGGTAGTCGGCGATACTCAACGAATAGAATCGGATGGTGTCATGCAACACGCGCTCGGGGATATTGCCCACATCCTGCATCAGTTTGATCAATTCGAGAACATTGCGCGGCTTCAACGATGTGGGGTCGGCCGGCGTGCGCATCAGAAAAGGACGAATGATCTTGCATTGGCGCATGATGTCGCGCGAGTAACGAGCGTAAGCCGCGGCGTCTTTCGGACTGTGCCGCATCATCTCTCGCCGTTTTACATCGGCATCGACGTAGCCGCCCAAATAGTCGCCATTGCTGTGCATGGAAACGCTGCCGCCATAGGGCACGACCTGTAGACCGTACTTGGCCAGGTTCAGTGAGCGGTAGATCTCCGGACGTAGCAAGCTGCAAACGTAGGAGCAGTTGGAGTAGGTCCAGTTTTCATGCAGTTGACGACTGACGGTGGCGCCACCGATGTAGGGGTTGCGCTCGACCACCAGGACCTTCAAACCGGACTTGGCTAGATAGGCGGCGTTGGTCAGTCCGTTGTGGCCGGCACCGATGACAATAGCGTCGTAGTTGCTCACTGTTCTTGGGTATTGCGGGCAAGACTGAGAGGTTGTCACAACGTGGTCGTGTTGTCCATATCCAGTGAATAATTATTCAGTCATTGGATAAGGTCTGAAAAACGATCTAATATGAGGTCAGTACCTTTAGTCTGTAGAAACATGGTCGATAGCAAGAAACCCAGAACCGCACCCAAACAACAGCGGCAACAGGAGTTGATCAAGGCCACCATTCGGTCGATCGCGCGGCATGGCCTTGCAGCTACCACGATCGCTACCGTGGCGCGCGAGGCAAAGCTCAGTCAGGGCATTATCAACTTGCATTTTCAAAGCAAACAGCGTCTGCTGGTGGCGACCTTGGAGCACCTTTCTACCGAGTACCGTGATAGCTGGCAGCGCGCCTACGCGGACGCCGGAACCGATTGTGTTGATCGGCTTCGTACACTGGCGCATGTCGACTTCGAGAAGCCTATCTGTGAGCGCAACAAATTGGCGGTGTGGTTCGCATTTTGGGGTGAGAGCAAGTCCAGGCCCATCTATCGAAAACTATGCTCACAAATCGATGACGAGTATCGCGCCACTGTCGCTGAAGTGTGTCGCCAATTGATTGGCGAGGGTGGTTATGATCACGATTGGCGAACTGTCTCCAGGGGGCTGTCATCCATGGGCAGCGGGCTATGGCTCAGCATGTTGATGGATGCCGGTCGCCTCGATCGTGATGGCGCCAAGCAGGTTATTGATGATTACCTTGCCGGCATGTTCCCCAATCACTTTCCTTCGTCAGGAGCCAATCGGTGAGCAAGAGCCCTGTCGATGCATTGGTGGCGGCGCGCAAATCGGGACATGGTTTGCCCGCAGGGTTTTACCATGATGCCGAAATTTTCGAGCGTGACCTGCAACAAATCTTTCTTGCCGGATGGCAGTATGCAGGGCATGTCAGCCAACTGCCCAAGATTGGCGACTACCTTTTATTCGAGATGGCCGGTGAGTCTGTCATTGTGGTCCGGAGCGAGGCTGGCTATCGAGCCTTGCTCAACGTTTGCAGGCATCGTGGCTCGCGAATTTGCCAACAGCAACAAGGACAGGCAAAGCGCCTGGTTTGTCCCTATCACGGTTGGTCGTATGCCCTGAGCGGTGAATTGCTGGCCGCGGCTGAACTGTCGGACGAAGTCGATCGATCCAGGCTGGGATTGAAACGAGTGGCTTTGGATGAAATTGAGGGACTGCTGTTCATCAATTTCGCTGCCAAGCCGTCGCCGTTTCGTATCTTGCGTCATCGTATGGGTGGTGCGCTCAAGGCGCACGGGCTGGCCGACCTGAAGGTCGCGCATTCCATCGATTACTCAATCAATGCCAACTGGAAGCTGGCGGTCGAGAATTACTGCGAGTGTTATCACTGCCGACCTTCGCACAAGGCCTACTCCAAAGGGCATCAGTTGGCGGTACCGCGTGACCAATGGCTTGAGGGACAAGCCCAGGCCAATCAATTGGCGAAGGCCTCCGGTTTTTCCCAGATGGTTGATGGTACCTGGCTGAACGCGCCCAAAGCGGGTCTTGAATGTCAGTATGCGCACTACCCGCTGGTCAATGGGCATGTGACCGGTAGCGAGGATGGTCAACCGGTGGCGCCGTTGATTGGGTCATTACAAGCCCCCGTCGCACTGGCCACCGATTTCCAGTTGGGCCCGAATCTGTTCGGTTTGATTTACAGCGACCATGCAGTGCTTTACCGATTCCTGCCGGTATCAGTGGCAGAAACAGTATGTCAGGTGAGCTGGCTGGTTCGGGCAGGCGCCAGGGAAGGGCAGGACTATGCGTTGCCAAAACTGATCTGGCTGTGGGACACCACCACCCGAGAGGACAAGACGATCATCGAGCAGAATCAATTGGGTGTCAGCTCGCGCTACTATAGGCCGGGTCCGTTTACCTCAATGGAAGTATTTGCCAGCCGCTTTGTTGACTGGTACCTGGCTAGATTAGATGGGCAAAATCATGATGTTATCGCCGGAAGGTAATGTTTTGGTGTAAGCTCTTTGGTTGCTGGAGTCAGCCATTGAAACAACGACTAGCTCAAAAAAATGGGTTGGCAGTAGTGGTAGGTTAATCAAACGAACACGAGGTGTGGATAGATGAAGGGATCAACAAGTTTTCAGCGATCATGGACGCAGCGGTCCGTGGGGATGTTCTTGGGGGTGGTCAGCGGAACCATGTCGCTGGGTGCGTTCGCGCAGAATGGAGAGGGTGCTCTCCACTTGAACTTCACGCGACCCGAGATCAAAACAATGATCAAGGGGCCACCTGACGCGGCTCGTGTCCCTGGTTTCAATATTGTTGTCAACTTTCCAGACATGAGCCTAACCGCCAGCCAACAAATGGCCTTTACCAACGCCGAAGCATTCTGGGAAGCAGTGCTGACTGGCTATCGCGATGCCATCTTGGTGGGAAGTGTGACGATTGACGCCGATGCTCCGGCCATTGATGGACCAGGAGGCGTATTAGGCTCCGCGGGTCCAACTGCCGCGTCGCAGCAGGGTGGATTTGTTCTCACAACAACCGGAAGTATGAGCTTTGACTCCGCCGATGTCGCTGTCCTGGAGATGTCTGGTGAGTTGGAGGAGGTTATTCGCCACGAAATGGGGCATGTGCTTGGCTTTGGAACACTCTGGGGTTGTAATCCAGATCCCAATACGGCAAATGGATGTGGCTTTGGTGCTGGTGCTGGGACTCCTCTTTACACGACAGGTAGTGGCGAGTTCATCGGTGCAGCAGCCACCGCTCGCTGGCAAAGTGAATTCGGCCAGATGGGGACACCGGACGTCGAACTCGAGGGTGGCGCAGGGACCGCTGACGGACACTGGAATGAGGTACTCGGCGGCGGCGGGCTCGTTGGTATCACCGACGGGGTAAACGACATGGCTTTTGAGCTGATGACCGGTTGGTTGAACTCGCCGACATTTCTCAGTGAAATGACGCTAGCGCAATTTTATGACAACGGGTTTACCTCGAACCCGATGACTCCGGTTGATTTGCAGTCATTTACCATCGATTGACGGTGCTCAGTTCCGCTACCTGCATCGGGCTTGTGCTGAACGGGGCGTGACTGCTGTAGTCGCCAATGGTCGGCGGGCGCTGAACTTGCGCCCGTCGTTGCGCGCCGGCGGACAGTCTGTTTGAAAGCAATCGACCAGACCTTCCTCGATAGCTGTCCGCTCGAGGACGGATTCCGCATGCGCGGCCTGGAGATGACGCGCACCGAGGTGTTTGTCGATGCAGCGTTTGCTTTCGCGGTCACCATGCTGGTGATTTCTTTCGACTCGATTCCTACCAACTACGACGAAATTATCGTCGCGATCAAGGGCATTCCGGCCTTCATTGTCGCGGTGATGCAGTTGGTCTGGATCTGGTATACGCACAATCGGTGGAGTCGACGCTATGGACTCGACGATGCCAAGACCGTGGTGCTAAGCACGGCGCTGTTAATCGTCGTGCTGGTTTACATCTACCCCATGCGCATCATGGCCCAGGGCTTCTTTTCCTGGGTCAGTGGCGACTATTTTCCAGCCAACTTCTCCTTGAGCTCCTATGATCAATTGGCCGACATGTTTGTCTTCCTTGGCACGGGCTTTATCGCCCTGTGTTTGGTGTTTGTTGCCATGTATCGCCATGCAGCATCCTGCCAACATGCGCTGCGACTGAATGCGCGCGAAATATACGAAACCAACACCCGCCAGTATCTATGGTTAGGCACATCATTGGCGGGGGTGATCTGCATACTGTTGGCCTGGGTCATACCGGCGCCTCAGGTGCCGTTCGCCGGCTTTGCCTTCAGCCTTTTGATGGTGTGGATGCCGCTGTATCGCGTCTATCGACGTCGCGGCCAACCAAGCTGATCTCGACCGTCAATAGATGGCGATTGCAAACGATCGCGAACCTCGTCGCGTCGAAACCATGGTCTGCCTCAGTGGCGGGCTAAACCGAGTTCAGGGACCTGTATCACAGCCGTTAGATCCATCAGTATTGTTGAAATCTTCAACTGTCTTTTCGGTGAACGGTATGAGAATAAGCGTCTTTTTGGTAACGGTTGCATTTGTTGGCACGGCAGCAGCCAATCCACCCCCTATGGTCGATGGTCGCTGCAGCGAGGCGAGTTACGCGGAAAATGAAAGCATTGAGCTGGGTGCCGGTGTGACCCTGCATCACTACATCGACGAACACTATGTCTGGTTATGCTATGACTACCTGGAAGGCAGTTACGGAACGCTTGATCTGGAGCTTGATACGCCCAAGCTTGAGCGTGCCATCAACCTACACGTTTCTGCTCAGCTGGGCGAATGGCCAGCAGACGAGCCAGATTCGGCACCACAGAGCGGAAACAGTGACCAGTGGTGGGAAATATCTGGCTGGACATCGAACGTAGTGTGGATGAACGGCATGGATGATGAGTCCGATCCACCACAAATCAACTTCAAAAATGCTGAAGCGCGGGAGATGCAGATCAGCAAGGCGCGATTTGGCGGAGGTCAATGGACATTGCGCTTCAATATTCGCGCACTGAGTCTGCCGGACGGTGGGCGAAGCAATATCCTGTACCCGGCTGAGGATATGCCGGCCATGGTGTTGCCAACGGACTAGCTGCGCGGCCGGTCAGATCGAATGGCCAAACGCTTGCTCTGAATCCGACCAACGCACGGGCTATACTGGCCCGCTGACAAGCAATGTAGATTGAATATGTCCACCATCCTCGGTGCGATACGGCTATTGCTGGTATCGATCAATACGGTTTTGGCCTCTGTTGGGCTGTTTATTCTGGCACCGTTCAAGGCCATGCCAGCGCACAGTGTCAAGCGCTGGGTGCGCAGCTTGTCCGAGTCCATTGCAGAAGGCTGGATCGGGATCAACAACGCGTTGATATCCACCACCGGCACGCGATGGGGCGTTGACATGCCGCAAGGACTTGATCGCGATTCAAGTTACCTGGTGGTCAGCAACCACCAATCCTGGGTAGATATTCTGGTATTGCAGCGCGTGCTCAATCGCAAAATTCCGTTCATGCGGTTTTTCATCAAGCAGCAGTTGATTTGGGTGCCGGTGATCGGGCTGGCCTGGTGGGCGCTGGATTTTCCGTTCATGCGTCGCTACAGCCGCGAGCAAGTTCGCAAAAAGCCGGAGTTGAAGGGTAAGGACCTGGAAACAGCTCGGCGCGCCTGCGAAAAGTTTCGGGACATGCCGACGTCAATGATGAGCTTCCTGGAAGGCACGCGATTGACAGCAGCGAAACAGAAAAGGCAAGGCTCGCCGTATCGGAACCTGTTGCTGCCCCGCGTTGGTGGTGTATCTCAGGTGTTCCACGCCATGGCTGACAGCCTGAAAGGCGTGGTCGATGTGACCATCGTCTACAAGGGCGAGGCACCGACACTGTGGCAACTGTTGTGCGGTCGAATTCCACAGGTGTTGGTCGATGTGCGCCGTCTTGCGATTGATGGCAATCTGTTGGGACAGGACTCAGGTGACGCAGACTTCAGGGAAAGGTTGGCCAGTTGGGCCGATTCGTTGTGGCAGGCCAAGGATGAGCGAATTGATGCCCTCCGTGCGGGATTGGTTTGATGCTTGGTTGGGGGCGCGCCTTATGCTCCGCGACCAACGTGCTGCGTAGGTAGTACCGAAGCAGCCATCCATGGCGAAACGCTTGAATTTCGTTGAAACCCTATATTCTAGGTCGCCCCGGTGGGGTGCCCCAAGGTACCCAGCCGGTGGTGAACGAAAAAGCAAGCTATCTTGCCCTCACCCCCAGCCCCTCTCCCGAAAACGGTAGAGGGGAGCCTATTTTTCGGAAATGTCCTGACTGCTCACCCCGAGCCCCTCTCCCGATTCGAGGCTGTCGCGAAACTACAGCCATCAGGTAGAGAAGAGCCCTTTGTTCCTTCTCCCGTCCTACGGGAGAAGGTGGCTGCGCGGAGCAAGGCCGGATGAGGGTAAGTCGAACCCTCCCAACGACTAATAGTCCCCCCTAACTCTCCCCAAATTGTCCTCTGAATCTCGGTCGATCAGTTTATTGTAAGGGTCAATGCCGGCAAACACGGGTGCCTGGTCCACCGTCATTTTCAGGGTTGATACACCGTCCTCGACGTGATGCTTGTCAAGTTCAATCACATCGTTGGCGGTGAAGTCGGTCTCCGCCGGGTCTTTCGCGAACAAACCAATGTCCACGGCCAGGTCAAAGGGGGCCGGTGTTTCTATGCCGCCATTGCCGGCATAGTATTTGCCCGTATCGATTTGCAGAGTGACATCGAATCGGCCATCGGCTCGTGGGGATACATCGGCTTTAAGAAGCTTCAAGTCATACAGCGTGACCCGCTCAAAGAAGTCTTCAATCATGGCCAGATGTTTTGGGCCTGCTTCTTCTTTTAGCAATCGAAGAAAGTCCAGCGAGGTTGCGTAGGGTTGTGAGCTATAGGCTCTAAGTTCAATGAGTCGCTTCAGTACGCGATTGACCAGATCCGCGCCCAGGTAGTCGCGTAGGGCGTACATGATGACGGTGCCTTTTCGGTAGTGGATGTAGGGTTGGTCCTCTTCGCGGTACAGCGGTAGTTCAGCGATCACCTCATTACTGCGCTGTTTGAGGTAGCGGTCCAATTCGTATTTAAGGAACGGTCTCACACCATCGCGACCGTAGCGACGTTCCATCACCAGCAAGGCCGAATATTGCGCCAGCGTCTCGTGAATCAGACCATCGCCCTGGACATTGGCCGCACTGATCTGGTGACCCCACCACTGATGGGCCACTTCGTGCGCTGTGACGTAGTACGGCATGTCCAGATCACCGTCTTTGACGTCTGCGACAAAGCCAATGTCCTCCGAATACGGAATGGTGTTGGGGAAGGATTGTGCATAGGCTCTGTAGCCTGGAAATTCGACGATACGAAGTTGCCGGTATTGGTACGGGCTGAAGGCCTGACTGAAATAGCCCAGGCTGTCTTTGATTGCCAACATCATGCGGTCGAGGTTCTGATCGTGTGCTGCGTGATGCAGGATTTCCAGCTCAACGTCATTCCAGCGGTCAGTGTATGAGGCATAGTCCGCCGACAGCACGCTGTAGAAGTTTCGAATTGGCACGTCCATTTCGTAGGCAAAGTAGCGGCGGTCACCGTCGTTCCACTGCCTGACCAGATAGCCCGGCGCGACCCCAAGTTGTCCCTGTTCGGTGGACAAGGTGAGCTTGTAGTCGATGAAATCACTGTCCTGGCGCAAGACATTGTTGTGTTGCTGGTTTTGATCCTCCAGGGGAGGGCGACGAGGCAGGGGCGGCAGACCATGCGCTTGCCGCGCTGCGGGGACATCAAGCAGATAATTGGGTTGAAATCCAATGTGTGGTGCCAGTTGCTCATTGCTGATGAAGGTGCCGTTGCTGACCAGGGTGGAATCAGGCCTGTCGTGAGGAAATCCTGCGGTCACCGTTTGTTGCTGGAACGTCAAGGTGCGTCGCTCGGCGGGCTGCATGGCGCTTGCCAGGTCGATGATGTAGTAGTTGAATGGGTCGTCTTCTCGACTGATAGAGCCGCTTCCGTCCAGCTTGATATCAAGCACATCGGTGCCAGGGTCAAACACCACATGGACCGTGTCGATCACCTGACCGCTTTGGTTCTCCAGTACATGCGATCCGCGTACCTCGACTCGTCTTTGCGAAGGAAAAAGGTCAACTTGCATGTCGATGGCAACCGTTCTGGGCATGGGCAGTGCCTGGTATTGACCATAGCGCTGTTCGTAGGCGACCTGCAGCGCTTCGACCTCGGGTTGGGTGACGTAGTCATTTAGGATGTTGGTGTTGTAGAAAACGAAACCGCCACTGGCGAGGCCCACAACGCATAGTGCAAGAATGGGCCATTTGGCAGCCGGTTCGGTCAAAGCCTGAAGCTGGCGCAGGCGAAGCTTCATTGGTTGTGTGGTACCGCGGCTCCACAGCACGTAAGTCAGCACCAGAAACAGTCCGGCGATCGCGCCCCAATAGGCGCGAATCCAGTACGCCAGATCAGCAAACCGGTCGATGCCGTTCATCTCCGATAGGGCTACTCCGATCACCGGCAAGCCATAACTCAGCAAGGGATGCTCCCAGGACAGCAAGTCCCGTGAAGTGATCACGGCGAGCATGAACAGGCCGAACAGCAGCATGCCGCCATAGCGGTGATTGGTGATCACCTGGAACAGGCAGGCAAGAACAGCGATGAATGCCACCGGCAGCAGGTGAATGATCAGACCTTGGTGCAGGTAAAGACCGAGCTGAAAGTCGTAGTGATGGGCAGCTATTTGAAAGCCCAACGCCATCACCAATCCAAGCAAGGTGATGCTCAGTAGAATAAACACCAGGGCGCCAACCTTGGCCAGCACAAATACCCAATCAGGGGTGGGCGTGGCGTCAATCACCTCGCTAAATCCGGCCTGACGTTCGCGCCAGAAAATCTCGGCACTGTAAAAAGCAGAGACTATCAACATTGGCAAGGTCAAAAAGGTGAGTGAGTCGACCAGCAGGTAGGTCAATGGCAGTGCGTTGACGCCGTACATCACCTCGCGGTTGCCCAGGCTCAGAAACAACACCACCGCACTGAGTACCATCAAAATTTCGAACGGTGCGCTTTTGGCAATGGACTTTATTTCGAACGCCAACCGGGTGCCGAGTTGGTACCAGGCCGTATGCTTGGTCCAACGCGGCGTTCCATCATGCCTTGGCCCGGTCTCGACCGACCTTGGTTGATGCGAGACCTTATTTTTGGCGTCGCCTTTTTTGGCGGCCACCCGGAATGAAAATAGAAAAAACGCCGTTAGGTAGCTTATTAGCGCTAGCGCCAACCAGGTCAGTCGATTCAGCCACACCTTGCTGTCGAAGGCGATGACGCGGGTATTGAGTTCGACGGCTGTCCAGTACTGGGTTTTTTGCTCGAACAGCTGGTACATGAATGGGTCAAGCATGGGCGAGGTGCTTTCAAGTAACGACACCACGGCATACATGGCCATCAAACCCATGGCCGCTATATAGCTGAAGATCAGGCTACGAGTCATGGCGACTATCGCGAACAGGATGGCCGATACGGCGAGCAGCGATGGAACAACGACCGCAAGGTATGGAATCGCGTAGTGCGCAAGTTCGGTGGGCCCCAACAGTTCGGGAGAGGCCCAGGGCCAGAACGTGCCCATCAACAGGCCAATCGGTGCACCCGACATG
>BQJN01000041.1 GCA_021604725.1 Lysobacteraceae bacterium | reverse complement strand
CCGTATTAGCCGCCACAGCGCATAGGCAGTAACCGCGTGTAATGTGCTCAAAATGAACAGCGCCTGGTAGGCGGCCATTTCGAACAGTGTGGTCAGCGCAAAATACAGACCCATCGCCAGAAACACCCAGCCAGCCAGCGCGAACAAGGCAACGACGATGGCAAATGCTGCCATCGCCAACAGACTGCTCAGGGCCAACTTGGTTTCAGCAGCTACCAGGCGGGCGACAGCCGCGACGCGTCCCTGCGCCGCGTTGGCCCAGTCCTCTACCGCTTGCAGCAGGACCACCAGATCATCGCTGATCGAAGATTGGTCCGGCGCATTGCTGGTGGGGCCTGTTTCCATCTACCTTCGTCGCAGCAAGTTGGTAAAGACAACACCAGCGGCGAAGGCGATACCCGCCGCAGCCAGTGGTCGTTCATTTACAAATTGCTCAACGGTGCTCACGGAGCGCGCAACACCATCGGCCGCGGCCTGCTTCCCGGCCTGCAGCCGTTCGCCCGTGTCAGCAGCAGATGCTCTAACCCGCTGTTCTATATGCTCTGCCTTGTCGGCGGCCTGATCGACCGCGTCGTGCATCGCTGCTGCGGCCCGACGGGTGGTCGGTGCCTCCTTTGTCTTCTTGGTCGCTTTCTTTGTAGTAGCCATAAATCCTCCTAATGAAAAATCTAAACGTTGCGCGGCGTCGCTTCAGCCTTTCAGCAGCTTCAGACGGTCTTCCGCGCCTGCCCAGTCGGCAAGATCCCAATACGCCTCGATCCACTTGGCTTTGGCGTTTTGGTACTGCAGGTAGTACGCGTGCTCCCACATGTCGAGCGCAAGAATGGACTGGGCGCCATGGGCCGCGTTACTTTGATGATCCTGAATCTGTTGAACGATCAGCTTCTCGCTCAAACCGTCCCAGGAAAGACAGACCCAACCTGAGCCTTGAAGCCCTTTTGCCGCCGCCGCAACTTGGTTCCTCAAATCATCAACAGAGCCGAAATCGGCTTTGATCTGTGCTTGCAACACTGCCGATGGCTCGCCGCCGCCTTGCGCTGTCATGCTTTGCCAAAACAGGCTATGCAGAACGTGACCTGAGAGATGAAAGGCCAGGTTTTTCTGTAGCCCGTTAATGTGCTCGTATGCATTATCTGCTCGAGCATCGGCCAGCTTCTGCAAAGTGGCGTTGGCACCATTGACGTAAGCCTGGTGATGCTTGCTGTAGTGCAATTCCAAAAGCTCCTCGGAGTAGGCTGGAGCCAGGTCCGCCAATCCGTAGGGCAATGACGGTAGTGTGTAGGGCGAATTCGCCATTCATCTATCCTCGGTAAAGTTCAGGGGAGTGGGGGGTCAAACTGGTGGCTTGCCGCGCAACGCGCTGATGATCGCGCTGACAACCAATAACACCAGGAAGACTACGAACAGAATTTTGGCAATCTCAGCAGCGGCGCCGGCGATTCCTGCGAACCCCAACACACCTGCGATGACTGCCAGCACGAAAAACAACAGTGCCCACGATAACATCTTGCATACCTCACTAAATTTGCTTAATCGGTGATACCAAACGCGGCATCAGTCGGACAGATGCAGGAAGTGTGCCAGGCTTGAGAAGGTCCGCATCATGCTGCTTTGTTGTGGACAGTAAAGCCATCGACAAGAAAATTTTACCGACACGTGCATTTATTTCCTGTCGATTTCTGAAAATCGGTACTTCCGAAACTCGATTTGCGTCGGTCGCCCGCAATGAAAGTCCTGAACGGGCGCAAGACACATACCATTTCCCTGCCGTCGCAATGACTTTGGCACGCTAGTTGCTTCATACCAACTGCAGCATGTTCGATCGAACGAACGTGCTCGAAATGTTCTAACAGCCAAAGGAGATACAGATGAACCTCAAGATGATGTTAACGGCAACCGCCATCGCCAGCGTTCTCGGTGTCACAGCGCCGGAGTCAGTGCGAGCCCACACCGATGGTGCCGACACGCAAGACACAACTGCCGAAATGCAAAGTGAACTCCGGGACGCATGGCTGGATGGCAAGCTTGAAACAGCCCTGCTGTTCAATGAGCACCTGAACTCATTCAACATCAATACCGATGTTGAGCATTCGGTCGCCTACCTCAACGGTGCCGTTGAGTCGGAGATTGACCGCGACCTCGCCGAAGAGATTGCCAAGTCGATTAACGGAATTACCGCTGTCGAAAACCATTTGGTTATCGAAGAGTTCGAAAAAGATGTCGACAAGAGCAACGAGAGTTCCGTGTTTAAGCAGAGTGTGGTGGATGCCACGCTGACGGCAAAAGTGAAGTCCAAGTTGTTGGTCAACGACAACACTGGTGGTTTGGCGATAGACGTCGACACCAAACAGGGCGTTGTCACGCTCAATGGTGCAGTCGCTTCTGAGCAGGAAAAAGATCTGGCCGAGCAAATCGCCAGAAATACCAGTGGTGTACTCGACGTTGAAAACGCACTGACGATCGAGGCCTAGTTTTAGATCACGGCACGCTGCGGCGTGTCCAACACCCAATATTGATGAGGAGAACCGAACCATGAACGACGATATTTTGAAAGGAAAATGGCACCAGCTGAAGGGTCAGGCCAAAGAAACCTGGGGCGAACTGACCGATGACGACCTCGACAAGGTCGATGGCCAATCTGAACGACTGGTTGGCGTGCTTCAGGAACGCTATGGCAAATCAGTCGAAGAGGCAAAGCAGGCGGTTGAGCGCTGGAAGGAAAAGGTCGCATAACATCTGGCCTTTTGACGGCGGTGGCCAGTGACCTGGTCACCGCTTTTTTGAGTTACTGAGAATCATATACGGAGCCGCCATGAGCAATTTCACTGAAATCATGCTTCGGCCGTCAGGTCAATTTGAACATCCGAACGATGTTCTGAGTGATAGCCGCTTTGACACCGAGCAGAAATACAGAATCCTTCGCCAGTGGAAAGACGAACTGGAGCAGCTGAGTACGGCTGGCGAAGAAAATATGACCGCCAAGGAGGTGCAGCCAGCAGCGCAATTGCAGCAGGTCTCAGAGGCTTTGCGCCAAGTTGAAATGATGGGTTCAGTCGCTGACTGACTTCACCGCTGCGGCCAGGTCCGTTAGCGAGATCGGCTTCGATATGTAACGTTCAACCTCAAGATCAGATGTTGCTTCTCGAAGCTGATACATTGGATAGGCTGTAACGAAAATCAGACGCGCACCGTAGCGCGATTGTAACTCGCGACCCAACTCAACTCCGTCCCGATTACCCTCAATTCGCCAGTCGCAGATGACCAGATCGGGTGTTTTGTCCTGGGCCAGCGCCAACGCGGTGCTGGCTCGTTCGGCACCTACCGCGTCGTAACCAAGATATTGCAGGTATAGCAAACTGGCTTCACGTGCATCCGGTTCGTCCTCGACGATCAGAATTCTAAGTTTTTTCGGTGTTTTGGGGTCGACCGTATCAATCATGTTTCAAAAAGCCGGCTGGTCCAAGCGCCGGCTGCCGCTATTTTTCTGCTGCTGACTCGTATTCTTTGAGGCGATTATAAAGGGTCTTTTGGCTAATTCCGAGGCTTGCCGCGGCAGCCTTGCGGTCTCCGCCAACTTGGTCCAGTGTCGCCATGATCAGTTCTTTTTCTACGTCCGCGATAGACTTGCCTACACCCATTTCAGCCGTTGCCGCAGCCTGCGTGTCACGATCGATCCAGTCCCCCACAGCAACCTCATCGGCCTCGGCCATGATGTAGGCGCGATCTATGGTGTGTTTTAGCTCACGCACGTTGCCGGGCCAGTGGTGGGTTTTCAATGCAGTCAAGTGTTCACTGGGGATGACTTTCGACGTTGCATTTTTTCGGTTCAGCCGCTCCAGAAAAAGATTGCCTAGAAGTACGACGTCATCGCCACGTTCGCGAAGCGGCGGCAGAGTGATGGGAAAAACCCCCAGTCGGAAGTAAAGATCCTCTCTTAGGACACCATCAGCCACGGCCTCTTTCGGGTCACGGTTGGTGGCAGCAAGCAGCCGTGCGTTGGTGCTTATCTCCCGCTCCGAGCCTACTGGCAAAATGCGTCCCATTTCCAGGGCACGAAGCAGGTGGGTCTGCATATCTATCGGCATCTCAGTGATTTCATCGAGAAACAAGGTGCCATCGGCGGCGCGTTGGAAAAAACCTGAATGGCGCTTGTTTGCGCCGGTGAAGCTTCCTTGTTCGTGGCCGAACAATTGACTGGCGATCAGGTCAGCGGTCAGCGCGCCGCAGTTGACGGGAACGAACTGGCCGCTACGACCACTTAAGTCGTGGACCGCCTGCGCGACCAGTTCCTTGCCAGTTCCGCTTTCACCCTGAATGAACACGGTGCTGTCAGTCCCGGCCACTTGCCTGATTTGCTTGTACACCCGTTGCATGGCCTCGCTGTCGCCAACCAACAGACCACAATTGGGCTGAATGTCGTCAGCGACTGGCTGTGTGACATCAAGCGATGCGGCCAGCTCCAGAAGGCTAGACGGCTCAATTGGCTTCTTGAGATAGCTAACGCCGTCACCGACCATTGATCCGATCATTGATTTTATGCCCGGATCACCGGTGACGATAACAACCTTTTTCGGTTTGCGGCTGGCGAACGCGTCCAGCAATTGCAGGCCACTGCCATCTGGCAACATTAGATCCAGCAATAACAGGTCAGGGGTTTCGTAGGCCAAAACCTCCCTTGCCGCGGCAACGCTGTCCGCCGCACTGACACTATGTCCCTGCGCCTCCAGAAAGATCTTTAGACCGTCTGTAAAATCATGCTCATCGTCAACGATGGTGATCTTTGCCATACTGCTCTTTAACCGGTGTCACAATCTGCTCATGCTCAAGGCTGTGTGCGGTCGTGTCAAGCGCATTTGAAGTCGCCAAGGACTCGTTTTGGATCAATTTTTTTACTCCCTTAAATCTCGACTGGGAATGATGCCTGCGCTGGCGTCGGGGTTGACGGTATTGGGCGCGTCGATTGCGCTGTTCGGTTGGCTTTACGATGTTGAGCATCTTTACGCGCCGTTGGCGGGCGCGGTATCGATGCAACCCAACACGGCGATTGGGTTCGTCCTTGCTGGAGTGGCAGTTTTTTCGGCAGCTGTACGTTGGCACTATCGCTTAAGACCGATCCGCTGGGGCTTGGAGCTCGCTTTGCTTGCGCTGGCTAGCGTCACTCTGTTCGAGTACGTCGTTGATGTCGATATAGGAATTGACACATTTGTAATGTCGCTGTCCGAGGCCGCCAACCCATCGGCCCCAGCCCGCCGCATGGCGTTGAGTACCGCGTTGGGTTTCCTCCTGTTGGGCAGCGCCCTGGTGGCAAATCACTGGCTGACCGTCAAAGGACGGTTCTGGAGTAGGTTTCTTGCGGTGCTGGCACTGCTCGTGGCCTTGGTCTCCTTGCTTGGCTATGCCTACGATATTCCTGCACTTTATCAAGGTGCGGCGGGTAGTACAGCGATGGCCCTGTCGACCGCAATGCTACTGTTTTTGTGTTCCACCGCTGTCATTTGGCTACAACCGAAGTACGGATTCCCAGTATTGCTGATGAGCAACACCATGGTTGGTGCGCACCTTCGAGCACTACTGCCGATGATCACGGTAGCTCCGTTGCTGGTGGGTGGACTGGTTTCAATCGGCTACGGGCACTTGTACAGCGGATTGCTGGCCGTAGCATTAACCTCGGTCGGGTCAGTGGTCGCGGCTGCCGTAGTTGCAGCTCTATCCTTGGTGGTCTTGCAACGTTTCGAGGCTGCCTTATTGGTTCGAGACCGGGCATTGGGGCATACCAGCAACGGTGTGATGATCACAGATCATCGCATCGCCGGTGAACCCGTGGTTTACATCAATGACGCCTTTACACAAATTACCGGCTATCGTGAAGAGGACTGTGTTGGACGCAATCCGAGATTTCTAAATCGCGATGTGCGCTCCGAGCAGCTGTCAGCCCTGGCGGAAATTCGCGATGCCGTAGAGAACAACGAGTCTTGCTCGGTTGAGTTACGCAATCGCCGAGCGGATGGGTCAATATTCTGGAACAGAGTTCACGTCGCGCCGGTTTTTGACTACCGCGGTGATGCCACCCATTTTATTGGCATCCTGGATGATATTACTGAAACCAAGGCACAGCAGGCTCGATTGGAGGAGGCACTGAAGTCAGCAGAACAAGCCAATGCCATGCGCGATGCGTTCGTCAGGCTCATCACCCATGAACTTCGAACACCACTAAACTCCGCACTGACCTGGTTGCGGCTCATGGAAGTGGATGATCGACCGGAAACCGTAGAGAAGGGGATAGGCGTTGTCACCAAAAGCGTTGAGTCACAATCGAGGTTGATTGAAGACTTAGTCGATGTCACTTCGTTTAGCGTCTCCGGTGTTAGTTTGGAGCCAGAACGCACGGACATTGGGGACCTGGTGGCAGCGGTGGTTCGAGAGCAGCAGCCCGCCATTGAGGCTGCCGGGCTTGGGTTGCAATTGCAAGTGGCGAAGGGTGACTTCACAATTACGGGTGATCCGGTGCGTTTGCAGCAGGTAGTGCGCAACCTATTGAACAACGCGAGCAAATACACCCCCAGCGGGGGTCGTATCATGGTAACGGTGTCAGCCACTGATGCTGAAGTGAAACTGAGTGTTGCTGATACCGGGAAAGGTCTGGACGATGAACAGATGACCCAGGTGTTTGAGCCATTTTGGCGTGCGTCGTCATCACAACCAGGGTTAGGTGTAGGTCTGGCCATTGTTGCCTCTTTGGTTGAGGCCCATGGCGGAGAGATCCAGGTGGTCAGCGGTGGACTGAACACGGGTGCCACATTCACGGTGAGCTTGCCGAAAGAACACGAGGTCGAAGAGAGAGCTGCACTGGCAGACAGGATTGCCCGGTGATGGCTACTGATCGGCTAGTGCATTCCACAGTGGATTGTTCATGAGTTTGAGATCAGCGCTCGACAAACGGCTGCAGCAAATTTGGTACTCGAGCGAGTCGCCGCCAAGGAGCTGCCGTCATCTATCTTCGGTTTACCAGTATTTCGCAAGCAAGCGACGTCGGCGACTCAAGCAAGCGTCCCGCAACACAGTGCTTCCGGTACCGGTTGTCGTGGTCGGAAATATTACGGTCGGCGGTGTTGGCAAGACGCCTGTGACGGACTGGTTGGTAAATCGCCTGGTGGCCGATGGATGGAGGCCAGGCATCGTTAGTCGAGGTTATGGTGGCCGCCTGACCGGCCCACATATCGTAACTGACGACGACTCGCCACTATCCGTGGGTGATGAGCCGTGCATGCTGGCGGCGAGAGGGCATACAGTATGTGTCTCGAAACAACGATTGGCTGGTGTTTTTCACTTGACCGAGGGGCCGCAGCGTTGCGATGTCGTGGTAGCCGACGATGGCCTGCAGCACTACGCTTTGCCAAGGAATCTGGAATTGGCGGTAGTGGATGGGCAACGTCGTTTCGGCAATGGCTATTTGTTGCCTGCTGGCCCATTGCGTGAACCTGTCGAACGTCTAAAAAGCGTCGACCATGTGATCTGCAACGGTGGCAGCGCAGAACCTGAAGAGTGGCCCATGTCCTTGGTTGTCAATGGGTGCTACACCCTTCGGGGCGACAAAGTAGACCAGGATGAGTTGCCGCGCAGCATGAATGCGATCGCCGGTATTGGACATCCAGCGCGCTTCTTCGAGACCTGTCGACGCTTCGGCGTTGATGTCGTTGAGCATTCGCTTCCCGATCATCATAACTACACACAATCAGAAATCGAGGCCTGGCCCGGTCCTGTCATCACCACAGAGAAGGATGCGATCAAGCTACGAAAACTGACCAATCGCCCCGATATTTACTGGCTTCGAGTTGAAGCCAACTTGCCCGATGCATTGTGGCAGCAGATAATGCCGCGACTTCGTGCTTTGGACAGGACTGGGGAGTCTCGTGACTGAATTTTCTATCGTCATTCCGGCGCGATACGCCTCATCGCGACTGCCTGGCAAGATGTTGAGGGACGTCGCTGGCAAGACTTTGATCGAACGCGTAATTGATCAAGCCTTGGCCTGCGAGGTCCAGGATGCGGTTGTGGCAACCGACGATGAACGCATCCTCAAGGTAGCGCAGGCCGCCGGCGTCACAGCAATGATGACCTCGGTCGATCACAGTAACGGCAGTGAGCGAATCGAGGAGGTGGTGAGGCGTCTACAGTGGTCTGATGATCGGATTGTTGTCAACCTGCAAGGGGATGAGGCTTTGGTGCCTCGCGAGCATCTAGAGAAAGTGGCGCAGGTTTGCGATTGTTCTGGTGCCGATGTCGCCACGCTTGCCGTGCCGATTGAGTCACCGGATGAGGTATTTGATCCAAACGCCGTGAAAGTTGTGTTGGCGGCAAGCGGGGATGCCTTGTACTTTTCCCGAGCACCGATCCCATGGAACAGGCAAACATTTGTCGATAACTCTGGAGTGCTGGGCACCGGCCACGTTTACCTGCGGCACATTGGGCTGTATGCGATGCGAGTCGGTGCGTTGAAACGGCTGGTGGCCGCTCCTGTGTGTTCACTTGAAGTTACCGAGTCGCTGGAGCAGTTGCGATTCCTGCACGCTGGTGCCCGTGTTCAGGTCGCCGTCATCGATGAAGCTGCTCCCCCAGGCGTAGATACCGAACAGGACCTGCAACGAGTGATCGCTACCATAGAGGCCGGACAATGACTCGAATCCTGTTTGTTTGCTTGGGTAATATTTGTCGATCGCCGATTGCTGAGGCCGTATTTCGCCAGCACGTCGCGACGCTTGGGGTGAGTGATCAATATGTGCTTGATAGTGCCGGAACCGGTGCCTGGCATATCGGCGGGCCAGCCGATTCTCGTGGAATTGCTGCGTGCGCCGAGGTTGGCATCGATCTCAATTCACATCGTGCCAGGCAAGTGCAGCCCAGTGACTTCATGGAATATGACTACCTGATTGGAATGGACCAAAACAACTTGCAAACGCTACGAGGGCTTGAACCGACCCAGTGCCGCGCTAAACTGGCCTTGATGATGGATTTTTGTGATGTAGACACGGGCCAGGACATTCCAGACCCGTATTATGGCGATGATGCCGGCTTTGATCTCGCGATCGAGCTCTGTCAGCGCGCCAGCGCCGGACTGCATCACTATTGCCAATCCAGGGGGACCGGACGATGACGATAGCTGCGATACCACGTGGGCTGGAGTGGGTAAATACCGCGATCGCGCCATCGCTAGGTTTGCATCGTGGCAAAGTTGTGTTGATGGTCTTTTTCACGGGTTCTTCAATTCATTCCCGACACTTGCTAGGGCAGCTCAAAGCGGTACAAAACCGGTTCGACGATGGCGTCGTCCTGATCGGTTTTCATTGCCCAAAATTTGAGGCGGAGAAGAGCGGGCCGGCAGTATTGAAGTCTCTTAATCGCAACTTTGTTCGTTTTCCCGTCGCCAACGACAAGCAGTTCGTGGCGTGGCGAGCATTTGATATCAAGGCGTGGCCATCAATTGTCGTCGTCGATGCAGCCGGAAATCAGGTCGAAACTCTGGTCGGTGAAGATTGCGTCACCAAGCTGGAGTCTATTGTTGATCAATTGCTCGAGGATGCAATGACTCAAGACCTTCGCAGTTTCAGCGAAGTTCGGACTGCGTCGCGCCCAGAGCCGCGACTGCCGCTGTCGTTCCCAGGCGGACTTGCGTTCAATGATCGCCATTTGTACGTTAGCGATTCGGGCCACAATCGGATTCTGGAAGTAAACAAAGAAGGTCGAGTCACACGCATTTTTGGATCAGGCAATCCGGGGCTTTGGGACGGCATTCTGGGTGACGCTGGCTTTAGTAACCCACAAGGTCTGGCCATTCTCGGTCAGGACCTGTTTGTTGCTGATATGGGCAATCATTGCGTGCGACGTATTCGCCTGTTCACCGGTGAGATATCCACATTGGCTGGCAACGGCGAGCTGGGTTATCCGCAAATTGGCGACGTTCCCGACCCATTGGCGGTTGCACTCAATTCACCCGCTGGTTTGGTCATCCATCGCGATCAGCTTTACATGTCCCTGGCCGGGGCCAACCAGATATGGCGCTATGACCTCGGAAAGAACCGGCTGATGCGGTTCTCGGGCAGCGGCGGCTATGGCCTCAAGGATGGAGACTGCGATCATGCAGAGTTTGCGCAACCAGTTGGCCTTGCTGCGCACCGTGACCGCTTGCTGGTGGCCGATGCAGACAATTCGGCGATAAGGATGGTTCGGGTTGCCGATGGCCGGGTTAAAACGATGGTCGGCCGCGGCACGTTTCAATGGGGCGATGCCGATGGTATTCCCGATGTCGCAGCCTTGCAGTTTGTGCAAACTGTGGCCACTGATGGAGAGCGGGCCAGTGTCTGGATTGGTGACAGCTTCAACGACAAGCTGAAAGTGCTTGATCTACATGAACAGGCGGTAAAAACGCTGCAATTGCGCTATAGGTTCAAGTTCCCATCAGCGATGGTAGTCGACGGTGATCAAATGTGGGTCGCGTGCTGCCACAGCCACGAGGTTGTTTCTGTCAACCTGGCGACTGGACGCTGTGTAAGCATGGTGTTTGATGGCCTCAACAATCAGGCTGTGATCTGAGTTCAGCATGTCGACCGACGCGCTAAGGCGCTTCGTCGCGCGCCTCACTGACGCCCCCGGTGTGTATCGAATGATCGGGGTTGACGGTGAGTTGTTGTATGTTGGCAAGGCTCGCAACCTGCGCAAACGTGTCGGAAGCTACTTCAACAAGGCTCACAACGAGCGTATTTCGGCCATGGTCGCTCAAATCGACCATATCGAGGTCACAACAACGCGGACCGAGGGTGAGGCCTTGCTGCTGGAAGATCAACTGATCAAGTCCGGCAAGCCTCGCTACAACGTCATGCTTCGTGATGACAAAAGCTACCCTCAGATCTTCGTCGCCAGCAAAGACCCGTTCCCCAGGTTGGCCTTCCATCGTGGTCCACAACGCGAAGCAGGTGCCTACTTCGGTCCCTATCCTAGCGCGCATGCCGTTCGTAGCACCCTGGATATCCTGCAAAAGCTGTTTCGAATCAGGCAGTGTGAAGATAGCTTCTTCGCCAACAGAACGCGGCCTTGTCTGCAGTATCAGATCAAACGTTGTACCGCGCCGTGTGTCGACCTGATTGACAAAGCGCAGTATCAGCGTGATGTGCAACACGCCTTGATGTTTCTTAAAGGGCGTAGTGATGAGGTCATCAACGCGTTGGCCGGGGAAATGACGGAAGCGAGTGACCGACTTGAGTTTGAACGTGCAGCGGAGATTCGTGACAGAATCGCCGCAGTAAACAAAATTGCCGCCAAACAGTTTGTTACCGGTGCGCGCAATGACATGGATATCATTGCCTGCGAACAAGGCGAGGGCGTTTTTAATATTCAGGTGGTTTTTTTCCGCGGCGGCAGGAATCTAGGCAATCGATCCTACTTTCCTCAGGTGCCCCCCGACATAGCACCGGCTGAAGTTCTGGAAGGTTTTATCTCGCGTTTCTACTCACGGCACCAGCCGCCCAAAGAAATTCTTACCCATATAGCGTTCGAGGAAAAAGCCATGCTGGAGTCGGCATTGGCGGCCAACGCGGGCTATCGAGTGCGGGTAGTGACGCGGCCAAGAGGGGAGCGCGCTGGTTGGGTACAGGCGGCCCGCAGCAATGCGCAAACCGCCATCGTTGCGCGAGCAGGATCCAGGGCCACGGTACGAACCCGCCTCAAGGCGTTGGGCGAAATGCTTGGCCTGGCTCGCACGCCTGAGCGGGTAGAGTGCTTTGATATCAGCCATACTATGGGTGAAGCCACGGTCGCATCCTGTGTGGTGTTCGGGCAAGAAGGCCCTGAGAAATCCGCCTACCGACGCTTTAACATCTCTGGTGTTGAGCCAGGTGATGATTATGCCGCGATGGAACAGGCAGTCAGACGGCGCTACCAGCGTGTGGTCAGCGGTGAAGTACAGTGCCCCGATGTGGTCCTGATCGATGGCGGCAAGGGCCAATTGGCCAAGGCACTTGAAGCCATTGATGCACTGGGACTATCAACAGCAATGACTGTAGCGGCGGTGGCAAAAGGTCCGGAGCGTCGTGCCGGGCAAGAGCTGTTGATTGACGCAACACGGCCGGATGGTCAACGACTCGGTCAAGACCTTCCTGCCAGCCTGCTGGTGCAACAGATTCGGGACGAGGCCCATCGTTTCGCAATTACCGGGCATCGGGGGCAGCGAGGCAAAGCACGTACCAGGTCATCCTTGGAGGACGTGCCAGGTATAGGCCCCAGGAAGCGCGCAGAGTTACTGAAGCGGTTTGGTGGCCTGCAGGGCGTTCGTCAAGCCGGGGTTGAAGAGCTCACGGCAGTCAAGGGCATCAATCTGGCGCTGGCACAACGAATCTATGATGCCTTGCACTAGTCGCAAGAGCCTAATGAACGTGTTTGCGTCTCAAATCGTCGTCGTGGTCACGGCTTTTGACAGATAGTCTTTGCGTCTGTTCGACGTTTGCCCCAACATAGCCGCATGCTGACTGTGCCCACATTGTTGACCTTTTTCCGCATCTTGCTCATTCCAGTGCTGGTGGCGGTGTTTTATCTCGATTTTCGCGGAGCGAATCTGGTTGCGGCCGCCATATTTGGCCTGGCAGCGATTACCGATGCACTGGATGGCTATCTAGCGCGGCGTCTTGGGCAGATCAGCCGGTTCGGGGAATTCCTTGATCCTGTCGCCGACAAGTTGATGGTCGCGGTTACTTTGGTGATATTGGTGCAACGTCACCCTTCGATCTGGATGGCGTTGCCAGCGGCCATTATTATCGGTCGAGAAATTACGATCTCCGCGCTGCGTGAGTGGATGGCTGAGTTGGGTGAGCGTGGCCTGGTCAAGGTTGCTCTGCTTGGCAAAATCAAAACCATCGCGCAAATGGCCGCGTTGATCCTGCTGCTGATTGGCGAACAACTGTGGATTGTGCCAGCCCTTGAGTTGGGCCAGATACTATTGATCGTTGCCGCGGCGCTGACCATCTGGTCAATGGTGGTCTACCTGCGTGGTGCCTGGCCGACGATACGAGACGAACCAGCCTCCAGGACCGATTGAGAAGCTGAGCCGGTAGAGCTGCCACGACCTGGCTCAAACAGAATCTCGTCAAGGTCGGCCCAGGCTTCGGCTGGAATTCCCTTGCTTAACAGAAAGCCTTGCGCCTCGTGACAACCGCTTTGTTTCAGGAACGCATATTGTTCCGCTGTCTCTACGCCCTCTGCGACCACGGTGAGTCGCAAGCTTCGGCCCATGGCAATGACGGTGCGAATGATGTCCTTGTCATCCGGGTCAACGGCGATGTCGGTAACGAATGAACGGTCGATTTTGAGCCCTGATACCGGGAAGTTCTTCAGGTAAGAAAGAGAGGAATAGCCGATACCGAAATCATCGATCATCAGTGCCAGACCCAGTTTCTTCAATTGCAGCAGCGTATCGCGATTGGCTTCGACGTTTTCAATCAGAACGTGCTCTGTTAACTCCAGCTCCAATCGGCTCGGGTCGATACCAGAACGGTGAATAATCTCTGCCACTCTAGTGGCGAACGTTGGCTCGCGAAGTTGACGCCCGGAAATGTTGACCGAAAGCTTCAATGGTGAATCGAACATGGTCTGTATTTCCGCGAACTCATTCACCGCGCGTTCCAGAATCCACCAACCCAGATTGATGATGAAGCCATCATCTTCGGCAACCGCGATGAAATCCTTGGCAGATACCAAGCCTCGTCCTGGCCGCTGCCAGCGTAGCAATGCCTCTGCGCCTGCGATTTTGCCTGTTTCCAACGCCACCCTGGGTTGGTAGACGATACGAAACTCATCACGCATCAGAGCGGCTCTGAGCGCATGGCTGGTCTCCAATCGCTCGGTGGCTTGGGCGTGTAGATCCTCATCGTAGAACTGGAACGTGTTGCGACCGGACTCTTTGGCCCGATACAAGGCGATATCAGCGTGGCTGACCAGTTCTGAGGCCGTCTTGCCGGCACTGGGGAAAACCGCAATGCCAATGCTCTGCGACAGAAAAAGTTTGTGATCACCCAGGTCAAAGCGTTGCGTCATGTTTTTCAGCAAGGCTTCAGCGAGCGATTCCAGCTGATGAACATCCGTGGTTGGCGTGACGATGACAAACTCATCACCGCCAAACCTGGCGACAAAGTCGCCATCGGACAGAGCAGGGCGAAGCCGTTCGGGAACCATGCGCAAAAGCTGATCTCCCATGGTGTGCCCCAGGGAATCATTGATGTCCTTGAAGCGGTCGAGATCAAGAAACAACAAGCTGAGACCCGTCCGTTTTTGTACGGCAATTTCGACCTGCTTCTCCAGGTGTTGCTCAAAACTGCGTCGGTTTGGAAGTCGGGTTAGACCGTCGTGAACAGCGAGCCTCTGTAACTCGGCTTGGACCTTTCGTCGTTCAGCAACTTCCACGCCCAGTTGACTGTTAAGTTGCACCAACTCCATCTGCCTGGTGACCGCACTGCGAAGAAAACCAAGTGCCGTGCATACTAGCGCGGCGATGATAATGCCAGTCAGCAACACCACGGTTGGAAGTCCGGACCGGGCCATCGCCGTAGCTTCTGGCGTCAACCAGACCTGGAACAACCAGCCATTGTCATCGGCATCCAGATTCAGCTCGAATGAACCGAAGGGCGCATCCTCTCCCTTGCCTTCGTCCCCGCCTGGAAAATCGGCGGTCGAGAAAACGACCCGATGGTTGGCCACCGCTGCAACACCAAAACCCTGGGCCCGGTCAGTCGATGTAATGCGATCAAGCAAGGAATGCACGCGAAGCGTCAATATCAAAAAGCCATCATGTTGGCGCCCCACAAACACCGGTTGATAGAGGTCGATACCGACACTGCCGTCAGGAAGATCAATGATCGGGGAGAATTCGAAGCCGCCGCTCTCAACCAAGCCACGCAATGCGTTGCTTTGTTCATCAGTCATCGACAGCGAGCTGCCTCGCTGCATATGGTCGACATTACCGACCAGACGCTCGACAGTTCCACTGGTAGCCAGCCAGGAGACCGCCGCTACCTCGTCGAGATTTACGTAGGATTCGGCATCCGACTGCCAAAGCTCCTGTGGTGTTCTCCGCTGGGCTTGCCATCGCGTTCCCATGCGTGAGAATGCGTTTAGCAGGGTTCGGACTTCTGTTAGTACGCGGGAATTCAAGTCGTTGGATTTTTCGGAGACGGTCCTTGCCAATTGCGTGTTCTCGGCATCCCTTAGCGCCAGGCTCAGCGCGCCAGCACCCAGGACCAAAATGACACCGATCATTCCGATACCTATCGGGTGTGTCAGCCATCGTGACGCAATATTAATCTTGTCGCTTGACCGGCGACGAAAATTTGCTACTCCTTGCGAGTCCACTGTGTCCCCTCTGTTTGCCAACTGCTGGCATCATCATTCGGCCAAAAGCCAACCCCTCTCGTGTCGGTGGGAGTGTACCCCATTAATCGCAGAGACATGGACTTCTGGCGTGCTTCCCCCATACCGGTGGGGAAAAGCGGCATTTTTGCACGTAACTTCAGGCATTGCGCGGAACTGTGCCGCAAAAACAGATGTCATCATAAGGCGGTTGCGGTTTAGGCTGAGTGCGAATCTGAACGATTTTTCGAAATTGATGCAATCCAGGCTTGACTCGTTGCGTAACTTCCGTAAACTACGCGCCCTCAATGCGGGAATAGCTCAGTTGGTAGAGCACAACCTTGCCAAGGTTGGGGTCGCGAGTTCGAGTCTCGTTTCCCGCTCCAGAATTTCAAAAAGGGCCAATTCAATATGAGTTGGCCTTTTTTCTTTCTGGGTGTCGTCGGTCCAGTACTCTAAATAGTGCCATTGCTGCAAGCAGGGCTTGTTATTTGGCGACCGAGTCGGCACAATCCCGACCTCTGGATGGCCGGGTGGCAGAGTGGTTATGCAGCGGCCTGCAAAGCCGTGGACGCCGGTTCGATTCCGGCCTCGGCCTCCATTCAGATGACAGATTGCAGATTGCAGATCGCAGACAATGGTCAGCGATCTATTCGGTTGGGTCTCCCATCCTCCCCGCCTGCGTTCCTGTTTACGAGCTAAACGCCCGGGTGGCGAAATTGGTAGACGCAAGGGACTTAAAATCCCTCGGTAGTAATACCGTGCCGGTTCAAGTCCGGCCCCGGGCACCATTTTTGCTGTAAGCAAAAATGGTGATGAGCCTATCCGCAAGACAGACCATCCATGGTCTGCTCGCTCGCGCGGGGAGTAGCCTATCCGCAAGACAGACCGTCCATGGTCTGCTCGCTCACGCGGCACGATAAACGTGGTTATCGTTTGCTTCACCGGCCTTTCAGGCCGGCGTTAGTCCATCCATGGACTAAGGTCGTTTGTTTATCCGCAAGACAGACCATCCATAGTCTGCTCGCTCGCGCCGCACGATAAGCGTGGTTATCGTTTGCTTCACCGGCCTTTAAGGCCGGCGTTAGTCCATCCATGGACTAAGATCGTTTGTTTATCCGCAAGACAGACCATCCATGGTCTGCTCGCTCACGCTGCGATTAGTCTATCCGCAAGACAGACCCTCCATGGTCTGCTCGCTCACGCTGCACGATAAGCGTGGTTATCGTTTGCTTCACCGGCCTTTCAGGCCGGCGTTAGTCCAATCCGTGGACTAAGGCATGCAAATTGTGCCCCTCATCCGTCTGCACCTGACGCGCAGACACCTTCTCCCCGTGCGCTTCGCGGGAGAAGGGAACATTCGTGTGGCCACTCGAGGGTCGCGTCGTGTAGACAAGCTCACACCCGGGTCAGGCTCTGGCGCGCACCACAACGCCATTTGACGTGTCCTTGCCTCCTCGCCGCGTTGGCTGTTGATTCTTGCGCCACAGAATCACAACGTTGCCAGCCAGCGTTAGGGCGATGCCGATTGCCAGGCGTGGTGTTAGCTCCAGGCCTTCGAACATTAGCGACAGGATGACCGCTACTGCCGGGAACATGACGACGGCGTAGCCGGCGCGTGCTGCACCTATTCGTCCGAGCAAAGTCAGGTAGGTTCCGAATGCGACAATGGAACCAAAGATTGACAGGTACAGGAGGGAGCCTAAGTAGGCGAACGAGGGATCGAATGTAAATTCATCGCCGCGTATCAAGGCAAAAGCGACCAGGAAGACCACCCCATAGGCCATGCCCCAGGCATTCGATTGCATCACCGGCAACTTAATGGTCTGTGCGTTTTGCGAAACCATATTGCCCAGTGAGGCCGAGTATGCACCCGCCAGACACAAACTTGCGCCTAGAAGCACAGTGTCACTGAAGGTAAAGCTCTCAATGGCTGGTAAAAACAATACAACGACGCCTACCATTCCCAGAACCGCACCGATCAGTACCGACCAATCCGATCGTGTACCAAAGAACATCCTCGCGTTGAGTATGTTCATCCACAACATTGCGGAGAAAGCAACGGCATTTAGCGAGGAACTGATGTACTGCTGGGCAGAGTACGTACACATGTAATTGATGCCAAACATCAACGCTCCCATGGCGGCAAACCTTGCGTGGTGCGTTGCAGAGAAGCGTAGATTGAGTGATCGTATTTGGCACCAGATGAACAGTAGTGCCGCTGCCAAGGCATACCTGTAAACCAGAGAGACGCTGACGGGTACGACGCCCAATTGGAAGTTGATCAACAGCCAGGTTGATCCCCACACCAGCACAGTGACGACATACAGCGCCAGATTATTCATCAATATCAGCTCGAGGTCGTCCACGATTGGCCTTCCGTGGCCAACGCGGACACGAACTCTCAGAAGCGTGGTTGTGAAAGTTCTTCATTTTCTATAGCTTGAAAATGCCGGTCCATCCGTGGGCCGGTCGAGCTGGTCCAGAAACGTAAACTGTGGACGCGCTATAGCTCACGACTTTTGGTCGAGGGCGTTGTGTAACAAGCCAAAACGAGCACTTACCCAATGGTGGCGTCTTAAGAACAATGCTCTGAAGCCGCGTTTGAAACACTGCTTGCAACGGTTTGTGGCGCGTGCGATGCGATCGGTGCATCCGACGTTTTCAACTTGCTCGGAAGCGCAGGGTGAGTAGCAGGACATTTCAAAAACTCCGTCTTTAGGTTGCTGGTATTGATTGACTATACGCCGTGTCTGGGTATATAACAGATACAGAAAAACGGAAATGCAACCTATACAGATATGCTCGCCATAGACAAAACAGGCCAGGACTACCTATATCAACAGGTCATCGATCTAATCCTTGAGCTGATCGAATCTGGAACATTGCTGCCGGGCGATCGACTTCCTTCACTACGGAAACTGAGCGCGCGCGTCGGTGTTAGCGTTCCGACGGTGAAACAAGCGTATTTGGAGTTGGAGCGACAGGGGCGCGTCGAGGCAAGACCGCAATCAGGCTATTTCGTGCACGCTCGGAAGCAAATCCGTCTGACCGGCGCGAATTGCGAAAGCTGTATTCCTCAAACGGTAGAGTGCCGATCCATAGTTGAGCGAATGTACGACGGTATTCATCAAACTGGTGTGGTGCCGTTCGGAATCGCCAACCCCTGCATGGCCCGACCGGCGGCAAAAGCGCTGCATCGCACCATGAAACGCGTGATGTCACGAGCCGAGGACCGGAGTCTTGGTTACGCCCCAACACAAGGCGAACCGAGCCTGCGCCGCCATATTGCCCTGCGGATTCTGGATCGTGGCTTTCAGATGGATCCGGATGACATCATCATTACATCCGGCGGACAGGAAGCCTTGTCTTTGTGCTTGCAGGCCGTGGCCAAACCGGGCGACGTTATCGCGGTAGAGTCACCAACCTATCATGGCTTGTTGGAACTCATCGAAAGCCTGGGCATGTTAGCGCTGGAGATCGAAACATGCCCGACGGGAGGCGTGGTACTCGCCAGCTTGAACCAGGCCATAGAGGACCATGACATCAAAGTCTGCATGTTCTCATCGGTTGTAAACAACCCGCTGGGGTCGGCCACCAACAACAGCCATCGCAAAGCGCTGGTCGAACTGCTCGAAAGCCGCGATATTGTCTTGATTGAAGATGACGTTTACGGCGAGCTGGTGTTTGATGGGCAGGTTAATACACCGGCCCAAAGTTTTTCTAAGAAAGGACTGGTGTTGACTTGCTCCTCCTTTTCGAAAACGGCCGCCCCAGGCTATCGTATAGGCTGGGTTCTTCCCGGCAACTTCAAGCAAAAAGTTCATCGACTGAAGCGATGCATGAGCTGTTCATCCGGCCTGCTGCAACAGCTGACCTTGGCAGAGTTTCTGGCCAGTGGTGACTACGACAGGCACCTAAGGGCGTTGCTGCCGGTGCTCAGGTGCAATGCGCAGCGGATGGCCGCGGTGATCGAGCGGGAGTTTCCGGAAGGCACCTTGTGCTCCGAACCTCAAGGTGGCTCTGTATTGTGGATACAAATGCCAGGCACGGTGGACAGCGAACTGGTTTTTTCCAAAGCCTTGTGCAAGGGGATCAGCTTGGCCCCCGGATCGGTATTTTCCCCGGGCGACCGCTATCGTCATTTCATTCGCCTAAGCTACGGGCATCCCTGGAGCGATAAAACAGAAGCGGCGATTAGTAGTTTGGCGTTTATTGTAAAGGAGGCACTTTGAAATGAACCAGTTTGGCTGACGATAGAGTCGAGCTTGAATCACCCGGCAGAATTGTCAGCCGACATTGGCGAGCTGTATCTAAAATCGGTAGTTGATAAATTGTATACAGCCACCTATGCTTCGAGCACAAACGAATAGACATTTCACTGAGGGGCACCCTTGAATTTTTCTAGAAGTATGTTTCAACCCCTTGAGGGGAAAACGTTTTCAATCGGTAACGGCGTCGAAGCACTGCAGGCAGACCTGATCAATATTTCAGACTTGCTGGAGATCGACGATGGCGTAGTGCAGAGTCGCCAATTCTCTTTGGTTTGGCGAGGTCCCGTTGACAAAGTACTGGATCAAGGGACCTACACGGTGTCGCATCCGGACATCGGTGATCTACAGCTGTTTCTGGTTACTATAGGTCCCGATGAGCACGGCATGCGCTACGAGGCCGTGTTTACTTGAGCACCCATTCGCCGCTGGACACTCCAGCGCCACTTGCGTTGCGTACGATGGTCGATGCCGACTTGCCTTTCTTGCAGGCCTTGTACGCGTCCACCCGTGAACAGGAAATGGCCCAGACGCAATGGTCGGATCAGCAAAAAGCAGAGTTTCTCGCTTTCCAGTTCGATGCCCAGCACAAGCATTATCAAAAACACTTCTCCAGTGCCGACTTTGACATCGTTGAAATGGAGGGGCAGCCGATTGGGCGCTTGTATGTCGAATATCGGGACGACGAAATAAGGATAGTCGACATTGCCCTGTTACCCGAATACCGCAATCGGGGATTCGGGCAGAGTCTTCTAAAAGCTGTGATGCAAGCCGGACAGGATCGGAAGCAACCGATTAGCATCCACGTCGAGCAATTCAACCCGGCGATGCGGCTGTATATTCGCCTCGGCTTCGAGAAGACGGCAGACCAGGGTGTCTACGACCTGATGACCTGGTCGCCGCACACTTAAGGAAGCTCTGATTAACTCGAATGCGGCTCAGTTGCCAGCGTGAGCCACCGTCGATGCGCGTCAGCACGCATATAGATTATTCGTTCAGTAATCCGGTCAAACGCTCAAACACGCGCATCAGGTCCGTTTCCGCACTCAACACCTGGGCCATGGGATCAGCACGCCAACGTTTGATTCTTGATTGCGCGCTGCGCAGGTTATGTTTGTCGATGGTCAGGCCTTTGTTGACTTCAGACCATCGCAAAGGCATTGACACCGGCGCATGTACCAGGGGGCGAGCTGAGTAGGGCGCAACGATCAATCGCCCGTGGCCGTTTTGCAGGAAATCGACGTAGACCTTGCCCTCGCGCTGGTCAGGCAATCTGGCGATTGTCGCAATGTCTGGAAGTCTTGAGACTACAAGTCGCGCCAGCAACTCACCAAAGGCACGACACATTTCGTGGTTAAGCTGCCCACCGAGTGGAAGCAGAATATGCAGCCCGGTCGAGCCGCTGGTCTTTACGTAGTGGGGGATCTCTAGCTCATCGCAAATCTGATCAATGGTGCGCGCGATGGTAACTACATCTGTAAACGGCGCGGTCTTGGGGTCAAGGTCGAGAATGCACCAGTCGGGCTTGTCGAGCTGATCAATGCGGCTGGACCAGATGTGCAATGGAATCGCACCCAGGTTGATCAGGTACAGCAGGGCGTCCAGGTCATTGGCAAGAAACAAAGGCGTTTCAGTTTGATCTTCTTCGCTCCAGATCCAGGCTCGGCCAACCCAATCGGGCATGAATTCCGGCGCCTCTCGTTGAAAGAAAGACTTGCCGTGAATGCCATCAGGGTAGCGTGTGAGCACCAGTGGTCGGTCTTTGAGGTACGGCAACAGGCAGGGTGCGATAGCGCGGTAATAATCGATTAGATCGCCCTTGGTGTAGCCGTCCTCGGGCCAGAACACCTTGTCCAGGTTGGAAAAGTGAAGTTGCTTGTCCTCATCTGGCTCGGGTGGTTCGGGTTCTTCTACTTGCCAGCGCTGAACCTTTAGCTGACACTCATGCGCGTCTTTGTCATCGCGCCAATGTAGAAATGCCGGTTGACGCAGGTTTCCAGCGGTAGTGATTTCCTTGTAACGAACCTCACAAACCAAGGCCGGTTCCAGCCAAACATCCTGGTCCTTCTGATCTTCGATTGCACACTCTGGCTCCGATCGAAGCAGGCTTTTTGCACCTTCCAGGCGTTTTCGGTCGGCGGCCTGTAAACCGCTGCCTACGCGGCCGCAGTAGACTAGATCCTCGCCGTCATATTGGGCGACATGTATCGCGCCAACCGCGACCCGGCCATTGGCCTGGGGTCGATAACCGATGACCACAAAGTCATCTGTTTTGAGCGCCGACAGCTTTTGCCAATCATCGCCGCGACCTGCTACGTAGGGCGAGCCAGCCCGCTTGGCCACCAGGCCTTCGAGTTTGAGCTGTACCGCGTTGTCGTACATGGCCTGTCCATGCTCAAGGACATGATCGACGTAGGAAACTGGTCCGGTCGATGGCAACAGCTTGTGTAAACGTTTCTTGCGCTCAAGCAGAGGGATGGGTCGCAAGTCCAATCCAGAGACGAATAGAAGGTCGAAAGCATACAATGTGGTAGGCATCTCCCAGGACGCCTTGATAATGCCGATTTCTTTGCGGACTTGGGCCCGCCTGAGTAAGCGTTCGAAACTGGGCAAACCGCCACCATCGTGAACCACCAACTCGCCGTCAATCAGAAACTCGTCGCACGGCAAGCGTCTGAGTGCCTGACACACTTCCGGAAAACTGGCACTCAAGTCTTTGCCATTGCGTGAGCGAATGCGGACCTCACCGTTGCGACCATGGGCGAGTACGCGAAAACCGTCGAACTTAATCTCGAACAGCCAGTCTGGATGATCAAATTGCTGCCCGTTCTGGCATAACATCAATTCGGTGTTAAAGGCATCGATCGAGTCGCAGGGCAGGGCACCCAGGGCCTTTGCGCCTCGCTTTAAGATCGCGTCACGACGTTTACCCTGTTTCAGTTCATCAAGTTTGAGGCCGCTGAGGATTGAGTCCATTGGCAGCGCATCGGTTCCTCTTGGATCCACATGGTGGTCGCGCTCTTTGATAAATAGCCAACTGTTTTCAAAGGCCTGCGTCTTGACCAATGTCCATTTGCCATGACACTTGTAGCCGCGAAGCTCGAACAACAGCTTGCCCTCTTCAAGGCCTTCCTTCATGTCCTTGAGTGGGACGAAGATGCCTCGATCCCACACAATCATCGGCCCGGCACCGTAGTTACCTTCGGGTATCAATGCCTCGAACTGAGTGTACTCAAGCGGGTGTTGTTCGACCTGAACAGCCAGCCGCTTGTCCTGAGGGTTGGGTGACGGGCCTTTCGGGACTGCCCATGACCAAAGAACGCCATCGATTTCCAGCCGTAGATCCCAATGTAGTCGCGTCGCCCCATGCATATGAATGACAAACACATTGGCTCCGGGAATGGCGCGGCCACCGAACGGTTCGGGTGTGCGCTCCGCATTTCGTTTCTGGCGGTAAAGGGCCAGTTGTTCCACGGTCGGTTTCGGCAACGATTTGCTCTCTGCTAAGCTGTAGGTCTTGATCCGTATGTTATCGGAGGTAAAGTCATGCTGCAGCGTTTTGCCTGGTTGAACTCAAGCGTTCTATTGGTGATCGGGTGCCTGTTAACTGCTGGTGCCACGCAAGCTCAATGCATGCATGCTACATCCATGGGGCCCGCCTATTCGTTCATGACAACGATGAAAAATGTGGCGTGGACCCTGACAGGCACGCCGGGGTGTAACCTGATAGGAGCCTCTGGGATGACTATGAATAACGCCGTCTGCTTCGAGGCGTTCCCGGTCAATCCGGGGAGCTTCAATTGTCCAGCGGGAACCATGACGTGCTCAGGCCTGCTCGCAAACATCCCGTTGACGATGACAGCCACCATGGCATCGACCGCCGTGCCCACCAATACCGGGATGCATCAATGCAGCTGGAACTGTGGGGGGTGTGGTAATTATGTGCTCAACAATGACAATGGCCTGCCGGTTGAACTGATGGAGTTTTCAGTTCCCGACTAGGCTGGGTAGCTCGCATAAAGTCCATAAATCTTAAGGTCTTATCGCACATACTTGACTTGATTTCGTAGTAGTAGCGAGCTAAGCTCAAGCGTTCTACAATCGGCTTGGGACTGGTCCTATGGCAGCGCGCGCAATAAGTTCGGCAGCAATTTCATTTGGAATGGTGTCTATTCCGGTCAAGATGTTTACGTCTTCCGAGACCTCCAACACCATCTCGTTTCGGACCTTGCACGCCGATTGTGGCAGTCGCCTTAAGCAGCAGTACATTTGCCCGAAGCATGATGTAGAAGTGCCACTCAAGGAACGGGCCAAGGGCTACGAGTTCAGCAAGAACCAGTATGTGGTGTTTTCCAAGGAGGAACTCAAAGCACTGGAAGCCAAGTCGACACACACCATCGATATAGAAGAGTTTGTACCGGCAGCGGCGATCAATCGACTGTATATCGACCGCATATACTTCCTCGCCCCGGATGTCGGCGGCGCTCGTGCCTATCAGTTGTTACGCGAGGCGCTGACCCAGACCGATCGCGTCGCAATTGCCAAATATGCGGCTCGTGGCAAGGATTACCTGGTTGCGGTGAGGCCACTGGAAAACGGCTTGCTGTTGGAGCAGTTGAAATACCAAACCGAAATGCGGCCGATGTCGGAGATTCCTATCGACGATGTGGATCTTAAGGACGCCGAGGTAAAGCTTGCGATTCAACTGGTTGACCAGGTGGCGAATGACAAGTTTGACGCCGGCAAATACAAAGATGAAGTTCGGTCTCAAATACAGGCCTTGATTGAGAAAAAGTTGGCCGGCGAAGAAATTGCTATCGAGCCAGAAGAAGAGCAGGAGACCAAGATTGTCAACCTGATGGATGCGCTCAAAGCCAGTATCGAGGCGACTTCACCAAAGCAGGCAAAACGGTCGTCTGCGAAGAAGAAAGCCACTCGCAAAAAGAAAGCAGGCTAGAATCCAGCACTTTGACGGCTTCAGGATGACCAGACAATGACTTGGTCGATTAGCGCTGCCGCGGAACAGCTAGACTGGAATGAGTCACGCATTCGTGCGCTGATTCGAGCGGGCTTGGTTGAGCCTGATTTGGATGAACACGGCCGCATGGCTTTGCAACTTGGGCATCTGGTGTTGCTGCGAGCCGCCGCCGAACTAGAAGCTGCTGGCGTCCCTCCGAGAAAACTGACGCAGTCGCTGAAGGCTGTTCAAAAATTGCTACCTGACGGGCGCCCGCTGAGCGCCGTTCGCTTGTCTACCCGAAATAATCAGGTGGTAGTCTCCGATGGCGGCGTGGTGTTTGACCCGCAATCTCGCCAAGTGCTACTGGATTTTGATCAGGCGGCAAGTCCACCAGTACCTCCGGATTCGGCCGACTTTTGGTATGAACAAGGCCTGGACCTGGAGGATTCAGATCGGGCTGATGCCCAGGCCGCGTACGCCAGAGCGCTAAAACGCGATCCGCAGCATGTCGAAAGCAATATCAATCTAGGTCGTATGCTGCAGCAGTCGGGCCAGTTCGAGGCTGCGGAAAGTCACTATCGCCGAGTTTTGCAAGCGCATCCGGCCGAGCCCATTGCTGCGTTTAATCTCGGGACCTTGTATGAGTCCCAGGACAATATGTCCGCAGCGGAGAGCTGCTACCTCATTGCTGCCCAAGACTTGCCTGATGCTCACTACAGCCTGGCGCGGCTGTATGAGGCTCAGGGAGAACGTCGCCTGGCGATTCGTCACCTTAACGAGTTTCGCCTGCTCAACGACGATGGTCGTTAGGCATTTTTCATATAATTGGATCGCAGTACTATTCGGGTGAGTTCAGTTCTTCGTCAACCCCTAGCCTCTGCCTTCTCTGTTCGTTTCTCACTGCCTTTCGATTGGAAATAATTAGTGTATGTATACGATGCCGCGTTTGTCGTTGCGCGAAATCTTGCACGGTTGTATAGTTATTTTAGGTGGAGGGGGACTCATATAATGTGTTCCGCAGGTGGTCTTGATTACGCCGCAACGGCCTTTTCGAGTCGACTGTTGGATGGCTTTGTAGCGAGCCTCTCTGGCAACTGCGTACGGGATGTTCCTTAAGCGCTAATTTCGAAACTGCCAAATGAGGAAAGACCATGTCCGAACCCTTTCTGGCCGAGATTCGCATCGTCGGCTTCAACTTTCCGCCCCGAGGCTGGGCGTTTTGCGACGGGCAAATCCTGCCGATAAGTCAAAACCAATCTCTCTATTCGCTTTTGGGTACAAATTACGGTGGTGACGGACGGACAAGTTTCGCACTGCCAGACTTGCGGAGCCGTACTCCGATTCATGTTGGTGATGGCCATCAATTGGCGCAGAAATCAGGTGCCGAGACGGTCACACTTAACGCCGCTGAGATTGCCGCGCATACCCACACAGTCAAAGCCTCATCGGCACCGGGCGACAACCCGTCACCGGCTGATGACAACTTGGCAGCAGTGCCTGTAGCGGGCGACCTGTTGTATCGCAACCCGGAAGCGGCGAACACAACTGCACTGCGTTCAGGAACAGTCACCAATGCTGGAGGCGGGCAGGCTCACAACAACATGCAGCCATACCTTACGCTGGCATTTTGCATTGCCTTGCAAGGGCTTTTTCCTTCCCGCAACTAATCGATCAAGCCCGAGGGGGGCTTGAAGGAGAGACACTATGTCGGAACCTTTTGTTGGAGAAATCCGCATGTTTGCGGGAAATTTCGCGCCACGTGGCTGGGCATTTTGCGATGGGCAGCTGCTGGCTGTCTCACAAAATGACGCACTGTTTAGTCTGTTGGGAACAATTTATGGCGGCGATGGGCGCACCACGTTCGGTCTACCAGACCTTCGCGGTCGCATCCCCTTGCACCAGGGCACCGGCCCTGGGTTGTCGGCAAGGCGATTGGGATCAAAGGGAGGCGATGAGAACGTGACGCTGACTACCAATCAATTGGCCAGTCATACACATGACTGGAATGCCAATACCGCCACTGCCACCGACGCTGCACCGCAGGGCAAGGTGCTGGCTGACCCAGTTGGCTTGAGGATATTTGATCCGGCCAATCAGAATACCAACCTTGACTCAACGACCATTGCCAATACAGGCGGAACTCAGCCGCATACGAACCTGATGCCGACCCTGTGCGTAAACTTTATCGTTGCGCTTTTTGGTATTTACCCATCGCGGCATTGAGGAGCACGATTTATGTCTGAACCATTCACAGCTGAAATACGAATCTTTGCCGGCAACTTCGCCCCGCGAGGTTGGGCCTTTTGCGATGGGCAACTGTTGCCGATCGCGCAAAACACGGCACTGTTTTCATTGATAGGTACCACCTACGGTGGCGATGGCAGAACCACGACGGCGTTGCCCAATATGCAGGGCCGCGCACCGATGCATCCGGGCCGCGGGCCTGGCCTTACGGCAAGGCGCTTGGGCGAGAGAGTTGGCACTGAAACAGTGACTTTGAGTGAAGCACAAATTCCTTCGCACAGTCACACGGCACGTGGCGTTACAACGCCAGGGGAAGCGGGGCCTCCGACCAACACCAAATCGATGGCGCGGTCCGTCGGGGCGACTGCGTACCATACTGCAGCCACCAACCTGGTTGACATGGCCTCCCAGACGTTAGCTACCACAGGCGGCGGCCAGGCACACACCAATTTGCAGCCCTTCCTGGCAATGAATTTCATTATTGCCTTGGTAGGCTTGTACCCATCACGAGGGTAGTTTGGAGTAGTCGATCAGATTGCCAGGGCCGTGTCCGCTGCTGCGGACACGGTCATTTCTGGACTACAGAATGCTCTTTCCGAACGCGCTCATAATTAGTTGCAAGGTGCGTTCGGCGCTGACGTTGCCATGATCGAGAAACGGGTTTAACTCGACCACTTCCATGGATACCATGCGGCCGCTATCGGCACAGTGTTCAAGCATCAGGTGCGCTTCCCGGAAGTTGATGCCGCCAGGAACCAGGGTCCCGGACCCTGGAATCACTGATGGGTCGCAACCATCAACGTCAAAGCTGATGTGAAACCCGGCCGTTCCATCGTTCACCACCTCAATGATCTCTCTGGAAACAGCAGCCATTCCCCGCTCGTCAATTTCTCGCATGGTGTAAGCGTGAATACCGGACTCCCGAATAATCTTGCGCTCACCGTCATCTATGTCGCGAATGCCGACCAGAGCGACATTCTTTGGATCGATCTTGCCCTTGAAGCCGCCAATTGACGCAAGATCCTCGTCGCCGCGTCCCAGCAAGTGAGCCAGGGGCATGCCGTGAATATTGCCACTTGGGCTTACGCCGGGAATGTTCATGTCACCGTGTGCGTCGAACCAGATCAACCCGATCTTCTGCTCCTTTTGGCGAAAGTGGCCAGCCACACCGGACACTGTTCCCATGGCAATTGAGTGATCACCGCCAATGACCAAAGGAATGTCATTTTGGTCTAACGTCTCGCGCACGCGATCGCACAGGTCAGAACAAACCGTCAGTATTTCTTCCTTGAAGCGCGCGTCAGCACTCGCTGCCGAGCGTGTTTCCATTGCTGGAACCGGAATGTCTTGCTCTGTTTCAACCTGGTAGCCCAGTCCCCGCAGTGCGCGGCCCAAGCCTGCGATACGAAGCGCCGACGGGCCCATATCAGTGCCTCGACGACTTGCACCGAGATCCATTGGGACACCGATAATGCGGACAGGCTTGTTTGAAGTCATCTGATGACATCCTAGTGAGAAAACGTGGCCGCGTATTCTACTACAGCCCCCTGCAACATGCCGAGATTAGGTGTTCAGATTTCAGCGGCTGGCATCGGTTGCTCGTGAAGCTCGACAAATGACTCAACCTCGGCCACGGCATCCCCAAGGTCGTCAAAAAACGCCAGGTGAAAGGCTGCCTCACCCTCATACATCAAGGGCAGTTCACATGTAGATATGACAATGCCGGCCCGAGGTGCCAATAGCTTCTCAGATCCAACATCTGTAGGCTCGACCAATTCGCCCAGAACCTGTCCTTTCGCCACTCGTTCACCAAGCCGCACCTTGGGCACCAGAATTCCACTGGCGGTGGCCCGCACCCACATGCTGGACTGAGCGATGAACGGAGACGCGGCTGTCTTCTTTTCCTTTTTCGGCAACATTTGCAGCGCAGCAAGCACATTGAGAATGCCAGCAACCCCGCCTCGAATGGAGGGGCGGTCGTGGCGCAGTGCTTCACCAGCCTCATACACCAAAGTAGTGATTCCCAGGTCCGCACAGGCTGATCGCAAAGACCCTTCCCGAATCTCGGAGCGCATAATCACCGGCGCACCAAACGCTCGGGCCAGTCGTTCTGCATCTTCATTGCCGCGATTGATTCGTACTTGAGGCAGATTGGTGCGATGACGGGTCGCGGTATGCAGGTCGATTCCATAGTCGCAGTGGCGGACGATTTCATCCATAAAGGTCTTGGCCAGGCGGGAAGCCAACGACCCATTCGCGCTGCCAGGAAATACTCGATTCAAATCTCTGCCGTCGGGAAGGTAGCGTTCCCTATGAAATAGTCCATAGGTGTTGACTACCGGTACGGCAATCAGCGTTCCTGCCATTCTATTCAGGTTCTTGCGAAGCAGAAGTTGACGAACGATCTCAATGCCATTGATCTCGTCTCCGTGGATAGCGCTGCTGACAAACACCGTCGGTCCGGGCTTGCGGCCACGAATCACGGTCACCGCCATATGCAGATCATCTTTTGTGTACAGAGGCGGGAGAGGCAGATTCAGACGCACTCTTGAGCCGGGTTTGATAGATACCCCGGCGATAGTTAGATCGGTGGTCATTGTTCGCTATACCGCAATGGTGGTGTGAGGAATGAAACACATGTTAACTCAATGGAGGCCAGAGGGACTGGCCGACCCGCCTCGGCCTGGTTGGCGAAGCGTAGCGAAGTCCAGAAGGCCGAGCGCATAGTGGTAACCTCCGTCTCGCCGTGGTCGATTTCCATTTCGGATGGAGCGAAGCTCAGGTGAGGTTGCATTCCGGTTTGCCGATAGGTGCGAGAAGGGATGCAAGGCTCGCCGCCCGGAGCGTGGGATAAGACCCAAGAACGGGCCGAAGCTTAAGGCTCGGTGCTACGGATCGTCATCCGATTGCTCCGGCAATGGCCGGTTGGCCCGCACGGTCCTGGACGCGACATTGCATGGCATCACCTTGGGGCAAGCGCGGGAATAGGGCTTGGCCATTGGCTTACAGGATCAGGTGGCCAACCGGCCTGTGCCTGGCACCCCCCCATTGCAACTAAACATGTAGTGAGGTGCCGGATTGCAATCGGCAAGCAAAATGCCTAAGGTGAAGCAATGAAAGGGTTTTTACACATTCTCGTGGTGATCGCACTGCTGTCACAGGCCGTCGCTTTCGCCAGCGTCGATCTTGACGGTTGCGATGCCGGTGAAAACCCTCATTCTGGAGCGATGCAACATGAGTCCAATCATCACGGACCGTCCGGATCAGACATGATGCCTATGGACTGTTGCGATGATGGTTTGAAGTGCGCTGCCAGCTGTGAGCTAAGTGTGCAAAGCGCCATGGTCGTGTCAACTGCACTTTCGATCGCACAAAACACCACCGGACCACGCCTCGATCGATTGGCCAATAGCACCGGTCGATCCCATCCTGCCCCAGATCTGCGGCCTCCAATTTCCATTTAACATCAGCTTCTCAAGCTCGCCGTAACTTCCGATAGTTGCGGTTAGATTTCTTCGTGTCGCGCGCGACTCTGCTTTTTCACAGAGTTTCTGCACTACTGCTTGATGTTAAAAATGAATATTAAACATAGACTTAAATCACTTTCTTCAAGTGAATTGTTTTTACGGTCCACAACACTGTTCGGATCCTTTTCTCCTTTGGCAACCGTTCTGGTGAGCGCTATGTTCGCTGCCAGTGCAATAGCAAGTGAGCCTCCACTGTCACTGCAAACGCTTGAGGCCATTGCTGCCAATGATGACCCCGCAGTGCAGCAACTTAAGCTGCAGGCCGAGGCAATGGCCGAAGCGGCTGTTGCGGCGGGCCAGTTGCCCGACCCGCAGCTGAGATTAGGCGCAGTGTCACTGCCAGTAGATAGCTTCGATTTGTCGCAGGAGCCGATGACGCAGTTGCAGCTGGGGTATCGACAGCGGTTTGCACCGGGCGACTCCTTGCAGTTGCGGTCACAGCAGGTAGAGATGCAATCTACTGCACTGCAGTCAATGGCCGATGATCGTCGGCTAATGAATCGACAGTTGTTGCGGGAAGACTATTTCAACCTGCTGCAGCAACAGAAAATGTTGCAGGTGGTTCGCTCTGCCGCTCAATTGTTGGAGGAACTGGTTGAAGTCAGCGGCGATTACTATGCGACCGGGCGTACCCAGCAACAAGATGTACTTCAGGCCGAGGTGGAGTACGCACGAATGCGAGATCGCGAGATTGAGGTAACAGAGCGGCTGGAGATACATCAGGCTCGTTTGGCAAAGTGGTTAAACAACGCCTGGTTAACTGAATTGGTAGTCAGCGATGCCCAGCTCAATGCACCGCTGGCGCGTGAAGAAATCTCGGCGAAGCTGAGCGATCATCCAAGACTGGTCGCGCTTTCGATGACAGCCAGTAGCGCAGAAACTGCGGTATCCGTTGCGCGAGAGCAGACACGACCGGGCTGGACGCTCGATGTCGCCTATGGAGCACGGGACGGAACAAACGCAAATGGAACTTCGCGATCCGACTTGATTAGTGCCGTAGTCAGTATTGATTTGCCAATTTTTCAGTCGCAACGGCAACATCGAACAATTCAGGCAGAGGCCAACAGGCTCGATGCGCAATGGGCACATCTGCAGGACGCAATGCGGCAAATGCAAAGTGAGTTGAATCGGGAATGGGCATCCTACCAGCGCAACAGTCAGCGGCTGGATCTGTTCAACACCAGCTTGTTGCCGCAGGCACAGGCCAGCAGTGAGGCCTCAATGGCGGCCTATCAGGCAGGTGTTGCTGACTTCACGATGTTGCTGCAATCACGGCTAACACAGTTCGAACTCGAGCTCGATTACTTGCGCGTTCAACTCGAGCAACAAGTCGCCTTGTCGCGGCTGCACTATCTGGCGGGAGAGTGAAGACATGAAAGCACGTTACGTTATGTTGCTACTTGCCGTTGCAAGTGTGGGCGGAATCCTCCTTGGTATGAACATTGAGCGCGATCAGGCCAGCGGAGCCGAAGTCGCCGAACCATCTACTAGCAAGCGCGAAATACTGTACTGGGTCGCGCCGATGGACCCAAATTATCGGCGAGAAAAACCCGGCAAGTCGCCGATGGGCATGGACCTGATTCCGGTGTACGCCGACAACGCGCCACCGGGCTTGATCGAAATCGAGCCTGCCATTGTCAACAACTTGGGTGTTCGCTCTGAACGCGTCCGCCGAGGCTCCTTGTGGCGCAAGATTCGCGCCACCGGAACAGTTGGTTTGGATGAGAGCCGAATCAGTCATATCCACCTTCGTGCCGAGGGTTGGATCGAGCGTCTCTATGTGAGTGCTGAAGGTGAACGTGTTGCCAAGGGCGATGTCTTGTTTGAACTGTACTCGCCACAAATCGTCAATGCGCAAAAAGAATACCTGCAGGCTTTGCGGCGTGCTGATCGCGCACTGACCAGTGCTGCTACCGAAAAGTTGATGGCGCTTGGAGTTGACCAGACTCAGATCGAACAACTCGGTGAAGAGGATAAGGCGACGCCGACCGTGACATTTAGTGCCGAGCACTCCGGCGTTGTGATGGCACTGAATATCCGCGAGGGGATGTTCGTGAGACCCGATGTTGAGGTCATGAGTTTGAGCGATATCAGTCGGATTTGGGTCAATGCCGCGGTGCCTCAATCGCAGGCTGCCTGGGTTGAGCAGGGAAAACGAGCAGATATTGTATTTGCACATCTACCCGGCAAGGTATTTAGCGGACAAGTCGATCATGTATACCCCTATGTCGACGACATCGCGCAAACCCTGACGGTTCGAATTGGGCTGGACAACGAGCAGGAGATGCTGAAGCCGAACATGTTCGCAAATGTCACCATCTTTGGTGGCAAGGGCGATGAGGGCTTTCATGTTCCGCGAGATTCAGTAATACGAACCGGCTCAGGCTCCCGAGTCATCTTGTCTGTGGGTGAGGGCAGGTTCTGGGTGGCCGACGTGGTGACTGGTTTTGAGAGCGGTGATCGAATTGAGATCCTGAGCGGACTGGCCATGACCGACCGAGTCGTCACCAGCGGACAGTTCCTGTTGGATTCTGAGGCGGCTTTTGCACCCAGTGCCGAGCGCATGAATCCCGCTCCCGAACGGGAAGAGATGGATCACTCCCATGATTGAACGTTGCATACGTTGGTCGCTACAAAACCGGGCTCTGGTGCTGTTGCTCACGCTCGCGCTGACCAGCGCCGGAATCTGGGCGGTCAAAAACACCGCCGTGGATGCCATCCCGGATCTGTCTGATGTTCAAGTGATCATTCGCACATCACTGCCTGGCCAGTCTCCGCAAGTGGTCGAAGACCAGGTGACCTACCCACTGTCCACGGCGATGCTGGCCGTGCCGGGCGCAAAAACCGTGCGCGGTTTTTCATTCTTCGCCGACTCGTTTGTCTACGTTGTCTTTGAAGATGGCACCGATCTGTATTGGGCGCGGGCTAGGGTTCTCGAATACCTCAATCAAGTCACTGACAAGCTGCCAGCCGGGGCGCGACCCGCTCTTGGTCCCGATGCGACCGGTGTTGGCTGGGTTTACGAGTACGCGCTGGTTGATCGGTCCGGCCAGCATGATTTGAGCCAGCTCCGTTCCATACAGGACTGGTTCTTGAAGTATGAACTTCAAACCGTGCCTGGCGTTGCAGAGGTGGCCACCATTGGCGGCATGGTGCGCCAGTACCAGGTCGTTCTCCGGCCGGAGGCGGTGACTGGACACCGCTTGTCATTGCGCGAGATTACCGCTGCCATCAAAGCATCGAACCAGGAAGTAGGTGGGTCAGTGGTGGAAATGGGCGAGGCCGAATATATGGTCCGAGCCACCGGCTACCTGACATCGCTGCAGGACATCGAATCGATACCGATACGCATCAACAACAATGGCGTTCCTTTGTACCTTAGGGATATCGCGACGGTTCAAATCGGGCCGCAGATGCGTCGTGGCATTGCGGAGTTGGATGGGGAAGGGGAAGTTGTCGGTGGCGTCGTCGTGATGCGGTCCGGGGAAAATGCTCGACATACGATTGCGGCCGTAAAGCGCAAGCTCGACGCGCTCAAGGCCGGATTACCGGCGGGTGTTGAGGTGGTCGAAACCTATGACCGCTCCGCGTTAATCGATCGATCGGTCGATACCTTGATGAGCAAGTTGGCTCAAGAATTCATCGTCGTTGCCATCGTTTGCGCAGTTTTCCTGTTTCACATTCGGTCATCGCTGGTGATCATCGTCAGTCTGCCGGTGGGCATTCTTACCGCGTTCTTGATCATGCAGGCGCAAGGTCTAAACGCCAACATTATGTCCTTGGGTGGAATAGCCATTGCCATAGGTGCCATGGTCGACGCTGCGATCGTCATGGTGGAGAGCGTTCACAAGAAGATGGAGGGCAAACGAGTCTCCACGCAGCAGCGATGGCAATTAGTTGAACAGGCGGCCATTGAGGTTGGGCCCCCATTGTTCTTTTCGCTGTTGATCATCACGTTCAGCTTTCTTCCTGTGTTTGCGCTGCAGGCTCAGGAAGGGCGACTGTTCGCGCCGCTAGCATTCACCAAGACCTATGCAATGGCGGCCGCTGCCGGGCTGTCGGTGACCCTGGTGCCAGTGCTCATGGGCTATCTGGTGCGAGGACGAATCACCGAGGAACGCAAAAACCCTATCAACCGTGGCTTGACCTGGCTTTATAAGCCGTTGATTGGCTTCGTGACGTCCCATCCGCGCTGGGTGATTGCGCTGGCTGTCGTGGTGATGATTGCCGGCGCCTTGCCGGCGAGCCGACTTGGATCGGAGTTCATGCCAGACCTGGACGAGGGCGATTTGATGTACATGCCAACGACGTTCCCTGGCTTGTCGATTGGTGAGGCGCAACAATTGCTGCAAACGACGGACAAGCTCATCAAGTCGGTGCCTGAGGTCAAGACAGTCTTTGGCAAAATTGGGCGGGCCGAAACAGCGACCGATCCGGCCCCATTGACCATGATCGAAACAGTGATCCAGTTGCACCCACCTTCACAGTGGCGCGAAGGCATGGATATGGACGCCATTCGCAGCGAATTGAATCAACGCGTGCAGATTCCTGGCCTGACCAATGCCTGGGTGTGGCCGATCAAGACCCGAATCGATATGTTGGCAACCGGCATCAAGACACCGGTAGGGGTCAAAATCGCCGGCCCGGACTTAGACCAGATTCAACGAATTGGTCAACAGTTGGAGCAGTTGTTGAACACCGTGTCCGGTACCGCCAGCGTGTTTTCCGAACGTGTGGCCGGTGGTCGGTACATCACCGTGGACATTGATCGCGCAAAGGCGGCCCAGTACGGTCTGAATATCGACGCTGTACAAAGTGTTGTGCGAACGGCTATTGGTGGCATGAATGTTACGGAAACAGTTGAGGGCCGTGAGCGTTACCCGATTAACGTACGCTACCCGCAAGCGGAAAGGGATTCGGTGCAGGCCATTGCGGATCTCCAGTTTGTATCGCCCACTGGCCAGTTGTTGGACTTGTCGATGGTGGCCGAAATCCGTGTTGAGGCGGGTGCGCCGATGATCAAGAGTGAAAACGCCAAACTCAACGGTTGGGTGTATGTCGACATTGAAGGACGCGATCTCGGTGGCTACGTCCAGGAGGCAAGGCAGATTGTAATGGACCAGCTTGATTTGCCAGCGGGCTATTCGATTGATTGGTCCGGCCAATACGAATACATGCAACGAGCGACGGAACGACTTCGCCTGGTGGTGCCTATCGCCTTGCTCACCATTGTCTTCCTGCTATACCTCAACTTCAAAAACCTGGTTGAAGTCGCCATTATTCTAGGCACCCTGCCGATGGCCCTGGCCGGTGGGTTTGGGTTGCTGTACTTGTTGGATTACAACCTTTCCGTAGCGGTGGGAGTGGGCTTTATTGCCTTGGCGGGTGTGGCCATTGAAACCGGTGTTGTCATGCTGGTTTTCCTGAACCAGGCGCTGGCCGAGCAGCGCAACAAGGCAAAGCAGCTAAGCAGAGACCTCAGTAATGACGATCTAGAACAGGCGGTGGTTGCCGGTGCATTACTACGAATCCGGCCAATCATGATGACTGTGGCGACCGTTATCGCTGGTTTGTTGCCCATCATGTTGGGTGGTGGTACCGGATCTGAGGTGATGCGTCGTGTGGCAGCTCCGATGGTAGGTGGGATGTTCAGTGCTACATTGTTGACCCTGGCAGTAATTCCCGCGGTTTTTCTTGTGTGGCAACGACATCGGTTAAAACAACAATGAAAACTTATGTTGCACTATTGCGCGCAGTGAATGTGGGCGGGACAGGTCGTCTGCCGATGCAGGCGTTGAGGTCTGCCTGCACTGAGGCAGGGTTAGTGGGCGTGCGGACCTACATCGCCAGCGGCAACGTTGTTTTCACAAGTGCCGAGCCTTTTCAAACTGTCTCGGATACCCTGAACGACGTTGTCGCTGAATTGGTTGGAAAGCCAGTCGATATCTTTTTTCGTAGTTTTGACGAAATTTCTTTGATTGCTGAGTCAAGCCCTTTTGCCAGTGCCCCTCCGAATCAGGTGCTGGTGAATTTCTTCAATGAAACGGTCAGTTCATCACTTGTGGATAGCCTGATTCAGCGTAGCAATGAACAGGTTTCACTGGGCAGCCGGGAAATTTTCATCTGGTACCCGGATGGCATGGGAAAGTCAAAAATGCGATGGCCTGCGAAGATCGTAACCACCGGCCGAAACCTGCGCACAGTCAGGAAACTGGCCGACATGGCATCAGAACTTCCCTAGCTAGCTAGAGCGCGTCCACAGTTTACGTTTTTGGACCAGCTCGACCGGCCCACGGATGGGCTAGCATTTTCAAATTATTGAAAATGAAGAACTTTCATAACCACGCTTCTGAAAGTTCGTGTCCGCGTAAGCCATGGATGGCTACTCGTGGACGACCTTTAGCCCGAAATACAGGAGACCTTAAATGAACTCAGCCAAGTCCATTACCAATATCAATGACACTGCATTTACAGAGCGGGGCAATGGCGGCAGCTTTGCTTATGCGTATAGTCGTTTGGGACCTGAAATTGGTTTGCAGAAGTTGGGTTGCGGCCAATTCGTTGTACCTCCCGGAAAATCGGCCTTTCCGTATCACGCTCACAGCGAACTTGAGGAGTTGTGCTTGATCCTCTCTGGACGAGGAACACTTCGACAGCGTGGCGAACAGCGCGAAATAAAAGAGGGCGACCTGATCTGCTCATCAGTTGGTGTCGCCCATCAGATCACCAACACCTCAGATGAGGATTTGAGTTATCTGGTCATTTCCAGCCAAGCCACGTCGGATATCGTTCACTATCCCGACTCCGACAAGTATCTCGCCTACTCAAGTGCGTTCGATCCGCCGCTGGTCCATATTTCCAAGTCGGACTCACGCGTTGACTATTATGATGGTGAAGAGTAACTGGAGCTTAGTCGCAAGCCTCCGTGCATACCATACGGGTTCCGCTGTGACTTTGCATGCTGGCAAAGTTGCTGAGCGTTGACGAGATGATGCTGTCGGTTCGCAGGGCATTGAGTTGGAAGCCGATGGCGGGCAGACCGTGGTAAACATGCGCCTCGCTGTTCGGGTTGGTTTCAAGGTTGGTGCGTGCTTGCTTTGTCAGCAATGACAGATCCAACCAACCGGTCGCATCGACCGATGTACCAATCTGCTCCACGAAGCCCCCTCCCAGAACGGCGTTTTCACCGATTCGTAGCCGGGTGACAGCTGTACATAGGTTTCTGGACTGAGGGCCGGGGATTGGAAAACAGATGTCCGAGGATGGGTGAATCAATTCCCCGACATCATCGTAGAGCCCGGTTGGTGGAAACGGGTCGCCACAATAGATTTCCATTTCACAGGCCTTGCCTATGTCAACTTCGCCATAGGCTTCTGTAAATGGTGCGATATTGCC
>BQJN01000040.1 GCA_021604725.1 Lysobacteraceae bacterium | reverse complement strand
CGAGGCCTTGTCCGAGGCGGGAGCGACGGCAGTCGGCATTGACGCCGGAGATAAAGTTGTCGCCATCGCCAAGTTGCATGCGCTCGACAGTGGTTGCAAAGCAAATTATGAGGTGTCGACTGCAGAGGCGTATGCTGAATCCCATGTTGAGCAGTTCGATATCGTGACCTGTATGGAAATGCTGGAGCACGTGCCCGACCCGGGCAGTGTCATCAACGCTTGCCAAAGGCTGCTGAAACCAGGTGGGTGGCTATTTTTGTCGACCATTAATCGAACGCCGGCCGCGTTCGCTGGAGCAATCGTGGGGGCCGAATATGTACTTAAGTTGCTGCCAAGAGGAACACATGAATACGCCAAGTTCATCAAACCCTCAGAGTTGGCGGAGTGGCTTCGCAGCTGCCGAATGCAGCTATTGGATGTCAGTGGCGTGCATTACAACCCATTGAGCAACGAAGCCGCGGTGGGCGGTCCGCCAACAGTGAACTATCTGCTCGCTGCCAGGAAAGCGAGATGATTTCGGCAGTGTTGTTTGATCTCGACGGTACGGTTCTCGATACGGCAACGGACATGGTTGCCGTGGCCAAGCGCATGCAATCTGAACACGGTCTAACGCCGTCGCCTTACCAGAAGCTGCGCAACACGGTATCCAACGGGGCACGTGCCTTGTTGTCGAAGGCTTTTGATCTACCAACATCCGACCCGCGGATGGACGCACTGGCCGAGACCTACCTTCGACGCTACGCCGACGAGATCTACCGGGATACTGCGTATTTTGCGGGAGTTGAACAGGTGTTGCGGACACTAAGCAATCACGACATCAAGATTGGCATTGTGACCAACAAGCCGACTGGTCTGACGGAGTCTTTGCTGCAAGCCATGGGCATCGTTGACCGGTTTGAGGTGTTGGTCTGCGGTGATACCTTGCCTCGAGCCAAGCCCCATGCCGACCCAATTGTGCATGCGATGCACCAGCTTGCAGTGACGGCGACGCAAACCTTGTATGTTGGCGACTCCATTCGAGATATGCAGGCCGCCAGAGCGGCTGGCTGCGGTGCAGTGGCCGTCAGTTGGGGTTATATTGAGGATGATGACGATATCAAACAGTGGCCTGCCGACTTCATTATTGATCAACCCCAGCAGCTGTTGCCATTGCTCACCAAGGCAGCGCGGCTAGTGGAGGCCTGATGCAGGCCTTATTCGACGCACTACCAGCATCAATTTGGTTGGCGATTGGATTTGTCACCGGTGCGTTGCTGGTTGGTTTGATCTTTCTTTGGCGGTGGTCGCGTCGTGAAAACCTCTTGTTGCTTGAGGCTGAGAGGATACGAGCCGAATTGGACGCCGAGCGAAGGATGCGGGAAGAGGTGGAGGCTGCCAGAGAGCAGGACCGCCAGGCATTGCGAGAATCGTTTGGCCACCTGTCAAATCGAGCACTGCAGCAAAACTCTGCACAGTTTTTGCGCCTCGCTGAAGAGCGAATGAAGCGGCAGCAGGAACAGGCAGAGTCGCAACTGGATAAACGTCGTGAAGCGGTTGGACACCTGGTCAAGCCCGTGGCCGACGCGCTCGAGCAGACGCGAGCCCAATTAACGCAGATGGAGAAAGAACGAAAAACAGAGGAGGGTGCTTTACGCCAGCAAATAAAGAACCTGGCCGAAGGCAGCGATCGTCTGCGCAGTGAAACGCACCACCTGGTCGAAGCGTTACGGCGACCAAATGTCAGTGGGCAGTGGGGAGAGATCAGCCTGCAGCGACTGGTGGAGTTGGCGGGAATGACTGCCCATGTGGATTATGAGGAGCAGGTCCACCAGACCACCGACGACGGCGCAGCGGTGCGCCCCGACATGGTGATTCACCTGCCGGAAAACCGCGACCTGGTAGTTGATGTCAAGACGCCGCTTGATGCCTACCTTTCAGCGGTGCGGGCCAACAATGATCAGGAGCGTTCCAGACAGTTGAAGCTGCATGCGCGCAATGTCAAAAAACGGGTCAGTGAGCTCGGCGAGAGACGATACTGGTCACAATTTGAGAACGCCCCTGATTTTGTCATCCTGTTTATCCCCGGCGAGCAGTTCCTGACCGCGGCGCTGACCGAGGAGCCGGAGCTGCTGGACGACGCCCTGAGGCGACAAGTGATGCTGGCGACGCCAACATCATTGGTTGCGCTGCTCAAAGCCATCGCCTATTCCTGGCGACAAGTTGCACTCATAGAACACGCCAGAGAGCTGCGGCAGGCAGGCGAGGCGTTCTATGACCGGCTCGGCAAATTCATCGAGCACATGGGTGGTATCGGCAAACATCTGGGCCAATCCGTGGACGCTTACAACAAAGCCCTGGGCTCACTCGATCGCAGGTTGGTACCAGCCACTCGCCGTCTTGCGGAGTCTGGAATTGAGGGTAGCAAGAAACTTGAACTGCCTGACTCCATCACCTCGACCCCGCGTGATCCAGATCCGCTTTAAGCCACCAAGCCGAAGAGCAGGATCACGTGTGTATGCCTTCATCGCTCGCTTCAATCATCCTGCAAAAACAAGGTTCATGCCGCTCTCTGTAATGCCAATCCGTTAACCAGGTCTTGGTTGAAGTACCTGTTGAGGCTTATACTCCGTGCGATGAAAGGACGTAAAAACAAAGACCTGTACCATCAATGTGAGGTTTTTGGCGAACTGAAGCCAAGCAATAGAGCACGTCCTGCTATGGCACCAAACATGGGAATACTGCGATGAAAACCTGGACTACCGCTGCCATTTTGGTCTTGATCCCGGCGGGGCTCATGATGCATACCGAAACTGGGAAATTGGTCGATCCATTTGCCGATGAGCACGATGAGTTGGGCCGAGCAGTTGCAATCGGTGGGGGCCGAGTTATCGCCGGTTCCCAGTTTGACGACGATGTCGGCAGTGCATCGGGATCAGCAACGATCTACCATCGCGGCTACAGCGAAGGAGTTGCTCAAATGAACCGCGTTGCCAAGGTGATAGGCAGCGATACCAGCTCCAATGATCGATTCGGTTTCGCAGTCGCGATCAATGATAATTATGCGCTGGTAGGAGCCCCGTTCGGAGACCGCAATATGGGCCGGACGGATGTTGGCCTTGCTTACATATTTGAATATTACGAGACGGAACCTGATGTGATCGAGTGGTCCCAGCGACGTCGGTTAACTTCCATTGACGGGGCGGCCGACGATGGCTTTGGCTGGGCCGTTGCAATGAGCAATACCGTGGCGGTTGTTGGAGCGCCCAGGGCGGATCAGCTTGGGGAAGATACCGGGGCTGTTTACGTTTTCGAGCGCGATGGCAATAACTGGCCATTGAGCGCCACTTTGTTTGCCGACCCGGCCGCAGACCAGGCTTTGTTCGGTTCATCGGTTGCCATTGATGGAGAGCGGATCGTTGTTGGTGCCTTTCTTGATGAACACATGGGCGAACAAACTGGTGCCGTCTATGTCTTCGAGCGGGTGGTTGTCGACGATGAGCCCGAGTGGATGATGCAGCAACGGTTGACCGCCAGCGACGGAAACCCTTTTGATGAGTTCGGTTTTGCCGTGGACATCAGCGGTGACCTGTTGGTCGTCGGGGCCCCGGACGATGATGACGCGTCAGATATTGCTGGTGCGGCCTATGTCTTCGAATTTATGGGGGCGGTCAAGGGCATCGGTGGCGGTTGGGTTGAGCAGGCAAAGTTGATTGCCAGTGATGCCGGTATAGAGGAGGAGTTTGGCTCCTCGGTGGGCATCAGCGACGGCGTTGTACTCATCGGAAAACACTGGGACGACGCCCTGGGTACGGACGCTGGATCTGCATACGTGTTCCAAAGCGTGGACGGGATTTGGACTGAGCAGTCGAGACTAACTGCCAGCGACGGGGCGGCCGGTGACGAATTTGCGTTCGCGGTGGGGATTGACCGTTTGCAAGGTATCGTTGGAGCGCGTTTCCATGACAGCGAAGGCGAAAACGCTGGGGCGGCCTACTTCTTTGCGCCGGCACAGCTGCTGGGTGACGAACTTTTTGACAATGGGTTTGAAAACCTCGATTGATAAGCAAGCTCCGATATTAGGTGTTGCAATCTTGATCGTGTTCAATGGTGGCCGCTGAGTCCGCAACGAAGGCGAATACCGTTTGCGCTGAGTTGTTTCGCAGTGTTGGGCTTCCCCATCGCCAAATCGCAGCGTTCGTCGATCCAGACCATAGCGCTAGTATTGCCCTGTGCCAGGGCCTGAGAATTACACTGGTGAACATCCCGTTTGCCGCTGATGCGGCGACCACCGCACCGGTCAGCCTGGCCTGGTGGCATTCCGAGCTGCGGACGCTGGCAAGCGGTGGCGCAAGCCGCCATCCTTTGTTGCAGCCCATGCAAGGCCAGTTCGCGCCGACAGCACAATCGGTAGACGAGGTCATCGCGTTGCTGGGCAATCAAGCGTTGAGCGCACCGGTGGAGACCACGTCTCAATCATGGACAGCCGTTGAAGAGAGCGCTCGCGTTGCTGATTTTTTCTGCACCGACGCAACATCCAGGCCCATCGTGCGCCTGTTGTGGGCCGGTTGTATAGCGATGGAGCGACTGGCGAGTCTGGCGTCGGGACAGGATCGGTACACGCGTTGGTTGCCCCTTAAATTGCGTGCTCAGTATGCTGATGATCGGAAAAAGTTGCTTGGCACCGTGGCGCAAGAGGTGCGCAACAAGGTCGTTGTTGACGCTCGGGCGTGTGTGCAGCCGCAAGCTCAGTATTCTTACCTGTGCTGGCAGCTGGCAAACAAGGGCATTGAGCGTGCGCTGGCGCAAAAAGTGAGTCAATGCTACCCGCGTTCGGCGCTTTGGTTGCTATGGCGTGAGACGCGGCGCTTGAAAACATTGACTTCTAACCAAACATAAAGGGCTGTCGCCTTCCGCCGAGGTATCGGTTACAGTCCCCTCATGTCGATTAAATCTCCAGATAGTACTGCGCGCACCATGCCTGACATTGCCAACGACGCCCGTCCGGGCGTGGCTGGACGTTTGGGCTGGGTGGGTATGGACCGAATCGAAATGCCAGTAAGCCTGGCCATGGATGATGGTTCGATCAGCCACTCCGTGGCCCATGTCAGCGCCTATGTGGATTTGACGCAGCCGGACGTGCGAGGCATTCATATGTCCCGCCTGTACCTGCATCTGGACCAAGTATTGTCTGGCGATCCGTTGACGCCAGCATCGTTACGCCATTTGTTGAAGTTGTTTCTCGAGTCGCACGAAGGGCTTAGCTCCCGCTCACGCGTTTTGATCGAATTCGATCAACTGGTGCGCCGACCGGCGCTGAGGTCGGCGAACTCGGGTTGGAAGCGATACCCGGTATACCTGTTGGGTCAACTGGATAACAAGGGATGTCACGTCGAGATGGGCTTCGAATTGATGTATTCGAGTACCTGCCCGTGCTCGGCAGCATTGGCTCGTCAACTGATCCAGGAAAATTTCAAGAAACGGTTTGCTGATGGTCAGGTCACGTATGACCAGGCGTTGCAGTTTCTCGGCAACGAAAAAGACATGGCGGCGACACCGCACAGCCAACGCTCGAGTGCTCAAGTCAGAGCCGCACTAACGCCATCTTTTTCCTCATTTCCGATCCTCGATGCCATTGATGCCATTGAGTCGGCACTGAAGACACCGGTACAGACCGCCGTGAAGCGCGAAGACGAGCAGGCTTTTGCCGAACTCAATGGCTCCAACCTGATGTTTTGTGAGGATGCAGCGCGGCGTATGCAAGCGGCGCTGGAAAACGATGCTCGATTGGCTGATTTCTGGATAAAAGCCAGTCATTTTGAGAGTCTACACCCACACAATGCCGTGGCTGTCGTAACCAAAGGGGTGTGTGGTGGCTTTGGCAGCAATGACGACTTTCCGATTTCGGGATTACCTGGATAAGGTCCGCATAATGCGGCCCGCTCAAAGGCCCCGAAACGCGTTCCACTGACCGCTTTTAAAACGCATGTGAATTGTTCACTTGCTGTTTGAAGCGCTGCTGTTGGTTACTGCTATACTCCTAGATCGTTCGGCTGCAGCGCTCTGCTAACGTGCAGGGCAGGGAGAGAGTCCGTGGACATCGGATACTTTTTGAAACTGATGACGGAGAAGAACGCCTCAGACATGTTTTTGTCGACAGGGGCACCCGTTCAGATCAAGGTAGAAGGAAAACTGTATCCGTTAGGCAACACCGGCCTACCCGGTGGCATGGTCAAAAAGATTGCCTACTCGTTGATGGACGAGGGGCAGGTGCCACAATTTGAGCGGGAACTGGAATTGAACCTGGCTCTGGCGGTCAAGGATGCCGGTCGCTTCCGCATCAACGTTTTCAAGCAGCGCGGCGAAGTCGGCATGGTGATTCGCGCTATCAAGAGTACGATTCCAAGTCTTGATTCCTTGCGTTTACCTCCGTTGCTTAAAGACCTGATTATGGAGGAGCGTGGCCTAATCCTGGTGGTCGGGGCAACCGGATCAGGCAAGTCAACGACCTTGGCGTCGATGATCGACTATCGAAATGGACAGCGGTCCGGACATATCCTGACCATTGAAGACCCAATCGAATTTTTGCATCGTCATCGCAAGTCTATCGTCAATCAGCGTGAGGTTGGGATCGACACCAAATCGTATCGATCAGCGCTGAAAAATGCGATGCGAGAAGCGCCCGACGTAATTCTGATTGGCGAGATTCTAGACACAGAAACGATGGAGGCATCCGTCTCCTTTGCTGAAACTGGACACCTGTGTCTGGCCACCTTGCACTCTGCCAACGCTGACCAGACAGTGGAGCGTATCCTCAACTTTTTTCATGAGGCAGCGCACAAGCAGGTGCTGATGAATCTGTCATTGAATCTCAAGGCAATTATCTCGCAACGCCTGGTTCGCGGTAAGGATGGTAAACGCCTTGCCGCGGTAGAGGTTCTGATCAATACACCGATGGTGCGTGATCTGATCAGGCGCGGTGAGATATCCAACCTTAAAGATGCGATGGACAAGAGTCTGGATGAGGGCATGCAAACCTTCGACCAGGCCCTGTATGAGCTTTACAAAAACGGCACGATTGAGCTCGAAGAGGCGTTGTCAAAAGCCGATTCGCGCGATGGCTTGCAGTTGAAGATCAAATTGTCAGAGGGTGGCAGCGCGGATGTGCCCGAAGAGATGCTGTACGACCCCGACGACGACTACTGACACGTTAGTTGACGTGGAGTGCCGTGCTGTTTGTGAGTGCTGGAGGCAGGTATGGATTTAGATGATGCTTTGATACTGTTCAGCTACTGGCGATCCAGTGCTGCCTATCGGGTCCGGATAGCGCTTAACGTAAAAGGTCTGGACTACGAAATTCGGCCCGTGCACTTGCTGCGTGATGGCGGTGAACATCGCACCGATGCATACCACAAACTCAACCCACAACGACTGGTGCCAACGCTGGTACATGGCGAGCGCGTGTTTCAGCAATCCATGGCGATTATCGAATACCTGGATGAAGAGTTTGCTGGCCCGGCATTGATGCCGCCGGATACTCGATCACGCATGCACGCGCGCACGATCTCTCAAATGATCGCTTGTGACATTCATCCTCTCAACAATCTCAGAGTGTTGAGCTTTCTGGATGAGTTGGAGGTCAGCGCGATGGTGAGGAAGGAGTGGTACCGACACTGGGTGGTTGAGGGCTTTACGGCGGTTGAGCATGCATTGGAGCGTTCTGTTGCTACCGGACTGTTTTGTTGTGGAGACCAACCAACGATGGCAGACGCCTGTCTGATTCCCCAGGTCTATAACGCTCGCCGCTTTGATATCGACCTTGGGTCTTACCCGTTGATTCGTCAAGTTGACGAGCAGTGCTCCCAACTGCAGGCGTTTGTTGATGCGGCGCCGGAAAACCAGCCGGACGCAGAACGCCCTTAGCGGCGTTTGGACCTGGATTTGTTTAGGACATCGCTCGCTTAAGCCAGGTCCTCGAGTGTGGCCCATTCATCCATCGCCTGCTCAAGTTTGGTCTGTAGCGCAGTCATTTGTGAAAGCGTTTCGGCAACCAGCGATTTGTCTTGCTGGTAGAAACTCGGCTCGCCAATGGTCTGCTCAAGCTCACCAATGGACTTTTCGATTCTTTCAATCTCCTCCGGCAGCTTTTCAAGGCGCTTTTTTTGAACGTAACTCAGGCTGCTTTTTTTCTTCGCTTGCGGTTGTTTCGGTGCTGGTTTGCTCGCGCTTTTAACGGCCTGTTGACGTTTGCCGGCATGGTCAGCAACTGCCAGCCGAGCATCGGTTTTCTGCCAGTCACTATAGCCACCAACATACTCTCGCAGGCCTCCATCCTGCTCAAACACCAACACGCTGGTCACCACATTGTCGAGAAATTGACGATCATGACTGACAATGATCAGAGTGCCTTCGTACTCAACTAATCTGGCTTCAAGAACCTCAAGCATCTCGACGTCCAGATCATTGGTCGGTTCATCCAGAACCAGCAGGTTGGCCGGCCGCGCGAACAGTCGCGCCAGAATGACTCGATTGCGCTCTCCCCCTGACAGGGCTTTTACTGGCACCTGAGCGCGTCCGGGGCTAAACAGAAAATCGCCGAGATAGCTAATGACGTGCCGCTGTTTACCGTTGATAGTGACAAACTCACGACCTTCGCCGACGTTCTCGATCACGGTGCGTTCCGTATCGAGGGTTGATCGCAATTGATCGAACCATGCAATTTCCAGCTTGGTTCCCAGTTTGATGGTGCCTTGCTGCGGTGCCAGCTCACCGAGCAGCAGCCTTAACAAGGTGGTCTTGCCGACGCCATTGTTTCCGACCACGCCCAGTCGGTCGCCGCGCATCACTTTCAGCGACAAGCCAGAAATGATGTCCTGCTGTTGATAGGCGTAATGCACGCCCTTGGCAGTAATCACCTTGCGCCCCGACTGCTCAGCCTCGCTGATTTTGAGGTTGGCCTTGCCTTGTCGAGACAATCGTTTGCTGCGCTCCAGCCGCATCGCCTGAAGCGCGCGCACGCGGCCTTCATTGCGCGTTCGTCGCGCCTTGATGCCTTGTCGTATCCATGTCTCCTCGGCGGCCAGTCGCTTGTCGAACAACTTGTGCTGTGTGGCCTCGTCTTCCAATGCCTTTTCCTTGGCTTGCAAGAACTGTTGATAGCTGCCTTCCCAACTGGTCAGTTGACCCAGGTCAAGCTCCACAATACGCGTGGCCAGCCGCTGCATGAAGGAGCGATCATGAGTGATGAATAACACCGCCCCGGCCCAGCCGCGTACTTCGTTCTCCAGCCACTCGATCGAGTTGATGTCCAGGTGGTTGGTGGGCTCATCAAGCAACAATACATCTGGCTCAGACACCAGGGCTCGGGCCAGCGATACTCGTCGGCGCCAACCGCCGGACAGTTCGCTCATGCAGCGCTCGCCAGGCAGCCCCAGCTTGTCCAGGGTTCTTTGCACCTGAGTGTCGATATCCCAGCCGCCGGTGGCGTCGATGGTCCTTTGCAGGCGGTCTAGTTCGGCAGCATCAGGCGAAGGTGCTGAGGACAATTGCTCAAACCGTTTGATGCGCTCGATGCGATCTTGCAATCCGGATTCAACGACGGCGCGTACCTGCCTTGTATCAGCCGTCTCCAGCTCTTGATCGAGCTGCGCAACAGATACCAGTGGGGCAATCTCGACCTCACCCTCATCCGGTTGGTGTACCCCCGTGATCAATCGAAACAACGACGATTTGCCCGCTCCGTTGCGTCCAATCAGACACACCTTTTCGCCCGCTGACAGCTCGAAGTTTGCGCCGCTCAGCAACGGTGTGTCGCCGAACTCGAGCGATACATCTTTTAGTCTTACCAGAGTCATGGCGCGTACCTTACCGCAATCCGAGCATGTCGGCTTGAACGATTGAGCCATGGACAAGCGCAAGTTGTTTGTGCGCTTTGTTCGACGGCCATCATTGGTATGGGTAAGGGGCTGCAGACTTGCGGCCTTAACTTGAACAAGGAGATCGGTCATGAAAATAACCGCGCTACTGGCAACAGCACTGTTGGTGTCGACCGCGACAACCCAAGCCGCGGACTATTGCGTAGATGACGTCAATGCGCTGCAACCCATACTAAACCTCGCCGGCAGCAATGGGGAGGATGACCACATCATGCTGGTGCAAGGGTTCTATGACATTCCAGGCGGTGGGCTGACCTACACTTCCTCCGATGGCGGGGATCTGGAAATTTCCGGGGGGTGGCAGGGCATTTGTCTGGCCCGCAGCGGTGATGCCTTTGACACGGTCCTGGACGGCGGATCTACCGACAGAATTCTGTCGATTGTCGCCAACGGCCGTTCAGTGACAGTTGATCGATTGATGTTTTTCAACGGTTCAGCCAACTTGGGTGCCGGCCTGCAGGTTCTGTTTGCCCTGAATCTTGTTGTCGAACGCAGCGCATTCGTTGGCAACAATGGCTTGCGCAGCGCGCTCTATGCTTCCGATGGCATCAATAGCGCTCGAATTAGCAATAACCTGTTCACCTTGAATGAGGGTGGGCAGGTGGCTGAGCTTCGTCAAAGCGGTGGCGAGGGGCTGTATTTCAATAACAACACCGTGGTGGACAATAGTGCAGCGAAGAATGCGTCCGTCGAATTGGTTGCTCGCGACGGGGCCAGCGCCTTGGTCGCCAACAACATTCTGTGGCACAACACCGGTCATGACCTGGACCTGTTCAGAAGTACCGGTGACTTGTTCTATTGGAATAACAGCGTTGGAAGCTATCGAGGCCCCCCGGTGGGCGTGAACAATGTGAGCCTCGATCCATTGTTTGAACCGGGCGTTTTTAGCTACGAGCTGTCGCCCGGCTCACCATTGATTGACGCAGGAACCTTGCCTCCTGATGGCAGTGGCTCGTTCGAATCCGACTGGGATGTCGGGGTGGTGGATTTCGCTGGCGACACGCGCTTGCAGGGAGGCAATGTGGAAATGGGGGCGTTTGAAGCCTCTGACGTACTATTCGAGAGTGGGTTTGGCGATTTTTCTTCGACACTCTGGGCTCTGACCGCCCTCGATCGGTAATGTGTCTGCTGTCGTGTTTAGGCCTGGCTGTCGTGCGTTACACTATCGACCTATTGTCTATAGCGATAGGGCATGGCCACAGCCAACAAGATCAAATCGACCACCATGTTGTTGCGTCAATACCGGCAGGGCGAGGCGCAGGCGCGCGACGAATTGGTGACGCGATACCTTCCTGTGATGCAGCGCTGGGCACGTGGCCGCCTGCCCAGCTATGGACGAGACCTGGCGGATACCGACGATCTGGTGCAGGTCACGTTTATGCGCGCCATCAACAACCTGGAACGTTTCGACCCGCAGCGGCCGGGTGCTTTTCTGTCCTACCTGCGGACCATTTTGGTCAATCAGGTTCGCGAGGAGCTGCGGCGCTCGAGGACTCGACCTGCGTCCGAAACGATCAACCCAGATCAGGTCGATACTGGATTGTCGGCAGTCGAGCTGGCGGTCGGTCAGCAAACCGTTGATGCCTATGAAGCGGCGCTGGCAAAGCTACCTGATGAGCAACGCGACGCCATTATCATGCGGGTCGAGTTTGGCATGACATTTCCAGAGATTGCATCGGAGCTGGATCGTCCGTCAGCGAACAGCGTTCGAATGTTGGTCTCCCGCGCATTGACCAAAGTGGCGACATGGATGAGCGAAGAAAACAGGCTTTAGCCAAAATCGCCGATTCCTTGACAGATGGCCTGTCACCGGACTGGGACCGTCTGGCTTCCGACCCCGACTCGGAAACGCATCTGCGCGCGCTGCAGAATCTGGAAAAGATCGCGGATGCCTTTCGCGCACAACGTTCGGCCGATACTGGCAGCGCGCCGGCCCCGCAGTTTGTCTGGAAGCATCTCGAAGTCCACGAGGAAATCGGTCGCGGTGGCTTCGGACAGGTCTATCGAGCATTCGACCCGGTGCTGTGTCGTGATGTCGCATTGAAGTTGCGCCGGCAATCGGACGGACGTCAACAAAGCTCTGATCGTATGTTTATCGTCGAGGCGCGAAGTCTGGCCAGAGTTCGACATCCAAACGTTCTGGCGGTGTATGGTGCCGATCGAAGTGATGGCAAGGTGGGAATGTGGGCTGACCTGGTGCCGGGTCGCACCTTGCAACAACAGATAGAGGCTGATCGGGCGCTCGATATGGCGACAGCGCATGCGATCACCCGAAAGTTGCTGCTGGCACTGGGCGCCATTCATGATGCAGGCCTGGTGCATGGTGACGTCAAGGCCAGCAACATCATGGTGCAACCGAATGGCGAGCCGGTACTCATGGACTTCGGTTCTGCCAGTGAAGTCGATCATCAGTCGATGACCGCGCAGGCTGGTAGCCCACTGTACCTGGCACCGGAAAGGCTGGAAGGGGCGGCCGCATCCGTTGCCAGTGATGTCTATGCTTTGGGCGTCTTGCTCTACAAAATGTTGTCCGGGCAGTACCCAAGACAGGCGGACCAGTTTGATCAGCTAGTGCAAGCGCATCGTGACGGTCAGGCGATTCCGATGCGAGCCATTCCGAAGCCATACCATGGTTTGCTGCAGTCGATGCTGGCCGCGCAGGTAAGTGATCGAGTGTCGGTTAACGATTGCCTGGCTGAATTGGACGACATTGAGTTGCGGCCGAGACGAAGGCGCCGACAAGCAGCCATCGCCGTCATCGTCGGCTCTTTGTTACTCGGATTGATGGCGACGACCTACGGCATTATCGAGGCCCGACAGTCAGAGCAACAGGCGCGTTTGGCGCAGCGCGAGGCCGAAGATGTGACCCGCTTTATGGCTGATTTGCTGCATGCGCCCAGTGGCCACACACGGGGGGGCCAAACCACGGTCGCTGAGTTGCTGGACGATGCCGTTTCGCAGCTGGACCTGTTGCCGCCACAAAACCAGCTGCGCGCGGCCAGGTTCAGGTCGGCACTGGGTCTGACCTACAGTGCTTTGGGTGAGCATGATAGAGCGATTGCATTGTTGCAGGCGTCGCTTCAAGGATTTGATACGGTCAATGAGCAATCGACCGAACGGATCGAAACCTTGGTCGCGCTGGGACGCAGCCTGGCCCTGTCCGGTGAGCCAAAGTCAGGCCGCCCGTACCTTGATCAAGCCTTTGAGCTTGCGGAGGCGTCTGCTGCCTCAGCCCAGTTGTTGGCCGAGATTCAGATGCGACGTTCAGAAGTGGTCAAGGCCATCGACGGCCCGGTTGCGGCACGGCCATTGATGGTCGATGCCTTGGAGCGAGTTGAGCGCGCGCAGGGGGCTGATTCTTTGCACGGCGTCATTGAGATGGCGCTGGCCGACGTGTTACTGGTCGTTGGTGAGATCGAAGAAGCAGAGCGGCGGATCCGATCAGCGTATGAACGACTACGAAACTTGCACCCGGAACATCACGTCAACCTGCTGTCCACTCGAGAAACGATGGGTCTGGTGTTGACCGAGCAAGGGCGGTTTGACGAGGCGTATGAACTGATCGCGCTCAATGCCCGTGTTCTGCAGGAGAAGATGCCGGAAGGATCGTATCGACTGGGGTTGACCCTGGCCAATCTAAGTAGTGTTCTGGACAACATGGGTCGCAAGTCGGAAGCCATGGACGTCAATCAACGAGCGATCGAAGTGCTTGAGTCGTCGTTGGGACCACGGCATATCAACACCTTGAAAGCGCTCTCCAACCACGCGGTACGACTGTGGAAGCTAGGGCGAGCTGATGAGGCCGAGCGGGCCTATCTCCAGGCCATTGAACGTGCCAGCGACACGCTGGGCCCAGAGCACCCGTTGGTATTGATCAACTCTGGCAACCTCGCCGAGCTATTGCTGGAAACGGGGCGGTTTGCCGAGGCCCAGTCGCTGGCGACCGAGACGGTAGAGGTGGATCAACGTGTTCTGGGCGAGACTCACCCATACACGCTGTTTGCCAGCGCCATACTCGGTGCTGCCCTGGGTCGGTCAGGCCAACTGCAGCGCGCAGTTGATGTGCTCGATGGCAGCCACCGCAAGGCTGCGGAAAAATTTGGCACTGACCACATGATCACAATCATCGCCGCCGAGTACCTTGCCGAGATGCTGTATTTGTCTGGAGACCATGCGCGGGCGGCGACCCTGCTTACCCATGTGGTGTCAATACATTCCCAACGCCTGGGCGACGATTCGCCCGAGACCATGGCTGCCGAAACCTTGTTGAACAAGGTGCAGTCAAGGCAGGTCGCAAACTCCTCCGCAACGCCATAGGAGGCCGTTGCGAAGCTACAGCCTCCCGCGATACATGGAGGTATCCGTGGTTGCGGGCATTGACCTGACCTTCACACTGGTGCAATGTACGCCGCCAGCCCTTGATTCCTCACCGTCATGCCGCAAGCAAACCTGTCTACCATCCGTGATTGGGTTCGATATGCCGCCAGCGAATTTTCGCGAGCGCAGCTGTACTTTGGTCATGGCACCGATAACGCGCTGGATGAGGCCCATGCTCTGGTCATGCATTGTCTGGCGTTGCCACCTGACTTGCCTGCGTCGTTTGCCGGGGCGCGCCTGGCGGAAACAGAAATCGAACACATTGCAGCATTGATGCAGCGACGGATTGAAGAGCGTATTGCGCTGCCTTACCTGACCGGTGAGGCCTGGTTCGCCGGCTTGTGTTTCGAGGTCGATCAACGGGTGTTGATTCCACGCTCACCTATCGGTGAACTGATCACCCAGGGTCTGCAGCCGTGGTTGGACCCATCGGCACCCAGCGATGTGCTTGAACTATGCACCGGTAGTGGTTGTATTGCCGTGGCGACCGCGCATTACTTGCCCAATTGCAAAGTGTTGGCCACCGACCTTAGTGAAGATGCATTGCAGGTGGCGGAAACGAATCGGCGATTGCATGGCGTTGCAGATCAATTGGCCTTGCAGCAGGCTGACTTGTTCGATGGGCTGAAGCCTCAGCTGTTTGATTTGATTATCGCCAACCCACCCTATGTCAGCGACGATCAGCTTAACCAAGCACCGATTGAATTCAAGTCGGAACCGCGTATGGCATTGGTGTCAGCCGGGGCAGGGTTGTGGCATGCTTTGAAAATCATGCGCGACGCGCCGGATTTTATGGCGGAACAGGCCACTTTGTTGTTGGAAGTGGGGGCTAACTGGCCAGCTTTGGAGGCCGCCGTTGCCGGTCTTGAGTGGTTGCAGTTCGAGCAGGGCGGAGAGGGCGTTTGCGCGGTGAGTCGATCGACTCTGCTGGCCTTGCGACCCAAAATTGAGGAGTGCTTGAACAATGTCTGACAACACCTTTGGCAAACTGTTTCGGGTGACCACCTGGGGTGAGAGTCACGGGCCAGCGATCGGTTGTGTCATTGATGGTTGCCCGCCCGGTCTGAAACTTGATCCGGCGATGCTGGCGAATGATATCGACCGCCGCAAGACTGGCAAGTCGCGGCACACCTCGCAACGTAAAGAGGCCGATCAGGTTCAAGTGTTGTCTGGCGTATTTGAGGGGGTGACCACGGGAACGCCGATTTCTTTGTTGATCGAGAACACGGATGCTCGATCCCGTGACTACAGCGAGATCGCCAGGCAATTTCGCCCTGGCCATGCCGACTACACCTATTGGCACAAATACGGCATTCGGGACTACCGTGGTGGCGGGCGCTCTTCAGCTCGTGAGACCACCATGCGGGTCGCTGCCGGTGCAATCGCCAAGCAATACCTGGCAGAAAAGTACGGGGTTGAAATCCGCGGTTACTTGCAGCAGATCGGCCCGCACGTGCTTGCGCCCAAATCAATTGAAACGGCCAACGACAACCCATTTTTCTGTCCTGACCCCAGCCGCGTCGCCGAGTTGGAGTCCTTCATGGATCAATTGCGAAAGTCAGGAGATTCGGTAGGCGCCGCCGTGGTGGCGGAGGCCACGTCCGTGCCAGTGGGCCTGGGTGAGCCGGTGTACGGTAAATTGGACGGCGACCTGGCTGCGGCGATGATGAGCATCAATGCGGTCAAGGGTGTTGAGGTCGGTGCGGGCTTCGATTCGGTGGTACAACACGGCACTGAACATCGCGACGAAATGACGCCCAGTGGATTCCAAAGCAATCACGCGGGCGGCGTTCTAGGCGGCATTTCGACCGGTCAGACCGTTCGCGTACGCGTGGCCTTCAAGCCCACGTCCAGTTTGCGAATTCCCTGTGAGTCGATTGATGTGGATGGCAAACCGATCGAGGTGGTCACCAAAGGTCGGCATGATCCTTGTGTCGGCATTCGTGCGACTCCCATCGTTGAGGCGATGCTGGCTTTAGTATTGATGGACCAGGTTTTGCGCCATCGCGCGCAGAACCTTGATGTACCCGAATTGCCTGGCCGTATTCCGGCTGGTTTGGAGTAAAGACGTGACAAAACAGTTTCGCGTAGCGGTGGTGGGTGCCACCGGTGCTGTCGGTGAAGCCTTGCTGCAGTGTTTACACGAACGCAAGTTTCCCATTTCTCGCCTCGACGTTGTTGCCAGCGAGCGCTCGGCTGGTACCGAGGTGGACTTTGGTCGAAAGCAGTTGGTAGTGCAGGATGTCGCCGGTTACGACTTTAGCAGCACTGACATCGCGCTTTTCTCAGCCGGCGCGTCGGTCTCTGCGGAGCATGCAATTCGAGCTGCCGAGCAGGGCTGTGTAGTCATTGACAACACGTCTCACTTTCGGCGTGACGAATCGGTGCCGTTGGTCGTTGCTGAGGTGAACCCGCATGCGCTGGCCGGCTACCAGGAAAGGAATATCATCGCCAACCCAAACTGCTCGACCATGCAGATGTTGGTCGCGCTGGCACCAATTCATCGCAAATTTGGTATTTCGCGGATCAATGTTGCGACTTATCAGTCGGTGTCTGGAGCGGGCCGGTCAGCAGCGGAAGAGTTGGGTCAGCAAACAGCCGCCATGCTGCGCTTCCAATCAGTCAAGCCCAGCAAGTTTCCGGTTCAGATTGCTTTTAATGTGATCCCGCACATAGACAGCTTCCAGGACAACGGGTATACCCGTGAGGAGATGAAGATGGTATGGGAAACACATCGAATACTGGAAGATGACAGCATTGGCGTGAACCCAACTGCTGTTCGAGTCCCGGTATTTTACGGTCATTCCGAGGCGGTCCATCTGGAAACACGGTCGCCGGCAACGGTTGAGCAAGTGCGGCAACTAATGATCGAGGCACCAGGTGTTGAGTTGGTCGATGAGCGAAAAGAGTCGGGTTATCCGACACCGGTGACCCATGCGGCGGGTCGTGACCCCGTATTTGTTGGCCGGATCAGAAAAGACTTGTCGCATTCCAACGGCGTGAATCTATGGATTGTCAGCGATAACATCCGTAAAGGGGCTGCGTTGAATGCAGTTCAAATCGCGGAACTCTTGGTAAATCACCATTTATAATCTATAGTTATAGCCGGATCATGAGGCCAATTCGAGTTTTTCTACATAAATTACTAATGCCGATGATGAATTCAAAAACTAGGGGATCAACCCAACGCCTTGCGGCGACCGCGTCACTGTGGATTGTTTCGATGGTGTTCAGCGCCAGCGCCTGGGCGCTGGGCGTCGGCGATTTGACTGTCAATTCGGCACTCAATGAACCGCTGGATGCTGAAATCGAACTGATTTACAACGATCAATCAGAACTTGGGCAGTTGCGCGTGCAAATGGCCAGTCCGGCCGATTTTGCGCGGGTTGGGTTGGACCGCTCATTCCTGACCGTGCCGATTGAATTTTCGGTGGAGCCCAATGAGGCCGGCCAGCAAATCATTCAGCTCAGCAGTGCCGAGCCTATCGTTGATCCATTCCTGAGCCTGTTGATTGATGTCAACTGGGCCACCGGTCGCATGCTGCGTGAATACACGATTCTGTTGGACCCGCCAGTATTCGCACCAGCCGCTGGTGCCATTACGGCTAGCCCAACATCATCAGTGCCGCCCGCTGCCGAGCCGACGCCGATTGATGACACACCGACATCGACACCTGCACCGGAACAAACCACAGAGCCAGCGGTGACCCAGCAACCGGTGGTCAGCGAGCCGACCGACTCAGTTGCCGAAGACGAGCCATCAAGCTATGTCGAACCCGAGCCAGAGCCAGCCGCCGCTGAGCCGGAGCCAGTACGCGCATCAGAACGAGATTCGCTTGGCGTAACCAGCTATGGGCCGGTTTCGCGAGGCGAAACGCTTTGGGGCATCGTGCGCGACATGAAACCAGCCGATGTCAGCATGAATCAGATGATGGTTGCTGTATTGCGGTCCAACCCGGACGCGTTTTTTCAGGACAATATCAATACACTGAAGCGTGGTGCGGTATTGCGTCTGCCCGATTCCAATGAAGTCAACCGGCTAACATCCGGTGAAGCGTTTGAACTGGTCAAGACACATAACGCCTTGTGGGAACAGTACCGGTCCAGCCGTACCTCTACTCGCACCACCTCCAGCACAGCGGCACTGGATTCAGTCTACTCGGACGGCGGCAGCTCGCGTGACAGAGATGGATCTGACCGTTTGGAGTTGGTCACGCCTTCGCAAGACGGGCGTACCTCCGCGGCCGCTCGCCCTGGCGACACCAACGATCGCGAAATGCAGCAACGACTGGCTTCACTGCAAGATGAGTTGGCCAGAGCAACCGAAGACAGAATCAACGCTGAGGCCGAGAATGGCGAATTGCGATCTCGCGTAGAAGAACTGGAGGCGTTGGTTGAAAGCTACGAGCGCACCATGTCCCTGCGGGATGATGAGCTGGCTGACTTGCAGGCCCAACTGGCCATGGCGCAGCAACAAGGCGATGCCCGCGACAGTCTCACTGCGGCGGCTGATACAAATGACTCTGAGCCCTATGATCCGTTTGCGGTCGATACAGTCGACTCAGGCAGCGCGGACGATGCCGCGACAGTAGCGGACGACCCATTCGCCAACGACGATTTTGCCGCCGCCGACAACGGCACTGACACCAGCACCGACACCGGGACCGAAGACGACTTTGCGGCCGAGGATGATTTCGCAGCAGATGCAGAAGTCACAACAGAGCCAGACACCGCTACGACGACGGCTGCGCTGCCGCCTCGACCACCCAAAGAAAGCCTGATGGACAAGCTGCTTAGCTTGCCAGTCATCGGTGGCCTGGTGGCGTTGTTGTTATTGGTAGGTGGCGTGTTCTGGTGGCGTTCGCGACAGAATGCCGCGCCAGCGGCCGCCGGCAGCTCACTGGTCACTCGCATGATGGAGAGTCGACGCAGTCAGGTCGAGGAAGACGACCTTGACCTTGATGAAGGCTTGGCCTTGGATGATGACGATGGCGACCAAATCGAAGAAGGCGACACGATTGCGTCTGGCGGTTTGGAAGAGGATGACTTGCATCAGGCTATCGCGGCCAATCCGGACGACCCACAACTTCGCTTGAGTCTGCTTCGTCGTTACTACGCTGAGAATAACGCGGATGAATTTGCTGCAACAGCTGCACAGCTGGACGATGTTCTTGGTGACCGTGACCACACAGTTTGGCGCGAAGTACACTCCATGGGTGCCCAACTTTGTGCTGATCACCCGTTGTTTGGCGGCGTTTCAGACGCCCAAGATGACGATATGGATCTGGGCTTTGAGTTTGATGAAGCGCCAACGGGCGAGCGTCCTGCGGTTGGGTTTGAACCCGAGCAGGAATCAGACGCCAGCGACAGTATTGCCGACGATGAGTTGAACCTGGACTTCGACCTCGATGATGTCGGTGACGACCTGGTTCCGGATGAAGCGGACACCGCCGCTGAACAAACACTGGACGATGCAGCTGCGTCGCAACAAGACGCTGATACTGACGACGATGATATTGGTCTTGATTTCGATTTGAATCTTGACCTGGATGAACCTGAAAGCTCTGCCGATGCCGTTGACAGCGACACTGATGAAGGACCCGATGGCCTGGATTTCGACCTCGGTGAACTGGATGATTCGGATGTAACGCAAGAGCGTCCAGTGGTTGGCAGTGATCAGGAAGCTGATACGATTGAGCGAGAAGCAGTCGACATTCCAGGTGATGAGTTGGACTTTGAGCTGGAACTCGATGATTTGCCGAGTATTAATGAAGAGGGGGATAGCGCAGTAGAGGGCGAGCAGGTGTCGACCAACAACGAAGATCCTGATGACTTCCTGGCGCAGATTGAGGCTGAATCAATCCTGCCGGAAGGCGAAGACGTCGTAGAGACAAAACTGGATTTGGCACGGGCCTACATTGACATGGGTGACCCCGACGGCGCACGCAGCATGCTGGACGAGGTTGTTGCCGAGGGCAACGACCAACAACGAACGGAAGCTGAACGCTTGAAATCGGAGTTGGAACAATGAACACCACCCTCGCTTTGACTCTACTTGCCACGATGATGACCCAATCCGGGTCAGACACCGAGGCCAACGAAGATGCACTCAAAGCCAAGCTGGAAGGTGAACGCGAGCGCGCAACCGAAATTCGAGACGACAACGAAAGGCTTGAGTCGCGTATTGAGGAGTTAGAGGCGCAATTGGCGGAGTTGCGTGAAGCCGAAGAGGCGCAAGACGTAGCCGAATCTGATCAACAACCGGACGGTGCGGAACCAACCGACGCCTAGACCGTGCGCATAGCGGCGCTGGTCGAATACGACGGCCACCAGTTCCATGGCTGGCAGCGGCAACGACAGGAGCCTACCGTACAGGCTACCCTGGAACAGGCCGTCAGCAGTGTGGCGGACGAAAAGCTGGTAGTTCATGTCGCTGGTCGAACCGACACTGGAGTGCATGCACGCGGACAAGTGGTGCACTTCGATACCGATAAAATCAGACCTATGCGATCCTGGTTGTTGGGTTGCAACAGCAGGTTGCCGGACTCAATAGCAATGCTGTGGCTTGGCAACGTCGATAAAGACTTCCATGCACGTCACAGTGCGCTTTCTCGTTCCTACCGTTACACCGTACTCAACCGCTGGACGCGGGCGGCCATAGATCGACAGTACGTGACTTGGTACCGATACCCTTTGGACGAAAAAAAGATGCACCAGGCGGCGCAGGCATTGCTCGGCGAGCATGATTTTCAATCCTACCGCGCTCAGTCCTGTCAGGCTCGACACGGTGTACGGTTGATGCACGAAATTTCCGTCAGCCGGGATGGCGATTTGATTCATATCGATTTGGAGGCCAATGGCTTTCTGCATCATATGGTTCGCAACATTGTTGGCACATTGTTCCTGGTTGGGCGCGGGGAAAAGGGCGTTGAGTGGCCTGGCGAAGTGCTCGCCGCTCGAAACCGCGAGCTTGCCGGCGCCACCGCCAAGCCTAACGGATTGACATTAACCGCCGTTCGCTACCCGAAGCAATGCAACATTCCCAATCCTCCGCTCAGAGGGTTTCCGGAGTTGCCGCAGTGATGGCAAGAGTTCGCGTGAAGATATGTGGGATCACTCGGCCCGATGATGCCTTGGCCGCTGCCGAGGCAGGCGCAGATGCGATTGGCTTGGTGTTTGCCCAATCCAGCCCACGCCAGATATCGCTCCAACAGGCCTGTCGTATCGTCGCTGACCTGCCGCCACTGGTCAGTACCGTGGCCTTGTTTTTAGATCCGACGGATCAGGATGTTGAGAACACAATCAGACGCTTGCGCCCCAGTTATCTGCAATTTCACGGTGCTGAGTCACCGGATTTTTGCCGGTCTTTTGACTGGCCGTATATAAAGGCTCTGGCCATGCAAGGTCAGGTCAACTTCGCCGAAAAGGCTCAGGGCTGGGATAGCGCAGCCGCTTTGTTACTTGATGGTCACGCCGCCGGTGAGCAAGGTGGTCAAGGCAAGTGTTTTAATTGGGATGTAATTCCGCCAAACTATAGGCAGGCCTTGATCCTCGCTGGCGGACTCAACCCTGAGAATGTCAGTGAGGCGGTGCAACGGACACGACCCTGGGCGGTCGATGTCTCAAGTGGTGTTGAATCAAGTCCTGGAATCAAGAGCACAAAGAAAATGCGAGCATTTGTCGAAAATGCTCGTAATTTTTGATCATCGTTGCTGGTCTAGTGCTTGAGTTGTTGGCAACCAAACAGGTCCACTAATGCCCTACACGTTACCTGATGCCGAAGGTCACTTCGGAGAGTTCGGCGGTATTTACGTCGCTGAAACACTGATACCTGCACTGCGCGAGCTGCAGGAATGCTATTTGCAATGTCGGAACGATCAAAACTTCCAGGCTGAGCTGGACGCCGATTACCAGGACTATATCGGCCGACCAAGTCCGATCTATCTGGCGCAACGCCTGACCGCGCAAGTGGGCGGCGCAAATATCTGGCTAAAGCGTGAAGACCTCAACCATACCGGCGCACACAAGATCAACAACACCGTCGGTCAGGCCCTGGTCGCCAAGCGCATGGGCAAAACTCGACTCATTGCCGAGACCGGTGCCGGGCAACACGGCGTAGCTTCAGCCACGGTCGCAGCGCGTTTGGGGCTTGAGTGCGTTGTTTACATGGGTGAAACCGATATTCAGCGACAGGCCATCAACGTCTTTCGCATGCGCTTGCTGGGCGCGAAAGTGGTTCCGGTAACCTCGGGGTCAAAGACGCTGAAAGACGCCTTGAACGAGGCCTTGCGTGATTGGGTGACTAACGTCGATAACACGTTCTATATCATTGGAACGGTTGCCGGGCCCCACCCCTATCCGATGATGGTTCGAGACTTCAATGCCGTGATCGGTCGTGAGGCTCGCCAGCAGATGTTGGAGCGCTGCGGCAAACTGCCTGATGCGGTAGTGGCTTGCGTCGGTGGAGGCTCAAACGCGATTGGACTATTTCACCCGTTCATTGATGATGATGAGGTCGCAATGTATGGCGTTGAGGCGGCGGGTCACGGTTTGAACACCGATGAACACGCAGCCTCGCTAGTGGCAGGTCGTCCAGGCGTGCTACATGGTAACCGCACATACATCCTCGATGATGAAGCTGGTCAGATCCGAGAGACACACTCGATTTCGGCCGGTTTGGACTATCCTGGCGTTGGGCCGGAACATGCCTGGCTCAAAGATTCCGGGCGAGCCAATTACGTCGGTATCGACGATGACGAGGCGCTGGCAGCTTTCCATCAATTGACTCGCGCCGAAGGGATCATGCCGGCACTGGAAAGCTCCCATGCAGTTGCCTATGCGCTAAAACTGGCCAAACAGCTTGGTCCTGACAAAGACATCCTGGTTAACCTCTCGGGACGAGGCGACAAAGACGTACATACGGTAGCGGAAATCGAAGGAATCGAGGTATGAAGCGATTGCAGCAGACATTTGATCGGTGCCGACAGCAAAAGCGTGCGGCCTTGGTTGGTTATATGTGTGCCGGCCATCCGAGTCAGCAATTAACGCTTCCGGTACTTGATGAAATGGTTGCAAGCGGCGTCGATATTATAGAAATCGGTGTGCCATTTTCCGATCCAATGGCGGACGGTCCGGTGATACAGCGTGCTAGTGAACAGGCCATCGACAACGGTATGAATATGCAGGGTGTCCTTGCGGTCGCCAAGCAATTTCGGGCTGTCCATCCCGATGTTCCAGTGGTGTTAATGGGCTACCTGAACCCTTTACTGCGTTTCGGTACTCAGCGCTTCATTGAAACCGCGACCGCATCCGGAGTTGACGGTGTGTTGTTGGTTGACTTGCCGGTGGAGGAGGGGCGGGAGCTACGCCTTTCCCTGCAACAAGCTCAGATCGCGCCGATCATGCTGGTCGCGCCAACAACCGGAGTAACCCGTGTTGCGCAAGTCGTCGATTCCGCAGCTGGGTTTGTATATTTCATCTCGGTCAAGGGCATTACCGGCAGCGGTCGACTTGATGTCGACGATGTACAGTCGCGAGTCGAACAACTGAAGGACACGACGGGACTGCCAGTGGCGGTTGGCTTTGGGGTCAGTACCCCGGAGCAGGCAGGGGCTTTGGCACAAGTGGCTGATGGTGTGGTCGTCGGCAGTGCCCTGGTTGCGGCCATTGACGGGGCCGGCACCGAAGTCGATGCCCGTGCCGCTGTCAGAGCCACCATGAAGCCCCTCGCCGACGCGCTCGGTAAGGTACACTAAGCCACAGGCCACGATTGGGGCCAAGTACTGCATAGGAAATACGGATGAACTGGTTTCAAAAATTGATGCCTTCGAGCATTCGAACCGAAGGTCGCAGCAAGAAGAACGTTCCCGAAGGGCTGTGGCGCAAGTGTGCCGAATGTGATGCCGTTTTGTACCAGCCTGAGCTTGAACGTAGCCTCAATGTTTGTCCGAAGTGCGACCATCACATGCCATTGACCGCGCGTGAACGGCTTGACGGATTTCTTGACCCCGAAGGGCGCGAGGAGATTGCCGCAGAATTGAAGCCGATGGATCCATTGAAGTTCAAGGACTCGAAGCGTTACCGCGATCGTTTGGTCGAAGCCCAGAAACGCACCGGAGAAACCGATGCGCTGGTGGCAATGAAAGGCAAACTGAAGGGGCGGGGCGTTGTTGCTTGCGCCTTTGAATTTAAATTCATGGGTGGCTCCATGGGGTCAGTGGTCGGTGAACGTTTCGCTCGTGCCGGACAAATGGCTATCGCCGAGCGCAAGCCTTTGATCTGTTTTACTGCAACGGGCGGTGCCCGCATGCAGGAGTCGCTGTTCTCCTTGATGCAAATGGCAAAAACCAGCGCTGTGATTGCGCGAATGCGCGCTGCATCAGTGCCGTTTATTTCTGTGCTGACTCACCCTACAACCGGCGGCGTATCAGCCAGCCTGGGCATGTTGGGCGACGTCAATGTTGCCGAGCCAAGAGCATTGATCGGCTTCGCCGGTCCGCGAGTGATTGCGCAGACCGTGCGAGAGACCTTGCCACCAGGATTTCAACGCAGCGAATTTCTGGTTCAACATGGCTCGGTGGATGTGATCGTTGATCGCCGGGAGATGCGGTCTGAGTTGGCTCTGCTACTTGAAAAGTTTTGCGACGCTACCGACTTTGCTCTGGCGCGTGACGCCGGTTGACCGTCTGCGCCATTGACTAACGTTTCTCGTCTTCCCAGCGTCTCGATGCAACTTGACGACTGGCTAGAGTACATTCAGCGACTACACCCATCGGAAATCGATCTCGGTTTGCAGCGAGTCCGTCAGGTATGGGCAAGTTTGGGTGCGCCAAAGGTGGCACCGCTCGTGGTGACCGTTGCTGGCACCAACGGCAAAGGCTCGGTCGTCACCTATGTTGAGGCCATCTTGCGTAGCGCCGGTTATCGGACAGGGGCCTACACGTCGCCGCATGTGCGACATTTCGCCGAACGCGTCAAGACCACCGGGGACTGCGTTAGCGACGCAAGTTTTTGTGCCGCGTTCGAGCGTGTGGAGAGCGCCAGAGGCGATCAAAGTCTGAGCTTTTTTGAGTACACCACCCTGGCTGCGCTGTTGTTGTTCGCCGAGGCTGGATTGGACTGCGTCATTTTGGAGGTTGGCCTGGGTGGTCGCCTTGATGCGGTCAACATCATTGACGCCGACCTTGCTGTCATCACATCGATTGGTCGAGATCATGAGCAATGGCTAGGCAGCGACCTTCGGGGGATTGCCAAGGAGAAAGCCGGCGTTGTCAGGTCAGGTCGGTCGGTCGTTATCGCTGATTCAGCATCAGCACAGTTTCTGGTCGACCCGGTCGCAGACAAGGGCGCGGAGCCGATTATCGCCGGCCTCGACTACCAGATGGCACGGCAAGAAGATGGGACGTGGTCACTGACCAGCAAGGATCAAACTTATACCGGTCTGCCAAGGCCAGCATTGGCCGGGGATGTGCAATACGCAAACGCTGCGGCAGCCATTGTTGCTGTGCTGCGCAGCGGCCTGCTGGTCGACCGAGAATCAATTGACGAGGGCATTGGTACTGCGCACTTGCCGGGGCGTATTCAGTGCCTGGGGACGGATCCGGAATTGATTGTGGATGTCTGTCATAACGCCGATTCGGCTGCGGTGCTGGCACGTTGGCTCGAAAGCCAGCCGAAGCGATACACACGAGCAGTGTTCGGGGTGATGAAGGACAAAGACCTCAGTGCCATGGTGCGGGTCCTGGCAAGGCACGTTGAGCACTGGTACGCCTGTAGCCCCAAGCTGTCCAGAAGCATGTCACAGCAGCAGTTGGGTTTGCGTCTCGCTGACCTTGGCTGCACTTCAACGTCATGCGACTCGGTGGCAGCGGCGGTCAACACAGCGATCAGTGCCAGTCATATCAAGGACCGTATTTTGATCATTGGCTCTTTCCATACAGTCGATGAAGCATTGCTTGCTCTGGAGCAGCGCGATGGGTAAGCAGCCGTTATACTTGGAATTGAAGCAACGAAGAGACAGGACTGCATGGAATTAGCGCTGAAGCAGCGAGTGGTGGGGGCGTCGGTATTGGTCGTGATGGCCGTTATTTTTGTGCCTATGGTACTGGATGGCCCGGCGACCGATTCTGTGTTGATCGTTGACCTGGAGATTCCTCAAAGCGGTCAGGATACGCAAAGCCGTGTGTTGCCACTTGATTTGGGCGAGAGTGCAGAACCCCAGGAGCCTCGCACGCTACCAGTGCCAATTCCTGTTGACGATAACGAGCCTGCCAACGAGGCTGTGGCCCCATCGGGCGAGGCCTCGCAGCCGGTGTCAGCGGCGGTTGAACAGCCGGTGGACACAACTGAAGCAGCGCCTGCGCTGCCGGTGCCTTCAAATCGAGACGACCCTGCAGATGCCGTACTGAGCGGTGACTGGTCCTTTCAGGTGGGTAGTTTCAGTGATCAAAACCGTGCTGATCGATTAATCGAGTCATTGCGAAGCGAAGGATTCCCCGCCTACAGCGAAAAGGCTTCGATCAATGGTGCATCGCGAACACGTGTACGTGTCGGACCGTTTGTTACTCGCGGCGACGCCGAGGCCGCATCCAGTTCCTTGCGTCAGGCGTTTCCCGATCTAAACACCACATTGCTCAGTGACACCAGCGGTGGTGAAGCGGTTGAAGACACTTCAGTCAGTACCGAAGGCACAGCCGCGCCGGCATGGGCAATTCAAGTCGGAAGCTTTTCGGAACGAGGCAATGCTGATGGGCTGGTGGCCCGCCTGCAGGCCGCAGGATTTGCCGCTTGGAGTGAGCAACTGCGATCCGATACCAGTGGTATCGCCTGGCGAGTTCGGGTGGGTCCGCACTTGAAACGCGAGGACGCGAATCGTGAGCGCCAGCAAATCGAAGATGCGTTGTCGATTCGCGGCATGGTCGTGAGCCATCCGTGATGACCGGCCTGGACTATGGCCTGCTAGCGGTCATTGGCTTGTCCGCCCTGGTCGGTATGGTTCGCGGATTGCTTCGCGAAGTGCTGTCATTGCTGGTTTGGATTGCATCGATATGGGTCGCCCTGCGCTACGTCGACCTGGCGTCCGTTCAACTCGAGTCATTGGTTGATTCGCCGACCTTGCGCCTGGGTCTGGCCTTCGCTGGACTCTTTATGTTGGCGCTATCGGTCGGTGGCTTGATCAATTTCCTGCTCGGAAAACTTGTTGAGAAAACTGGTTTGAGCACCGCAGACCGCTTTTTAGGGTTGCTGTTTGGCACGGCGCGCGGTATCGCAATCATCATACTGGCCGTGTTGTTGGCGACGCTTACGCCAATGCCACGCGAGCACTGGTGGCAATCGTCGGTGTTGATTCCCGGGTTCGAGCGAGCTGCGGCCCAGGTCAGGGACCTGATTCCAGCAGACCTGCGCGAACGCTTTTTATTCCCGGACGAACAGCAAAAAGATGAAACTCAACAGGACACGACGCAGGCATCTGAGGCCGCCACGTAGTATCATTGCGCGGCTTCTGAGTTATCCGGGTACTCCCCGAACAAATCGGATCGAAGATCATGTGTGGAATCATTGGCATCGTTGCGAAGGGTCACGTTGCGGGACGTTTGTATGATGGCTTGACGGTGCTGCAGCACCGTGGCCAGGATTCGGCGGGGATGGTCACCTGTGATCAGTCAGATACCCTGCATCTGGTCAAAGGCAACGGCCTGGTTCGTGATGTTTTTGACGAGCAAAGTCTCGGTGAACTGACAGGCTTCGCCGGCATTGGACATTGTCGATACCCGACAGCGGGGACCGATAACTGCCATGAAGCGCAGCCGCTATACGTCAATTCGCCGTTTGGTATTGCGTTGGCACACAACGGCAATTTGACCAACGCTGATGAGCTTCGCAATGAACTGTTTCGTGATGATCGGCGTCACCTCAATACCAGCTCGGACAGCGAGGTGTTGCTGAACGTTCTGGCGCACGAACTGCAAATACAAGACACCCACCACTTGCAGGCAGATCACATCTTCAAGGCAGTCGGTGGTGTACATGCCCGGTGTTCGGGTGGCTATGCCGTGGTAGCGATTATCCCCGGCTATGGCGTTTTGGGTTTTCGTGATCCGCATGGCATTCGACCCATGGTTTGGGGAAAACGCCAGACAGATCATGGGCTTGAATACGCCATTGCGTCTGAGAGTGTGGCCTTGAGCGTGCTTGGTTTTGAACTGGTTGCCGATGTGGCACCAGGCGAGGCTGTCTATATCAGCATGGATGGCCAGATCCACCATCGTTCCTGTGCCAAGCCAACGCGTCAGACTCCCTGCATATTCGAGTACGTCTATTTCGCACGTCCAGACTCCCTGATAGATGATATCTCGGTGTACAAGGCACGTCTGCGAATGGGCGAAAAGCTGGCACAAAAGATTCTTCGAGAACGACCGGATCATGGTATTGATGTGGTCATTCCGGTTCCCGATACGGCGCGTACTTCGGCGCTGCCACTGGCCCACATGCTCGGCGTGAAATATCGGGAAGGGTTGATCAAAAACCGCTATATCGGGCGCACCTTTATCATGCCTGGACAGGAAGAGCGTGCTCGTTCGGTGAAGCGGAAACTCAACCCGATTGGCCTGGAGTTTCGCAACAAGAATGTATTGCTCGTCGATGACTCCATCGTGCGCGGAACAACATCGCGGCAGATCATCCAAATGGCGCGTGAGGCCGGTGCCCGCAAGGTGTTCTTCGCCTCTGCAGCGCCTCCAGTCCGACATCCGAACGTCTACGGCATTGACATGCCAGCGGCATCCGAGCTTATCGCGCATGATAGGGACATCGCAGAAATCGAGAGAGAACTGGGGGCCGATTGGCTTATCTATCAGGAACTGGACGACCTGATCGCCGCCTGCTCGGAAGGCACCTCGCGTATTTCAGAGTTCGATACTTCATGCTTTTCAGGTGATTACGTCACTTCGGTGGAAGCCGATTACTTGCGCCAGCTGGAACTGAGTCGGTCGGATGAGGCCAAGTCCAAAACTCGGGTGTCACTGGTTGGTTAGCACTTGCTGCGACCGGTCGGCGTCGTCGACCAACGATTTGCGATATCGGCATGAACTACCGACACATTCGACTCCCTGAAAATGGCGACCGAGTTACCGTCATCAACGGCCGTCCAAGTGCGACCGACCAGCCAATTGTCGGCTTCGTCGAGGGCGATGGGGTAGGGCCCGATGTGACGCGGGCCAGTCTGCGTATCTGGGATGCCGCGGTCTGTGCCGCATACGGTGACAAACGCAGAGTCCACTGGGCTGAGTTGTACATGGGGGAGAAGGCAGCTCGCTTGTACGATGGTGATTTCTTTCCGCGAGAGACACTGGATGCAATCAAGCAGTTGACAGTTGCGGTCAAGGGGCCTTTGACCACCCCGGTGGGTGGTGGCTTTCGATCCCTGAACGTTTCGTTGCGGCAGACACTCGACCTCTACGCCCGCGTTCAACCCGTGCGTTACTATGCGGGTGTGCCTTCTCCGATGCGCCATCCTGAAAACGTCGATGCGGTTGTCTTTCGCGAGAACACCGAAGACATTTACGCTGGACTGGAATATGAGTCGAACAGTGCGGACAACCTGATGCTGGCTGAGTTTTTACGCAACAAGCTGGGCGCCAATTTTTTCGAAGGTGCCGGTTTGGGAATCAAGCCGATTAGCGAAACCGCTTCGAGACGCCTGGTAAGAAGAGCAATTCAATACGCCCTGGACCACGATCGCGAGAGCGTAACGTTGGTGCATAAAGGCAACATCATGAAATTTACCGAAGGAGCATTCAGGCGTTGGGGGTATTCGGTAGCGGAGGAAGAGTTTTCGGAGTCGACGATAACGGAGCAACAACTTTGGACCGAGTTTGCGGGCCAGCGGCCGGCAGGAAAGGTGGTGATCAAGGATCGGATTGCCGACATCATGTTCCAGCTGATGTTGCTGCGGCCGGCAGAGTTCGATGTTATTGCGACGACCAACCAAAATGGAGACTACCTGTCAGATGCTCTGGCCGCTCAGGTCGGCGGCGTCGGAATCGCGCCGGGCGCCAATATGTCAGATCACGTCGCTGTGTTCGAGGCGACTCATGGCACTGCCCCGAAGTATGCGGGTATGGATAAGGTCAACCCTGGTTCACTGATGTTTTCCGGCTGCATGATGTTTGAACACCTCGGTTGGACGGAAGTGTCTGCGCTGATTGCCAAGGCATTTTCATCTGTCATTGCCAAGGGTCAGGTTACCTACGACCTGGCCCGGCAAATGGAGGGGGCAACGGAACTGTCAACCAGTGCCTTTGCAGACGCCATGATTGCCGAGTTGGGTACTTGAATGGATTCGGTTGACGATCGCCGCTTGCTCGGTAGCGCTTTGCTCGAGTGCCTTCAGTGCTGCGACGCGGTGGAAAAAGTGAGTTTGACCAAGGCTTTGGGCGCACAGTGGGCCGCTCGGCACTTGCGGCCTGAGTATGGCGACTCTGTGCCGCTTGATCTGGACCAACCTGGACTGCCGAACAATCTTCAACTGGTGCCGCCACGCCAGGTTCCAATGCGCGCCCTGGGCTCCGAACAAGGACGCATCGGTTTGTTGCACGCGGTGGCGCATATTGAGTTCAATGCCATCAACCTGGCACTCGATGCCGCGTATCGGTTTCGAGATTTTCCGGAGGCTTACTACGACGATTGGATAAGTGTCGCCGTTGACGAAGCCCGCCATTTCGAAATGCTGGCCGATCGATTGAGCGCTTACGGTGCAACGTATGGTGATTTGCCAGCTCACAATGGCTTGTGGGAAATGGCTTGTGCGACCAGGCATGATCGCCTGCATCGTATGGCTTTGGTTCCGCGTGTGCTTGAGGCACGCGGGTTGGATGTCACACCCGGCATGATCAAACGCGTGCAATCGGTCGGTGACCTCGAGACGGTCGCGGTGTTGAAGATCATCTTGCAGGAGGAAGAGCGGCACGTCGAAATCGGCACGCGATGGTTTAACTGGTGTTGCCAAAGCGCTGGTGTTGAGCCTCAGTCGACATTTTTAGGCTTGATTGAGAAACATTACGGCGGCAAGATGAAGGCCCCGTTCAACGAACCGGCGCGAATGCGTGCCGGTTTCACCGAAAACGAAATGCAGGCGATCAAACGGCTAGCTCAACGATGAGCGACCGAATGAGTTACAAGCAACTGTGAGAAAACCATTGAACAAATTGCGCCTGGCGCTGTATGTGGCCGCCTGCGTATCACTTGCTGGACTGCTGTTGCTGGCTTTTGGCTGGCATGGTGCTGGCAGTCAAGCTACGGAAACCGAACCATTGGCTATCGATATCGACAAGCTGACGATTGCTGTCGGTAGTGGTCGGGTGGCCGATGAGCGACTGCTGGTTGAGCGCTTGCTGGACGGTGGGTCGGCCATCGTCGTTATGCCAATTGGTGCGCTTCGGACCGATGACTACGCTTTTTTTGAGTACGTGATCGAAGGCCAAACCAGCAATCTGGAAGCCTCACTGGTGTGGTCTCCAATTGGGGCACCCGGTGAACTGGTCGAGCTGGTGCTGCCGACGCCAAATGGCAAACGTCAGCTTGTTCGCCTGCGAGGGCACGAGCGGTGGACTGGTAACGTCAGTCAATTGGCCATTGCCTTCTTTCCAGTGCCTCAGTTGTCACCACCATTGACTAATATAGAGCCGATCAAGGTCGAAAGCTTGACCTTTCTTGGCGGGTCGGTGATTCATTCGGCAAAGGCCCGTTTAACGGCCTGGTCAACTGAGCACCCGTGGACATTCAGATCCATCAACTACTTGGGTGGCCTGACCGCCGATGCTAGTGAGGGCTCGGCCATGCCGTACCTGGCGTTGCTTGGGTTGCTGTGTTGCACACTGGCCTGGGTGCTGTTTCGGCAACAGGCTCGGCCGGTGATCGTGGTGACTTTGCTTACCATCTGGTTCCTGCCTGACCTGGTGTGGCAGCAAGGGCTGATTCGCCAGCGAGCGGCCACGGATGAATTGTTCGCCGACGCAAGCTGGCCGGATCACATGCAGCGCGTTGCTGATGTTGAGCTGGTTGAGTTTGCACGAGAAATCAAAGCAGCCGACTCGGAACTGCTACAGCATCGAGTGATGGTCAGTGGCCCCAGTCAGTATTTGCAAAAGCGATTGATATGGCATCTGAGTCCAGCCAACAGCTCGCTGATGTATACCAAAAGAGAGCTGTTGAAACTGTCGGTTCATGACCGCCTGGTCGACATTACTGGACCTCAAGGCAATTCGGTCAGGTTTGCCAATGGGCACCTCTATGTGGCTGGTACCCAAGCGGGTCAACGCTTTCGAATTCGAGCGAAGCGCTTGCTGGAGAACGAGATCGGTACCGTTTACGAAATATTGGCCAAGCCGGCGAGGGTGTCATCATGAGTATGGTGATGCAGACTCTTCTGGTTTTCGCGTTGCCGTGGGCCACTGGCATTGCGTTGTGGTCGTTTTTGACCGCTCGTCCCAGGTCCGGGTTTGAGTGGGCTGGCGCGATTGGCTACGGCTACTTCGTCGGCCTTCTGGTCACCTCTGTGTTGGCCGGCATCGTTATGTTGATATTGGCTGATGCATCGCGTTTTCTGGTTGTGTTGGCGCTGTTTTTGATTCTTGGGTTTTGTCTGGCCAAATTGTGGGGGCGAGATGCGAGCCATTCCGCACCCGCGTCCCCTGCTTCGAGTGTGCTACTTCGCGTTCTGTGGTGGGCATTATTGGCCTGGTTGAGCTGGCGTTTCTTTATTACGCTTTCGGAGGCCGTTGCTCGTCCGATCTACCCATGGGATGCCTGGTCAACTTGGGCGGTCAAAGCAAAGATCTGGTTTGGACTGAACGACATTGTGCCGTTTGTTCCGCATGAGGTCTGGCTCAACCAGAATGGGTCAGACCTGTACACCACTCAGGCTTGGGGTTATCCCCCGCTGATTCCACTGTGGCAAATGTGGGTGGCTTTGGGGGTAGAACAGTGGCATGAGCCGCTGATCAATGCGACCTGGCCGTTGTGCGGCCTGGCACTCATTCTTGCAATGTACGGGCAGCTCAGAACCATTGGCCTGACACCGACCGTAGCGATGCTGGCATGCTATGTTCTGGGTTCGCTGCCAATCTTGAATACACATATGGCGCTGGCCGGGTATGGTGACGTGTTGCTGGCCTCGGGTCACGGTTTGGCTACGTTGGCCTTGCTGCGTTTTGCCGTGACCAATGAATATCGCCAATACTGGGTGGCGGTAGGAATTGCCGCCGGTTTGATGTACATCAAGCTGGAAGGCGCGGTCTGGCTGGTTACGCTGCTTCCCGCTTTGGTGATGGCCAGGTTGGAGTCGAAGGGGCGGCGTTGGTTTGTCGCAGTCGCAACTCTGCTGGCATTGATCCTGCTATTTCTTGATCGAATTTCATTCTGGGTACCTACACTGGGTGTGGTACGTATCGAACCTGGGTTGCTGCACATTCCATTGATTGGCGACTACGTGCTTGGCTTTCGTAATACAGGCAAGGCGATTCTAACGGTGATGTTTGACGCACCAAATTGGCATTTGCTCTGGTTCGCTGTAGTGGCCGGGGTGATCTTAAGGTTCCGTCACCTGCTTGATACCCGGGTCCGCGCCACTGGCACCACGATCGTGACTTGTGGACTTGCCTTCCTGTTTTTCCTGTTTTTCTATACTGATGCCTCGCAATGGGCGGACAACTTCACTTCAACCAACAGATTGGTATTGCACCTGGTTCCGGCGATCGTGGCGTGGTTGGCTCTACTGGTTAACGAGAGCAAACCCCCATGGACTTCATCAAGTACTCAGTAAGGGCGGTTTTCAGTCGGTGGTGTCGAGCGCTGAAGTGAGACGGCTCAGGATTGGCCGCCTGCAAAGTCCTGTGGTCTATTTCAGTTCTCGGTTGATCTGAAATTCGGCTGAGGTGACGTGTGCTTCCATGGCTCGAAGCCTGTGTTCCAACTCGCGCATTTGATGTCGCAGCTGGCCAAAGGTATGGGCCGGCGCATGGCTGACTTGACGCCAAAACTGTTCTTCCTCACTGCTGTGGAATAGTGCTTCCGGTTGTGGTGGCAATCGCCAGGCCGCAATCAGGTACAAGATGCCAGTCACCGGGGGAACCAGAATCAGTGCAAACAGGGCCAACAGGCGAATGGCGAAACGGCCCGCGCCGAAGTAGTGCGCGATCCCTGCGCAAACGCCTGCGATGATTGCTTTGTCGCGGTTTCGATAGATTCGGTGAGGGTTTCGACGCATCGTCGTGCTCATTGTCTTCCCCGCCATCCTGGAGATTCATGGTCAAGAATCTTTTCCAAAGTGTGAATGCGCTGTTCCATCTTTCGAGCACTTTCCCAGACGTCCGCCAGCATGGTCTCGTCTTCTGGCGTCATGTTTTTTGCTGTCTTTGCTTTGGTCAGGTAATGGAAAACAATCCATATCGGAGCGACCACGCATAAAAAAAGTATTCCAAATACCTCGGTCATATCAATCCCCTACGCTTTGTTCTTGGATGCTTTTTTCATACGCTCCCGCAGCGCCTGCAACTCTTCGTTGATGCGATCCTCGTCTTCCAGCGCATCAATTTGGCCGGCTAATCCGGTGCGACCCATATCAAGCACTTCCGCTTCGGATTCAACCTGATCAATTTTACGCTCAGCGCTTTCGAAGCGATGCATGATGTCATCGATGCGTTCGTTGTGGATGTGGCCGCGCATCTTTAACTGGCTCTGTGCAGTTTGCTGGCGTCTTACCAAAGCAGCCTGCCGCTTGCGTGCATCGTCCAGTTTCGACTGCAGTTTGGAAATGTCATCGGTGAATTTCGCCAACTGTTCATCAATTGAGCCAAGCTCTTGCTTGATTCGGTCTGTCTGTGCCTCGACTCGTTTCTTCTCAGTCAGTGCAGCGCGGGCCAGATCTTCCCGGTCCTTGCGAACAGCCAACTCAGCCTTCTGCTCCCAATCGATCGCTTCCTGTTCAAGAAAGGTGATTGCTCGTTGCCTTTCCTTTTTCTCAGCAATGGCGCGCGCTGCTGTAGAGCGGACCTCTACCAGCGTATCTTCCATCTCCTGAATCATCAGCTTGATGATTTTTTCGGGATCCTCCGCACGCTCCAATACAGCGTTCAGGTTGGCGTTGATGATGTCACCTAGACGAGAAAAGATTCCCATGTTGTCTCTCCAGTAGCCGTTGGGCCAAGTATGTACGTGCCCAACTACATACATGATCCGTGCCAACAGCGAATTACGGCGTCTATAGGCGCCAATCAATCGATTTGTTCAGCTTCAGAATGGAACTTTTGGCGAGAAACTGGTCAATGACACCAAGGTTTGTTTATTTATACGGCATTCCCGGATTGTGGCTTGCGTCACGTGGGTGCTCCGTTACAATAGCCAGTCTTCAGATAAATCCCCGATTTTTCGGGCGTGTCATTTTGCAACAATTAATAGACGGAGGTCTTGCATGATTTGCAGACTTATCGGCCTGGTGGTCGGAGCAAGCTTGCTCATGCCCGCAGCCGCGCAGGAACAGGTCCCAATAGACAAAGAGAAGCTCAGCTACGCCATTGGCTATCAGATCGGTGCGGATTTTTCGGCACGTGAACTCGATATTGAGATTGAGACGGTCATCCGTGCCTTGCGCGACGCGCTGACGGAGCGTGACCCAGCTTACCCGGTCGAAGAGATGGCCGCGCAATTGGACGTCATGCAGCAGCAATTCCTTGAGGAAAACCTCAAGAAACTGAAAGAGCTGGCAGCGGAAAATCAGGAACGCAGCGACAAGTTCCTCGCCGACAACCGAGCCAACCCGGATGTGGTTGTACTGCCCTCTGGTGTTCAGTATCGCGTAATGTCGGAAGGGTCGGGTCAACGCCCAAATCTCGAAGACGAGGTGATGGTTCACTACCGCGGCCAACGTATGGACGGATTTGAGTTCGACAGCAGCTTCGCCCGTGGCGTCCCGGCGGCCTTCAAGGTCAACGGTGTACTCCGTGGCTGGCAGGAGATTCTGCCGCTGATGAAGGTCGGCGCCGAATGGCGCGTTTGGATCCCACCCGAGTTGGCGTATGGTGAGCGCGGTCAGCGCCCCATCGGTCCGAATGAAGCCTTGCAGTTTGATATCAAGCTGCTAGAGATTAAATCTTAAATCGCTTATGAAATTGGTCGGGGCAGCTCAGCTGCTCCGACCTGACGCTTTGTTCAGCTTTGCGGGTCTCGCCCCTGGCGTAATACCTCGACCTCGCTCAAGGCCTTTTCCATGGCCAGTTTTATTTCGTTGATACGCTGCATGGCGACCGCCACCTCGCCGAGGTCACCGGACTGGCCATCGCCGCTGAGTACCGATTGGCTGCTTTGAATGAGTTCGGCATCGTCATCGGGTACGAACTGGGCCAGGTAGACATACGCTCGGGCCAATGACTCGCCTACTTTGGGGTCGTTGCCTACGACCTTCAGCAAGGTCCTCAGAGCGGTTTTGATTTGCGCCTTGTCGTGGGGCAGCAGTGACTGCGGATAGCCGTAGGCAGTTTTGTCCAGACCGGCCAGGGTGCGGCCAAAGTCTTCGGCTACGCGTGTTGCCAGCGTTAGCACTGCTGATTGGTCTCGGCTGTAGCGGGATCAGACAACATTGATTTCATTTTGCTTTGCAACTAGAAGGTGCCCAACGCAGATTCGTTTACGCTACCATGTCGGTCATGCCGGCGGCAGGTTGCGGCGGAGTTTAGCATAGGACAGGAAGATCGAGACTTTGGAATTTTTTCCCGACAGCCCACCTCCAATTGAGGCAATACTCTCGCCATGCATCGGCATTTGCCAACTTGACACCAATACAAAGCGATGCGTTGGCTGTCACCGCTCGACCGAGCAGATCGCAGCATGGCCCTACATGACAGAACGCGAACGACTTCAGGCGATGGCCAAGCTGGACGATGAATATGGCTGAGTTTGGCTGGTTGAATTGGGTCTCACGGCGAGGTGCCAAGCTTGGGCATGCCGGCTCCATGTGTATGCTGGGTGCATTGGTGGAGCGCACTGGCGGGCCGCTGCGCAATGCCAATCGCTACTATCGAATTGCCGCCGATCACGGCAGTCGCGATGCGATGTGGAACCTCGGGGTCAATTACCTTGGTAGCAAGGGCGGCGAGCGACAGGAGGCATTGGCGTTGTTTTGGATCGCTGCTGCTGCCGAAAAAGGCCAACCGTTGGCCAGTTGGGCGCTTGGGCGCATGCACCTGGCCGGCAGCCTGGTGCCGAAAGACCAGTCTCGCGCCATCGATCTTTTGAAACGCTCGGCCGCTGGCGGTTGCAGAGATGCAGCGCTGATGTTGGTCGGGGCCTATCGCGATGGTCGATATGGCGTAGATGCTGATATGCAAGAGGCACGAATTTGGGCTCGGTGCAGCCGTCCCGGGGTTGATGGCATGATTCAGCGATGGCGCAAACGCAAGAAACAATGAGGTCTGGCATTGAGCAACTGGATGCGGCTGAGATTGCTGCGCGCCTGGCTCGCATCAGTTCGCTTGAAAGTGGCGCAGATGAAATGGCGCCTTCCACACCGTCAGTTGACGCCGCTGTTTTGGTTCCGTTGATCAATCGGGCGTCCATGTCTTTGCTGTTTACTCAGCGAGCCGCTCACCTTAAAGCGCACGCTGGTCAGGCCAGTTTCCCAGGTGGACGTCGTGAACCGGCAGATCGCAGCCTGATTGACACCGCGTTGCGAGAGACCGAAGAAGAGGTCGGGCTGGACCGAAGCCAAGTGCAGATACTTGGGCAATTGCCGCCGTACCGAACGGTCACCGGGTTTCGGGTGACACCGATTGTGGGCTGGATTGAGCCCGAGCTGCAGCTAACCCTGGACCCAGGTGAAGTCGATCGAGTGTTTGAGATTCCGTTGGCCATAGCGCTCAGCCCCAGCCATCTGATCAGGCAGTCGGCGATCTACAAGGGCAAGCGGCGGCATTATCACGTCGTCAAACATGAGGACAACGTGGTATGGGGTGCCACGGCCGGAATGCTGCTGTCATTGCAGGAGGCCTTGTGGCAGTTCGCGTGATCAATGCTGCCCAGCTGCATCGGCTGCTGGTCGAAGATTCAAAGCCATCCGTGATTGATTGCAGGTTTGATTTGTCGGATGTCGATGCCGGCTACCGGGCGTGGCAATCAGCCCGCATTCCAGGTGCCGTTTATGCCGATCTGGAACGAGTGATGTCCGATATGACCGTCGCCGGATTGGGTCGGCACCCATTGCCGACGTTAAGGTCGCTTGCTGACTGGCTTGGTGCACAGGGCATATCAACGAACGGTCCTGTTGTCCTTTATGACCAGAGCAGTGGTGCTATCGCCGCTCGAATGTGGTGGCTGCTGGACCAGCTTGGAGTGCAAGATGTGCGATTGCTGGACGGTGGTTGGTCGGCCTGGGTCAGATCTGAACTGCCCACCGAAAGCGGGACCTCGTCACCGACCGAGCCATCAATGGCGGTAAGGGCGCCTGATTTTCGAAGTGTGGTGTTTACCGACGAGCTACTTTGTTTGCTGGAAGAGTCGGCTTGTTTGCTCGTTGACGCGCGAGCATCGGAGCGGTTCAAGGGCCTGGTAGAGCCGCTCGATGCCAAGGCAGGCCATGTTCCGGGCGCG
>BQJN01000039.1 GCA_021604725.1 Lysobacteraceae bacterium | reverse complement strand
CTCGTCTTGTAGTGTCAACCTTGTCTGAGTGCTAATCGACCAGTCGGCAATCCGGGTGTGCTTCAGCAAGCAGACTCGGAACGGCCTGGCCGGCCAGTCTTACGGCACGCTGATGCAACGCTACTGCGCGTTCCTGCTCTCCCGATGCGGCTGCCAAGCAAGCCTGGCTTAGCAGTACCGGGGGATAGTCCGCTCGCCAACCCTCCATATCGGGCAACAACTCTGCTGCGTTATCCAACAACCCGTGACTAGCATAGATCTGGCCGAGCAAGGCCGCCACGTCTGCAATGGTCTTGCGGCTATCTGGGCGATCCGGCGTATCAAGGATGTTCTCGAGTATGGATTGGGCCTCGCCAAGGTCACCCGATTCGACCAGCCGGCGCGCACGAACCAGTTGCGTCTGAAAGACGGTGTCGCTTTGTCCCAACGCTCGGGCGCTTGCTGCGGCTTCGTCAAGCAGCCGAGCAGCCTGTTCGGACTCTTTGGGCAACACTGAAGCGAGCATGGTTTTAGTCGCAGCGGAATTTGCCAGGTCGTCCAGAGCCAGGTAGTAACTCAACTGTTCCCTGAAGAAGTCTCGGGCGAGCGCCTGATCCCCTGCGGCCCAGGCGACTCGTCCAGCTGCGCCAGCGACCCACGCCTTACGCACCTCGTCATTGAGCAGCAAAGCGATATCGCGCGCCTCGTCGATCTTTACTTTGGCCTGATCGAGATGACCGAGTCGAATGTCGAGGTCGGCGAGATTGCGCAGCGTAGACGCGATACCCGCAGGGTCAGAAAGTTGGCGCCGCAGCGCCAGGGCTTGTTGGTAGAGATCAACTGCGTTCTCCAATTGCCCGCGAAACGCAGCGATCGTTCCGAGATTGTTCAAGCTCGCTGCAATCTGTCGGTCCTGACCGAGTCGCGTCCGAATGTCCAGTGCGCGTTCATGCATGGCCTCAGAGGTGCTGATGTCGAATTGCCGCCATGCCAGCACACCGAGGCTGTTGTAAGTACTGGCTTGACCGGGCAGGTAGCCGGCCTGCTGGTAGGCTGCGAGCGCATTGGCGTAGTGGCTTGCGGCTTTTTGGTATTCGCTTCGTCGAGAGGCCAGTATGCCCAGAAAAAGCTCGGAGGCGCCGGTCGCGATGGGATCGGCAGTCCCCCGAACGTTCATTGACTGCTCTTCGAGCTGGCGTGCCTGGTCGAGGTCACTGCGCCTCCACTCGGTCAGCGCCATGGCATGAAGAACATCGGCTTCGAGGCGGTCAAGCCCTTTGCCTTGGGCCAGCTGGCGTAGCCGTTCGTAATATTCCATGGCCTCACCATAGCGCCCTTGATCACGCACTGCGCTGGCCAAACCAAATTCAGCGCCGATCAGCGAGTGGTCCTGGCGCAGGGCCGCCTTGAAATAGTCTTCGGCAGCCGGTGCATGCCCCTTCAGCATTGCATCTTGGCCCTTGGCATACGCTTCATTGGCGAATGCATCCTGAGATACCAGGTGCTGCGACACGACATTGGTGGTGGTGATGCGAGCGGCCAGTTTGCTGCCAGCCTCAGCAACCAGAGCGACTGGGTCGGTCCCGGATACTCGCACCTCATGATCGACCCGTTCGGTCCCCAGGTTGACCACCCTGGCGATTAGATGAAATTGCCCGTCTTCCCTGGTCAAAGCACTCTCGATCAATCGGTCGGTGCCTAGATTGTCCGCCAGCGCCGGCGCTGTGTCTGGACTATCACCGAGCAGCGCCTCTACTTGTTTATTGGGAATAACCCAGACACCTGCATTGTCGGCCATTGCTTCGGCCAACACGGCACCAAGGCCATGCTCAACCCATTTGAGGTCAGATTGTTGGGTCTGATTGCTGACTGGCAGGACCGCAACCGGTTGTGCCACGGGTGGTGCCTGGCTCAATAAGTACAGGGCCAGGATGCCGACAACCAGGCCGGCCAGGCTCCCTGCAATTGCCCACCATGCTCGACGCGGTAACCTGGTTGCGTTGGGCTGTGCCGGGACCGCTGGAGGAGTGACTTCGGCCACCTCGCCAACGAACTTGTAGCCAACGCCATGTACTGTCTCGATTTGTGTCGTATCGCTGGCGATGGCGCGCCGAGCCTTCATGATCGAGCGTGCCAAAACCGAGTACGAAACTACGCGGCCGGTCCAAACGTTATCCAGCAGTTCGTCTCGCGTCACCACTCGTAAGCGATTGCGGATCAGGTAGAGCAACACCTCGAACGTCTTCTTTTCGACGGCACGGGTGACATCTCCCGAGCAGACCCGATATTGCTGCGGATCGACGAGCCACCTGTCAAGTTGGTATGCGACCGGCGCCTGTTCGCTGTTGTCGTTCACACTACCGTGATCCTGCGTAAACCCAGACTTTGTTACGGTTTCTATCCTAAGTCATTGATTCAAAGGGGTCGAGTCACAAAAAAGTCAACATTAGGTCATGACTGAGCTGGCGATCTGTCGATACCGTGTGAGGTATGGCGATTCAGTTCATCAACGATTCAGTTCGGCATTGGCGAATATTCATAACAGCGACAGTCGCCGCAGCCGTGCTGGTGATCACCGTCGGCGTGGATTACAGCAGGCGCGAGCCGGCGGTTGCGCTGGTTGGCCAGCTGTATTCGGATCAGGGCGCGGTTGATGGCCTGTTCGATCTGCGAGCAAAAATGTATGACATCTCAGACGAGCTGGTTGGTGAGCTAGTGGTGGAGAAGCACCCGGTTCGCGCCGGGAAATTTCGGCTATCAATTCCGCAGTCGCTAAGCGTCGATGCGGTTTGGCTGGAGTTTTCGCTGCGCGCCAGCGATAGCGGTGCTTATCAACAGTTTGGTCCTCGCCATGCGCTACGCTCGGGGCATTGGAAGGTACTGCTGGAATCAAGTGGCCGACTTCCAGTATTGCGCGCGCTGGTTTTTGTTTCCGGGCTGGACCACTTGGAGCCAGCGACATGACTGGCAACGCTTCACATGTTGAATTCGCCCGCCGGACGAGCAGCTGCGTTGTGTTGATCCTGTTATTGGCCGGCTCGGCACTGGGGGACAGCCGAAGTCCAGCTGGTGCTGGTGCGGACTACCAATTGCGACGGGCGGTCGTCGCCAACGGCGGTATGCCGAGCGAAAGTGTCAGCTTCGAGCTGCATGGCACCATTGGGCAGTTTGAGCCGGGTCCAACGCTGGAGCATGGAACAACCGCAATTCGGGGCGGATTCTGGGCCGGTATCAACAACCCGGTGGACGTTCTGTTCAAAGATGGGTTCGCGCCATGAAGGTGGTCAGTGGGAAGCTACAGCCTGTCGCTCCATTGGAAAAGACTGGAAATGTTGCGAGTCCGTCTCGGTCTGCTGCAAGCCTGTTGCGAAAGGGCAGGGCATGGACCCAATGGCTGGCTGGCCTCGTGCTGCTGACGCATCTTTCGGTGTCGCTTGCCGGTGATATTGACGGCCGATTCGCTTTTCGCGGCGAGGTTAGTTTGGAAGGCGAATTCGCTCATGGCATGTTCGATTTTCGTATCGAGGTGTATGACGCCGCCACTGGTGGGGCATTGATCGCGGGTCCATTGTTTCATGACGCCGTTGACGTTGACGCAGGCTGGTTTGAACTGGAATTGGATTTCGGTCAGCTGTTTGGACCGGACAAGCTCTGGTTGGAAGTCGCACTCAAGCCGAGTTCTGCAGACGACTACCTCACGTTGGACCCCCGCTACGACATGCGAGCAGCACCCCATGCCCTGTGGGCGGCCAATGGTCCGGACGGGAGTTGGTTGCGCAATGGCAATGTCATTCATTACCCACCGGGCTATGTGTCGATTGGTGATGCCAGCTTCGAGCCGCTCTATGTCGAATCCAGCGGTTCAACGCCACCGTTTAGAGCAGCGGTCGCCAACAATTCGGCACTGGTTGTTATGGACAATGCCGGCGTCATTATTGGTGGCCCGGGGTTGGCGCCTGATAACGGTCTGCGCGTGGTTGGCCCGGTTCGTTTAGGTCAGATTACTGCGAATGCGGCACTGGCCATCGACGCCGAAGGGGTTGATCGCGGCATGACTGTGCATGATCCGGATGGTAGTGGCGCATTGATAAATCTGGCCGCATTGACCTCAAGACCGGATGGAACCGCACTACGGGGTGTGGCCACGGCAACTTCTGGATCAACCGCTGGCATTCGCGGCCGGACTGCAGGCACATCAGCCGGAATCGGTGTGTTTGGCGACGCCACATCTGCCACGGGTGGAACAGTTGGCGTGTTGGGACGATCTGATTCTCCGAACGGCTTCGGAATTGTAGCCAAAAACACCTCCGCTACTGACGCGGTAGCGGCAAAATTTGATGGTAACGTGGTCATCAGCGGCAACGATGCCGGTGACAGCCTGCGGGTTGAGACAGGCGGTCAGTCAAAAATTCGCGTCGTCAGCAATGGTGGCGTGGTTTTCGGCAGCGAAGCACTCGAGCCTGGAGTAAATAGAGCGGCAGTTGCCGGACCGGTGCAGATTGGTTCGGATTCGACCTCTGCCTATGTTGTGATCGATGCACCCAGTGGTGATCCGCTGCGCATTCGCAACCCCGCTGGTACCGTTTTGCGTGTGTTCTCTGGCAATGGTGGAACCTCGATTGGCGCCAATTCCTCGCCGCCTGCCAATGGCTTGCGTTTGGCGGGCGACCTGCGAATTGATCCGGTTCAGCGGTGGAGCGTCCATGTCGCCAACACTGTACACCCGCTTGACCTTACAAATGCCGGCTATATCGATGTTGATGTGCTGGCATGTTCAGCGGGCACCACGTGCGAGCACCGAGCACCGGTGGTGCTTCCCGATGGGGCAGAAGTCACTGAGCTGCGTGCCTATTTCAACGACAACCACTCTGGCCTGGAGGCATCCGCCGATTTGAGGCTATGGGGCACCTCCGGCACAGCCACCAGCATCGCTCGGGTCAATAGTGGTGTTGTGGCCACGCCCGGATTGGGCCACGAAGCGTTCGACACCACCATCGGCGCCGGCACCATCGACAATGACAACTTCTCCTACTTCTTGCTGATTCGAGTCGGCTCCGCCGGCGACTACCAGCAAATCGGCTTTATCGGTGCTCGCATCAGCTATACGACCGAAGGGGTTACACCATGAAGCGCATACTGCTGACTGCCAGTCTGATGCTGCTGGCAACAAGCGTAGTCGGGCAGCCACTGGGGACCGGCTTTTCCTATCAGGGTGAATTGACCCACAATGGTCAGCCGGCAAATGGCGATTTCGACTTTTTGGTCAAGTTGCACCCACTTGATACCGGCGGTGTACCACTGGCTACCGTGGCTTTGTCCGATGTTGCCGTTGACGATGGTGTGTTCACTTTGGACCTTGATTTTGGTGACCATTACGATGGTACGCCACGTTGGCTGGAAATCTCGGTCGGCGAATCAGCAGGGTCGGGTGGGTTCGAAACATTGGTTCCGCGGCAACCCGTGTTGCCGGCTCCCTATGCACAGTTTGGGCTCGATGGCGCGGTTAGTGATCCCTGGATGGTGGCCACTCCCATCGCCTTCTACCCAGGCCGGGCGGGCATTGGTACCGCTACACCGGCGGCCCAACTTGAAATCAATTCATCAGCCTCTGAGGACCCGCTTCGGGTTTACATGGGTGACGTTCTGGAGCTCAAAGTCGATGCCAACCGGGGCGTTGCCATCGGCTCTGCACTGACACCTCCTGCGCAAGGACTGCAAGTCAATGGATCCGTTGCTGTCGGTGCGAGCGACCCCGGTACGCCCGGCCCATCGAAGTTGTACGTACGCAACCAAGGCACAGAATACGGTGCATTGGTTGAGGATTTGGGCACCTCAGGTGGTGGAAACACCATCGAGTCAGACACCGCCCATGCCAGCGCTACCGCCGCTCAGGGTTACGTGACTGGAACCGGTTCAGGTATTGGCGTTGTCGGAAAGACAGACGCAGACATGGGTGTTGGAATATTCGGGTACGCCTCGGCTACCAACGGCAACGCAACCGGCGTTTATGCGCAGTCCAACTCAGCATTCTTCCAGTCCAGCTATGCCCTTTGGGCTCGTAATGAATCAGCACCTGATGCGGTGGCCGCCATGTTCGAGGGGAATGTTGAGGTCGACACCAACAACGCTGGCAAGCTGTTCGGTATAGAGATCGATGGCCAGACCAGGTTGCGACTGCACGCCAACGGGGGAACGTCAATCGGCTCGGACAGCGTCACACCGCGCAGCGATGGTTTGCATATCGCCGGTCCGGTGCAAGTGGCGGAATCGGCCAGTGACGCATTCGTCACGGTACGAGGCTTGGCCGGTGATGCTTTGATCGTTCGCGACAATGCCGGCAATGACAAATTCAGGCTATCGGCAGACAGTGGTGGCGCTACCGTTGGTGGTGATACCGACCCGCCCAACAAGGGCCTGCATGTCAAAGGACCCGTAGCTACCGGGGCGCTGACACGCTGGAAAACCGTGAACTTCGCGTCCGTGCCTGCGGTGGAGCTCGACCGAGCGGCTGAGATTAAAGGTTCGCGGCTGCGTTGTTATCAATCAGAGGATTGTTTGCATACCTTAAGACTAGCCTTGCCGCACGACGCGATCGTTACCAGTCTCGATGCTCGTATGTTTGACAACTTCGAAACGTACACTGCGATAACCGAGCTGCGACGACGCTCCGTATCTGGCAACGTGCAGATCATGGCCAAGGTCGAGACCGGAGTTTCGGAGACCTACACAGAGATCCAGGAATTTGTCGACACCAGCATCGATCATGCTGTCATCGATGCCTCCAACTATGTTTACTTTCTGCAAGTGCGGCTGGATGGAACCATGGCAGTCTCTACCCACGAAGTGTCATTCATATCCGCCCGAGTTACCTATACCACTCAATCGGTGTTGCCATGAATCCGCGCATCATCTTGGCTGTGGTTTTCAGCCTGGCAACGGTAAATTCTATTGCCCAGTTGGACACTGCTTTTGTCTACCAAGGCCAGATTGTGGCCAATGGCGAGGTGCTTGAAGGCTTGCACGACCTGTCATTCGTCATCCTTGATGGGGCGACCACCGGCGACAACCCGGTCGGTACGCCGCAGGTTATTAACGATGTAGAAGTTGTCGGTGGCGTGTTTACAGTCGAACTCGATTTTGGTCCGATTTTCAACAGTGGCCCCTTGTGGATACAGACCTACATCTGGGATTCAGCATTGATGGATCTGGTCGAAGTTGGCACACCGAGGCCTCTACTTGCCTTGCCCGTGGCGCAACATGTCGAAGACCTCGAGATCACGCCGTGGCAAGTGGGTTCATCGAGTCACATTTACTACAACGACGGACCGGTGGCCATTGGCTCGGACACTGCCAATGCGCGCTTGGAAGTGCATGGCGATGGTGTCGATGACCCGTTGCGTATTCGAGCGCAGAGCACGACCGCCTTGCAGTTGCATGATGACAGCGGCGTATCGGTCGGTACCGCGTCGGGGCCCCCAGCTCAGGGCCTGTTGGTGCAGGGCGTTACCGAGGTGGGAGGCGAGAGCGATGATGGCGCCCAGCTGTACATTTCGAGAAACACGCAGGAACATGGCCTGTTGGTGGATTGTCAGCAAACGGCTTGCGCCGCGCTGAATATCTTGAGCCAGACTGCGCATGAAGACGGCATCGCCATTTTAGCGCATGCCAGCGCTGCCGCTGGCAGTGCCGTCGGTGTCGAAGGCGGGACCATGAGTTCGGCGGCAAATGCCCGTGGCGTCAGTGGTATAGCACTGGCCAGCACCGGACCCAATTTTGGCGTATATGGTCGAGCTACGTCTGCCGATGGCTACGGAGTCCGCGCATACAACCGCTCGTCAGACTCCAGTGTTGCGGCAAGGCTGGAGGGAAATGTGCAGGTCGATGCTCTCGCCGGTGGCGATCCACTTGATGTGAAAGTAGGGACTGCGAGCAAGCTCAAAGTATCGGCCAACGGCGGCCTTTCCGCAGGGGGCACCTCAGTGTCACCTCAATCCAATGGCGCATACTTCGAAAGCGGACTGGCTGTTGGTACCGATAGCGACGACGCGACCATTGTCATTCGACCCACTTCGGGCTCGGCATTGCGGGTGAGGGCAGCTGGCTCGACGAAACTGCGTATGTTCGACAATGGAGGAACCACCATAGGGGGAAATACCGTTCCGCCCCAAGATGGTTTGTATGTCACCGGCGAGATCGCCACCTCGGCGATCACCCGACAACGTGTGGTCGGCGCGCATTCTGGGCATCGCATGAACCTGGTCGATCCGATGACGATCAGTCTGTCTGGCCTCAATTGCGTCGATCAACCCACCGTCGGGGGCGACAACAAATGTGAAGTGATTTTCAACCTGGACCTTCCACATGGCGCAAGCATTGTCGGGCTCAGTGCTCGGGTTGACGATAGCAACGCCGACGCCGCGATAAAAATTTATCTGGAACAGACCGGCCGAGTCCTCGGTACGGGCTTCTATACGCTCATCACATCGTTGCAAACGACCCAGAGTGGAACGCCCGGCAGCAACCACTTATTGAGCCAGTCCATCGCCGGGCATGCCGTAGACAATGAAAACTTCGCCTACCGATTGACTGTCGAGTTTGATGGCGGCGACACCAGTGGGGTGCTGTACCGATCTGCGACGGTGGACTACACGCTCAACCGCTTGTCTGGTAACTGGTGATTAGCAAAAGAACGCGTTCGCGCGGTCGGTCATCCAATTTCACGGGACACACTCCTGCTCAGTAGCTGCACCCAGGTTTGGACTAGGGTTAGAGTCAGTTCGGCATTGCCTTGTTCAGGGCGCACCTACTGTTTGCCCTTGCGGGCTTGAATAATGCGTAGCAGGAATAGACAATCTTGCCACCCTACAAGGAGCTTGTGTCGTGAATTATAATAAAATCGCTATTCTTGTCCTGCTGAGCTCGCATTCGGTTGCCGCCTTGGCCGATTGTGCTGCGAGCGGATCGAACGATGTCGCCAATTGTGGGTTTGAAAACGGCGATCCGCCCGACAGCTGGACGTTGAACACAGGCGTTTTGACCTTGAATATGGCAACGCCCAAAAGCGGATCAATCGCAGCGCAGATCGATGCGATTCAAAATGTACCTGACCCATTCTTTGCAACAATTGATTCTGACTGTTTTGCGGTTAATGATGACGCATCCTATGGGTTCGGAGCGCACTTTCGACTCCTTTCCGGTGCCACCCCCAGCTGCCGTGTGACACCGGTTGGGTACACAAGCATGAACTGCGGCACCGGTGTTACAGCTTTGCCAAACTCGCCTAACGTATCGGTTCCAACGGGCGTTTGGACGCAAAGTGCAACAACCATCGATGCCTCCGGAATCGGTTCTATGCACTTTCAGCTACACTGTAGCGCAGGGTCGGATTTTGTCGTGTTGATGGATGACGTCTTCGCCGGCCCAGGGCTTGTGCCAGTTGAGCTTCAAAGCTTCTCAATAGACTGAGACAACCCGCCGCGTAGCAGCGATGTAAAAAGTTACGGCACAACGTGCGGGCAGCACCGGCGCAATGCTTAATGCCGACACGTAATTGGACGGTACTTCATTCCACCCGTCCCTTATTGAGCCCGTGCTATTGAAGTATCATCAACTCTCTTTCAGAGAGCGACGCATTCCAAAAGGGAAGTTTGCTCAGCTGCGAAATAGGCATGGGAAAGAATAATGACAACAAAACATGGCGGACCCGAACAACAGGGCGTTGCATTCCCTTTAACGAAGGACGGTAAGCGCAGTACAACAGCTACTGGAAAAATGGTCGTGGCTTCTGCTTTAGGCCCGGTTGACGAATCGACCGCCAAACGTGTCGCAAAGGAACGGAACTGGCGCAAGGGCTACCGTCAGTATTTTGAGCAGATGACAGCCAAATCAGTTGAGTCGACGGCGCAGTGCCACGCGATCGCGCAGTCGGGTTTGGCAGCTGTTTACGAGCATTTTGAGTTCTTGCGGGATGGGCAAAGCCGCCCATTGCTTGAAGCGATGTCTGCCTACAACGCACCCTTGTTCAGAACTGCAGTTGTCCGGGGCGGGGGCGAGCGGCAAGAGCTAAAGGTTGCTTATCGCAATCAAGTACTCGACGCGGATGGCCTTCGGGCGCAACTCGCGAATTGGCAGCAACGAGGCATCATCGAGGCCAGCCATGCCACGTCAATTCTTCGCGTGATTGACCATCCGGAATGTTTGGCCGATTTGCCACCGATGGTATTGCTAGGTGCCGGCTCAGAAATGGGGCCGTGCGCTGTTCTGCTGGAACTGGGTTTCACTGTGATTGCGATTGACCTTGATCGCGCTGATGTTTGGACCAAGTTGATCAACCTCGCTCGCCATTCCTCCGGCACCCTGGTTTTTCCGATAATCGAAGCGCAGACCGATGCCATGAGCGATGAGCAGCTGGCCAGTCTGGCCGGCGCAAATCTGCTGACTCAGGCTCCAGAGATCGCCACCTGGCTACTGGAACTGGACCGCCCGATGGCCATCGGCGCTTATGCCTATCTGGACGGCGGCGATTTCGTGCGGGTGGTCGTAGCCATGGACATGATCATGCAAACGGTCGCCGAGCGCAGCACCCATTCGGTCCAGTTTGCGTACTTGCTCAGTCCAACCGACGCCTTTGCCGTACCCACTGAAGTGGTCGATGCGGCTCAGGCGCAATACGCAATCAGGAGCTGGCTGCGTCCGCTACAGTCGCTGGCTCGCCTCATCAGCGGCTCTCGCCTTTGCGCACCCAATGTCCGCCGTGTTGTCATCGGTGAGCAGCAGCGGAGCTTCGGCATCATCAACAGTCTGGTGATTCAACAAGGCCCCAATTACACGCTGGCCAAACGCATTCAACGCTGGCGATCAGTCGTGGCTCGAGGGCAGGGCACTGTGGTGTCATGCAACGTGGCCCCGGCCACGCTCACGCGATCTGTCACCAACAACAAACTATTTGCGGCTGGCTATGCCGGTGCGGAGAACTTTGGCGCAGAGGCCTTTGAGGCCAACACCAGCAACGCGGTAATGACAGCCCAGTTGATCAACGACCTGAGCAACGATCAATCTGCATCCCACCCGAATGTATCGCTCACCAACCCTGAAGAGCTATTCATGGAAGGTGCCAATCACGGTGGCTTTTGGCGAATGGCTCATCAATTGGCATCCATCATCGAGGTCGCCGTGGTCGTGGGTACGGTCAAGCGGATTTTTTCGCGCGCACAAGCAAGTTAGTAGGCATCTACAAGGCGTCTACCAACAGGCGTGACACGCCATGGCTAGTTAGAGCGCGTCCACAGATAAGTGTTTTGACTCGCTCGCCCTGGCACACGGAAGTGCCAGCATTTTCAAGCCATTGAAAATGAAGAACTTTCATAACCGCGCTTCTGAAAGTTCGTGTCCGCATTAGCCATGGATGGCTAATCGTGGACGACCTCTAGTTACTCAGATGATCATGATCCCCGCGCGCGATGCGAGATCTTCGGCAAGCCTTGCGCTCGCGTCGCTCGGGTCGTCCAATTGACCCACGGTCTCGTGCGGCAGGGCCCAGTTTGAAGGGGTTCGATCCTCAAACATCACATAGACAAGATTCGCAGGCAAAAGGCGAGATCGCCATGCCAGCCCGTGCAGCGTTGGATATTTCGCGTGGACAGAACGGGCGAATGATTGAGTATCTTTGTAGTAATACGTTGCCAGGTGACTGATATCAGGTGGCGTTAAGGACCATTGGCCCAGTTCCGCATCGAACAGCTTGGCGAATTGCAAATCGACCTGCGTTTCGAAGGACTCCAGCGTCCGACCTCCAAGTGCTTTTACCCGCCGAACAGATCGGATGCCATGGCCAGTAGGCACATCATGAAATACCGTTTCCATGATCGCGACATCAGCACAATCTCCACCATAGAATGTGGCCACCGGTTTTCCCGACGAATCGTTGAAGGGTGAGAATCGCGCTCCGCGACCGGCACCGCTGGTGTTGGGATTGAAGCTGCCGACACCCCAGCTCTTGTTGCCTACATGCCAGATCACAGAGGACGCAGGCAAGCGATGTATTGCCGGGGGCTTTTTGGGAAGTGTTTGGGTAACCTGCCGCAGGACTAGCCCCGCGTCGGGTGGCTTCATAAAGCCGTATCCGCGAACTCATGGGCCAATGCCTCAGCAATCAGATCCTTCCTTGCGAGCACGTCTACGGGGCGTCGTTCTGCGCCATCGTTATCAAGCAGTAGCCCGTTGTTGGATACCAGCCAATACACCGCTGCCCATGGGTTTGTTGCATCACCAAACGCTTTGGTGACCAGTGCAATAGCCGGTAAGGGCTGACCAGAATCAGAATCAAACTGAAAACCCGGGTAGCAGTTGTTGCCACGAAAGGGCACACGCAGCAGCTTGCCGGAATTGACGTCACGTGAAAGTTGATAGTTCGGCGTTCCAAACAAGGCCAGGAGCTCCTTCGGTCGAAGCAGGCCGAACTCAGCCTTCACCGCCTTTTGTGCTTCGGCTTTGAGCCGCGCTTGCTCGATGTGAGGTGGTTGATCCGACAACGCATACTCTACAAACGCATCAACCAGCTCCTCATTTTCCTCTTCTGTTCGTTGGCGAATGACTTCAACAAGAATCTCCCGCGAGCGCGCCGGATTGTCATCGACGAGCCGCTCTAGCATTGAGAGACGGTTGAATTGGTCTTGTGGTGTCGGCTTCTGCATGGTGCACGAAATGCAATTGGTAGCTAATTGTTTGCAATTGTAGCACACCCGCTTTACTAACAATTCGCTCAATCGATATCGCTAGTAAAACGTAATCCAATAGATGACAAAGTTATTTGCGTAATTCGGCCCATCAGATCGCAAGAACGGTCAGGAACGCTTCGATAGTGCTGCTAAGATTGGAAACATTGTGCCCCGACTTGATGAATTTCTGCCGCTGCTTGCCGAGCTGACCGCTGTTGATAGCGATATCGAAACATTGGCTGACCTGGCTGTCGCCGATGGACGTTCGCGGTTTCACTTACAGCGCATTTTCCGTGCATCGGTGGGCGAGAGTCCGCTGCAATACCGGCGGCGAGTTCGGTTGCAGCGGGCAGCGGCGTTCTTGCTGGTCACAGACAACAGCGTGCTTGAGGTAGCACTCGATGCAGGATTCGCCAGCGCAGAGGGCTTCTCACGGGCCTTCCGGCAGGAATTTTCGCTTTCACCAAGGGCGTTTCGAAATCAAAAGCGGGCCGAACACAATCACCTCGTTGAGAACGATCCATCACATCTGCAGATTGCCAGCCGAAGCGCGCCATGCGTTGGTCTGTATCGGGTCTCGACGAGAAACGCATCAAAAGCCACTGCCAGGATGAGACCGGATATGAGCTATGAAATCGCCAGGAAAAACATAGACGAGATTCCTTTCCTGTATATGAGAAGTCAGGTCAGACCGAGCGAAATCTCCGATGCGCTTGCCAGTATGTTCGTGCCGATATTCCAGTTTGCGACCGCCCAGGGCATAGCATTTGCCGGACCACCGACCGCGCGCTACATCAGCTTCGGTCCAGGAATGGTCACAATTGAAGCGGGGATGCCAGTCGTTGGCCCGATAGAAGATGCCGACGATATAATGGCGGGCACGCTGGTCGGTGGCGACGTCGTGTCCACCATCCACAAAGGGCCTTATGATCGTTTGAATCTTGCTCACGAGGCAATCCAGCAGTGGATGACGGACAACGGCGCGGCGGCGGGAGGGGCGCCTTGGGAGGCTTACATTACAGACCCGGGCGAGGTTCCAAACCCGGCCGACTGGCTGACGGAAGTCATCCACCCGCTTAAACAAGCCGAGGCAAATCGATAACGGAGACAGGTTGATGATCACTCGCCCCACTGCTTCGAGCGATGTCCAGACTGGTGAAGCCCATGACGGAGATAGCGCCTGGAACAGACCGCCTGCAGCCCGTGTTATGGGGTGGGCCATGCTGTTTTGCGCAGCGCTCCTGTTGTTGGCGGGGGCCTACCGATCACAGGCCAACATGATCACCTCGGGCATGTTGTTTCTTGCCTTCGGGCTGATTCTCGCGCCTGACGCTCTGAAAAAGGGTTGGCCTATCCGCCTGGGATTGGCAGCATTGGCAGTTATTGGCGCCGTCTATACGTTTCTGATCTGAGTGGTGCGGCGGCGCTCAATTCTGTCGTAAACGGCGCAATTGAAAGGCCACCGCTAGTATCAACATCGCGAGAAGCACGTTGCTTGTGATCGTCGTGACCGGAATGGGCACAGGGTCCAGGCCCTCTGGTCGAACTGTGTAGAAACTCTCGGACGAGTAACTTCCAATCGTCATTGCAGGAAAGCTGAGCAGTTGCCGATCGATTTCCTGCCCTGTGCCAGCCTCCAGGACCACCAGCTCGCTGACGACGTCATCATTGATCAGCACGTAGAGATGGTTGTTTTCCCAATTGCTGGCAACGCCGACCACGGGTCTATTGAAGGCGAGGACTTCTATCTCGGCAGACACCTGATGAATCGAATACAGCAATCCGTTGTCACCTGCACCGTAATAACGGCCAGCCGTGCGGGCGTGCGTGAATTGCAGTATTTCCGCACCAAAGGGTAGTGAAGTCGTAACTTCCAAGGAGTATGGGTCGACCAACGATACGGTTCCGTCGCCCGCGTTGGAAACAACAACCTGATCACGACTGCGGGACTGGTGAATAGCTTTCGGCTCTGACCCAACGGCTACCGAATTTATTACGCTCAGGCCATCAATCACCCACAGTATGTTCTCCTCAGGCATGGAGACGAAAACGAGCCCTCCGGCGGGTGCTAGCTGTTGCGGTGGGCTTGTCGGACCCAGGTCATACTCTTCGCCCTCGTAACTAACGAGTAGCCAGCCGTTTCCGAGCGAGTGCGCGGTGGACGGGTCGCTGTAGTAGAGGTAGCCACTGCCACCTACATCCAGAAGATCCGTGCCCGGCGAAAATACCGGCTCGCTATCTGTGTATTGACTCAGTTCTGGCTCCAGTTTCAAAAAATAGTTGCCAGGGTATGGCCCGGCGTAGTCATGAAACACCAAGGGTTGAGATGCATCATCCATCTCGATTCGACCCGTTTCATGATTTACAGGTCTGGTCGGCAGGAATTTTTCGAGCTGCAAGTTATCCGTTCGCAAGACATGCACGCCCCCTGGACTTGAAAGATAAAGGAACTGGGTCGTCGCGTTCGGTAACTGAATGGTGATGTCCGTCTCGCTTGGCGGTTCCAATCCGTAGTGCTGTTCAAGGAAAAGCGTTGTAGGTCCTGACCTCAAGCCACTGGACAGGGGAACATTCAGCTCGTTGATTTGGTAAGTCCAAGGGGTAAACCCACTCGGCACGCAGGCTTGACTCGGATTCTCGCTGCTGCTTAGTCCGCCAAGGGTAATTCCATCAGCTGTCACCTCAACGAATCGTGATATGGGTGCCTGGGGTGGGTCGGCACATGGCTCGACGCCTGCCACTTCGATATGGACCTCATAACCGGGAATCATGGGCGATGTCACGGTGGTAATGCTTTCATGCGCCAAGCATTGAATAGGTAGCAAGAGGCATGTTCCCAGAGCAGCAAGCGTTAATGTGTTGCTAAAGGTGAAACTGTTGTATCTGGTCATATCCATCGACGGCGCTAATCCACGTCCAAAGTTTGGTAAATTCCTGGCGGATTGTATTGTAGCGTAAGCGTTGTCAAAGCGATCTGATACTCAATTTGCAGGGGCGTTCGACTCGTTTATTGTCCCCTCCAACAACAGTCGTGACCATAACGGTGACAACCAGGCCAGGATAGCGAACGTCGACTTCGGCGATATGCCGAAAGGCGAAAAACACGATCAGCATTCGTGGCCACATAGGTCGGCCAGTCTCTCTTGACCTCCTTCGTTACTTTCGAATCAACCCCACCACTTTTTCTTTATCGAGACCTTGCACCATAATGGCGGTCAGATTCACCGCAAGTTTGCTCCCCCTTAAAAATGACGAATAGCGACACCTCCACGTCCGATCTCTCGGCTGAAGACTCCACGATATATCGGACTCCCGCGTGCATTGTGCAGATTTACGGGGGCGAGATAGGCAAACGTGTTGCGTTAGGTCATCGCGATGTCACCATCGGACGGGGAGAAGACAATACGGCCGTGGTGGACCTGTCTACGATATCGCGTCATCACGCGCGACTTACCGAAAAATCCAGAACGTATGTAGTGGAGGATTTGGGCAGCACCAACGGAACCTTTGTCAACGGAGACCGCGTCTCAAGCACACGTGAGCTTCGCAGCGGCGATCTTCTAAAGATTGGTGGTGCCGTTTTCAAGTTTATCGAAGGCGGAAACATCGAAGCGCTCTACCACGAGGAAATCTATCGACTGACCATCAATGATGGCCTGACCCAGATCCCCAACAAGCGTTATTTGATGGACTTTCTGGAACGGGAAATTGCCCGCTCTGAAAGACATGAGCGCCCCCTTCATTTAGCGATGATCGACCTGGATCATTTCAAGGCGATCAATGATCAGATGGGCCATGTTGCGGGCGATACCGTGTTGCGAGATATCGCTAAAATTCTGAACAACGAGGTGCGCCGCCACGAACTGGCGGCGCGCTTCGGCGGGGAAGAGTTCACATTGGTGCTCCCCGAAAAGGGAAGGGCAGGCGCTATCGCCTTCTGTGAGCATATCCGCAAGACCGTCGCTTCACACACGTTCTACGACAAGGGCAGGGACATCAAGCTCACCGTCAGCATTGGCCTTGCTGGCATGAAACCCGAGTTTGACTGCGAGAGCTTCATCGCTGCCGCTGATCGCAGGCTGTACCGCGCCAAGGCGTCAGGTCGAAACTGCGTTGTCTACGATGATCGCAAATAAGCCCAGCGAGCCTTGCCTTTGACGCGGGCTAGCTAGAGCGCGTCCACAGTTTACGTTTCTGGACCAGCTCGACCGGTCCACGGATGGACCGGCGTTTTCAAATTATTGAAAATAAAGGGTTTCACTGACCGCGCTCCTTGAAACCCGTGTCCGCGTTAGCCACGGATGGCTAATCGTGGACGACTTCTACTTAATCTGGCTCGTTATCAACTTCCGGGTCGCCGTAATATTTATTGCCCTCATACATTACGGCAACGGTGTAAGCATAGGTGCCTTCCTTGCTGCACGGATCCTGGACTGCCCATTGGGTATCCGATTGTTGTGCCGGCGGGCCATCGGGCCAACCAGAATCGCTCTTGAAGGCCACGCCAACCAAGGATGCCTTCACCTTTTCACCCTGGTCGTTAACGGCGTTCAGGTTCCAGGTAACGGTTGGGTCTCCCGGGTGCACAACAACCGCAGAAGGGACAAAGGCAAATACTCCCTTTCCCTGGGGCGGGGAATCCGGTGACTGCGGTGGGTAGTAAGTGAAATTCACGGTTACGTTCGGCATATCTGTCTCCTCTTAGTTTTGGCCTTGTGCAGTTGGCGCTTCGGCCGTTGTGACCGGAAACTCAACTTGTTTCCGTATCGTCTCGAAATCTGGGTGGTGATAGTTGGATTGCTTGAGGCGCCTGAGCAGAGGGGTGGCCTGCTGCTCAAGACCCAACTTAAGCAAAGCGCGAGCGCGTAAATCGACCACTCGCAGTTCCTCGGTGTCCTGCGGCGTGTTCGCCAATGCGCGCTGGTAGGCGTCGTTTGCCGCGGTCTGATCATCAGAGCTTCTCGCCAGGTCCCCCAACAACAATTCGGCGCGAGCGAGAAGTCGGTTGGTTTTCGAATCGCTGGGGTCGGATTGGAGAAGTTCACGCAGGGTAGAGGCCGCAGCCGCGGTAACCGCAAGACTGCCCAGGCTGTCACCCATAGCAAACCTGATTTGCCCCAAACCTACCTGAATCGCTGCATCGTCCCGTCGCCAAGGTATCTGGTCGGGATCATTTGCCAGGAGCTGTCCAATCAACGTCGCCCCCGTTTGAACAAGCCTCAATGCTTTCTCGTGGTCGCCGTTGATTCGCTCCAGATTGCCCAACCTTTCGAAGGACATGGCGAGGTTGCGGTGCCATTGAGTGTTTGATGGATCGTGTTGTGTGAGGCGAACCCATCTATCGTGCTCGACATTTGCGTGCTCTAGAGCCTGCGCGATCTCACCCAGGGATTCATAGACGTCGGAAGCGTAGGCATGATTCACCGCCAGGCGATGTTTCCAGCGCGTGTGGTTGGGGTCTTCCGCCGTTAGCGCTTGGTAGGTTTCCCGCTCCAGGGCCAGGGTTTCGAGGGCCTGTTGAAAGGCACCCAGTTTCTGCAAGAGCACGCCAATCTTGTTCAGCCCGTTGGCGTATGCGCTGCGAAGCGTGGCGGATGATGGGTCCCGCTGCAAACGAGCCTGCCTGATCTGCAGGCTGATCTTGAAGTGGCCTAGAGCGCGTTCAAGCTGTCCTCTGGACTCGAGCACAACACCAACGTTGGTATGACCGTAGGCACGCTCAAGTTCGTATTCGGTATTGCCGGGATGGCGGTCAGCCAGATCGGTGGCGATTTCCATGTACTTGGTGAAATGCGACAACGCCTGTTCGAAATCTCCCTGGCGTCGCCATGCATCGCCGATCCAGAAGTGACTGGTGCCCACACCCAACAGCCACTCGTCATTGCCGGGTTGGCGTTCAACCGCTTGTTCGGCCAATTCAAGTGACCGTGATAGCACCGGCATGGCCTGATCAAGCCTGCCCTGAATCATCCAGACCTCGCCCAGCTGGTACAGCGCAACCGAGTTTCGGTACAGATCTTCAGCCGAGATTTCGTTTGGCTCAAGCGAATCGAAATAGCCCAGCGCTTGCTTGCCCGCATCGTCGAGGACATCCAGTCGGCCAAGTGGCTGCAGTTTGGAACGTAGATCACCGAGCATGAAGCCGATCAATTCTTCCGCCTGTTCGCGTCGCCGATCCGCATCCTCGCGGGCATGCGTCGCAATCGATCGTTCTGCCCGCAAGTCGAGCGTGTATTTGACCCCACCAGCGGCAAGTAGAGCCACGATCACGGCCACTGCGGCCAGCTGCAGCATGCGCCGCGACCGTGTGGCAATCCGCGCCAGTCGGTTGACCACACTCAGGGCAGTGGGCCTGTCACTCGGCGCGAGCACCTTCAGTTGGTTGATCAATACAGTGATCTGGCGGTCGGTTCCAACTGGAGCTTGTGATTCGCCGCGCGTGGCACGCTCAAGAATTTGCTTGGTCGACAAGCCGTCTTGGTAGGGGTCCTTTTCCGTGAACAGAACCTGGAGCAACAGACCGAGCGAGTACATGTCGCTGGCGGTTGTAACAAATTCACCCCGAGCTTGTTCGGGACTCATATAGATCGGTGTGCCCACCCTGGCCCCAACGCGAGTGGGGTTGTCCAAAGTCGACGATTCAGGACCTGATTTGAGTGTGCTTCCGTCCCCTTCGTCGACTGGCTCGTTCGCCCGCTGTTGCAGGCGTAAATCCGGAGTGGAAATGTCATGGATAGATGTCGCCATAGGCGCGCCCCATCCGTTACCGTCATTCAACTCGGAAGTTGCTTCGGCTTGGGCGTTGTCATCCGCCTCCAGGTCTAAAGTGGTATCGGAAGCAGCCGTTCCCTGGATGGTCGAGTCATCAACGGCTGAAGAAAGGGCGGAACGAGCCAATCCAAAATCGAGAACCTTGACGCCGCCCTCCGTGGTGAGCATAACGTTTCGCGGCTTCAAATCCCTATGGACAATGCCAATGCGGTGCGCTGCCACCAACGCTTCGGCAACGGCTGATGCGATGCGCAACTTCTCCTTGAACGCCAACTTATCGTTCAGAGCATCCCGTAGTGTCCGGCCGTCGATCAGTTCCAGGACCAGGTAATCACACTGTTCACCCTTCACATAGTCATAGATGCGGCAGATTCCAGGGTGATCGAGTTGTGACAGCATTCGGGCTTCGCGCTGAAAGCGAGTGCGAACTGTGTCGTTGATGCGCTTTTCGGCGCGGATGGTTTTAAGAGCAACGCGACGTTGAAGGGTCTCGTCAAACCCCTCATAAACCTCGCCCATACCGCCTCGCCCCAGGCTTCGAACGATACGGAAATTTCCAACCCGCTTGCCCGCTTTGGTCATGATAGCATCTTTGTTCAAGGTTGGATTGGTGCGATTGTTTTATTCAGAGCTTCCCTGGCCACACGTTCTGCCCCAATGGTTGTTATTCTGAGTATCAGTATAGATCCCCAGAATGTCCAATTCATCTATGCGAGAAGGAACATTATCGTCGCTAACCTGCCGAGATCACGCCAAATGCTTTCCACATGGAGGAGTCAGCAGTTGATGCCAGTCTTGATTCGTCGGTTGTCGAGTCCCTCGTGGGCGGAGAGGGATCTCGCTTTGAAGGCGGGAACCAAGGAATAAAATTGTTCGCCGTGGTGCGGCTTTGGGACTGGAGAAGATTCATGAAGGCAGTTGTTGGCTACAAAGGAAAATCCGTATTGCGGAAATCTGTTGTGATTGCCTTGGTTGTCATGGCCTTTCTGCTGCTTGTGTGGAATCTGGCAATGGCCCCGCAGACGAGGCTGGAACAATTCGATGTCGATGCGCAGATCACCGACGCCATGCTGGTTCCCAAATTGCAGCCGGATGCGAGGCCGTTTCTGATGGGATTCACATATCAGCCTTACGACTGGAACGACGAAGCTTTCGATAAGACCTTCTCGTACCTGCGAAAACATGGCGACCTGATCACGCTGTTTCACGATGTCGGAATCCCGTGGGATGAAGCCTTGTCAAAGTCACCGCTGCCCAAGAGCCTTGAACAAGAGCTGAGACGCCAGCAGAGAGGAGCCGCGGATTTTGACAACGTCGTGGTGATGCTGAGCGTACTCGGGTCGGACCGTGTGTCACTCACCCAGTCCATTGGAGAAACAGGCTCGGTACCACGAAGCGGCGATTGGGCCGATCGGACGTTTGACGATAACGAGGTCGTTACCGCCTACCTGAATCATGCGCGCCATCTGATTGAGCGGTTCAAGCCAAAATACTTTTCATACGTTGCCGAGATCGATGCCGTATTCAATGATCCGAACGACCATCGGTTCCAACAACTGCTGACCTTTTCGCGCACCGTCTACGAGACACTGAAGGTTGAGTATCCGCAGCTCGTCGTCTTCGCAGAATTCAACCTCAATGACGATGCCTACATGGCGGAACGTCAGGACATCATCGACGCCATGCTGCCGTACACTGACCTGTACGCAGTCAGTACGTATGCTGATCACAACGACGCTGTCGGGGGCGACGCCACGAAACTACCTGCCGACTGGTTCACTCGGGTCAAATTCATAGCCCCTTCGAAACCCTTTGCAATACTGGAATCGGGCTTCATCGCCAGCCCGTTTATGCATCCGACAATCGGTGTGCCCATCGCCGGGCGACAGGACCGCTTGTTGATTCCGGGCGGTCCGAAGTCTCAGGCGCTATTCACAGTGAAAATGCTGGACGCGGCGCATGAACTCGAGGCGGAATTCATTAACCTGTGGGCAGTGCGGGACCTCGATCTGCTCTTCGATAGGTTCGCTGCGAACAGCGAATTCAACCACCCGATGCTGCGAACCGCTCAGGACCGTGGGCTTTATGATGAAACTGGGAACCCACGCCCGGCACTGGAGGTTTGGGAATACTGGCGTAGACTCCCGCTGGAGACCCAATTTGGGGTGAAGGTCGAAGTGACCGTGCTTGGTCAATGCGAAGGCTGTTTGCTCGGTGCCCCAAGGAGTTAGTCGAATTCCACGGTAGATCCGTCGATAGCCGGGATTTGTGAATGATGGATATTCATATATCCATAGTTGGGCGTACATAGGAAGGTTTTCGACGGCCAAAATCAAGTTTTGCTCGTCTACTGCGCTGCGTGTAAACAATCAGTCAAACTGATGCGAGGCTACGTTCCGGTGAAGGGCAATGGGTTCTAATAGGACAGAGCAAGGCCAGCCCAATCAGCCAGCACAACATGATAGCTGTTTCACATCCTTGAAAAACGTTTGAGCACAGAGTTTTAGCCCTTCCACCATGGTTAGGTATGGAAACAGTTCATTCGCCAACTCTTTAACAGTCATGCGGTTTCGTATTGCCAGGGCGGCGGACTGAATTATCTCGCCGGCGTCCCTGGCCAGAATCTGCGCACCGATGAGTTGGCCGCTATCGACATCGATCACTAGTTTGATGAAACCCTGCGTATCGAAATTTGCCAGCGCCCTGGGAACATTCTCGATATCCAGTATTCGGCTGTCAGCATTGATGTTGGCGTTTTGCGCATCCGCTTCGGTCAACCCTACCGTTGCGACCTGAGGATCTGTAAATATCACTGCAGGCATTGTGGAAAGGTCCAGTGATACATTGCCGCTAGTCATGTTGGTACCAGCGCGTGTTCCCGCTGCAGCGGCAACGTAGACGAATTGGGGAAGGGTAGTGCAGTCGCCAACCGCGTAGATATTTGGTGCAGTGGTACGCAGGTAATCGTCAACCACAACCGCTCCATTGGGCGTGGTCTCGACACCCGCGATGTGCAGGTCGAGGCCCCCTGTGTTTGGCGTCCGTCCCGCTGCGACCAGCAGCGCATCGCTTGTTATCTTCTCGCCATCGATCGTTGTCGTATACGTGCCATCGCTGAACCCAATACGCGATGCCATGGTCTTTTCTATTACGCGTACGCCTTCAGTCGAAAGCACTTTTCTGAGCCCATTCCCAACATCCGGATCTTCCCTGGAAAGCAGCCGCGTGCGGGCCAGGACTGTTACTGCAGAGCCGAAGCGTCGAAAGGCTTGGGCAATTTCGACCGCAACAATCGATGAACCGATTACCACCAAGTGTTCCGGTATCTGATCCGATCCCAACGCCTCGGTAGATGTCCAATATGGAACCTCATCCAACCCCGGGACATTGGGAATCGACGGGGAGGAGCCGGTCGCGATCAGTATGCGGTCGGCATGCAGCGTTTGCATAACACCTTTTGCTTGCGCGATGACAAGCGTTTTCCGATTTAGAAATGATGCACTGCCGCGAACCAGGGAAATCGATTCATTGTCCGCGAGGATGCTCTCATACTTTGCGTACCGTAGTTCATCAACGCGAGCAGCTTGTTGCGCTAGTTGAGCGCGGCGATCGACTGCTGGCTCATTGGTGCCAACGCCATCAAACGGATGGCAGCGTTGATACTGAGCCATTTGGGCCGCCCGAATCATGATTTTGGAAGGCACGCAGCCAACATTGACGCATGTTCCGCCAATAACTTCGGCGCGTTCAATCATGGTCACTTCAGCACCTTGCTCGACCGCCTTCAGTGCGGCGGCAAAGGCACCGGAGCCGGTTCCAACGACGGCGATTCTCAACCTGTCGTTCATCGATTCCTTGACAGAATCATGCATCATTCAGCGTCGCCGGAAAGCCCACATTGGTGGAGGCTTCTGCAATATCTTCCGGATCGGTTTTCGCGTCATCAAAGGTCACCGTGGCGACTTTGGTGGCGTAGTCGACGTCAACATCAATGACGCCTTCCACACGTTCCATTGCTAGACGCACGGTCAAGGGGCAGGTAGCACAAGTCATTTTCGCTATCGCGAACGAGGTCGTAGTTTCTGCCGCATGTACGGTTGGGGACGAAGCAAAAAACACAATACAAAATACCAAGACAAATCGAATCACGATGGAACTCCTACATAAGTAGTGGCAAGACAAAATTCACGCACATGGCCAGTGCGATTAACCCCGTAGCTATCCAAAGCGCTAGTTTTACGATGCGGTCGGACTGTGGCAAGGCACAGTACGAGTCTTCTTCGCACGCTTGTCTGGGCTTGAAATACACGAACCAATATCCAGCCGCAAGAAGGATCAGCGTTGCTGCGATGAAATAGGTCTGATAAGGCGCCATCGCGGTCAGATTTCCCATCCAGGCCCCGCTGACGCCAAGCGTGACCAAGACCAAAGGGGCGATGCAGCATGATGAAGCGAGGATTGCACCCACTATGCTACCCGCCGCAAACAAGCGCTTGCGCCCTACATCTTGAGCGCCATCAGCATTCATGTTGTCACCTTGCAATCTGTGGGAGTTGGCGGGACCATAAACCCCGTAGTAACTACAGAGTCAACTGTCATGGCGAAATCAACTTCGAAAAGGTTCACCATAGGTGTCCTGTCAAAGCATGCGGGCGTCAAGATTGAGACCATTCGTTACTACGAAAAATCTGGCATTCTCCCGGACCCGCAAAGAACGACAGGTGGCTACAGGTCATATACCAACGAACATCTAACTCGCCTGGTTTTCATTCGGCGATGCCGGGAGTTGGGCTTTTCGATGTCGGACATCCGAGAGTTGCTCGCATTGGCGGATGACACCGAAATGCACTGTGTTGATATTCATGATCGAACGATGCGACATGCCGACGCCATTCGGACCAAGATCAAGCATCTACAGAACATGGAGCGAACGCTTCGTAAGATCGCTTCCAAATGCGACGGCGATGATGCGCCACAATGCCCCATCATTGAGTCATTGCAAGGTGCCGGCAGCCTTTTGAGTTAGCTCGAAATGCATTCGATTGGCAAGCAGTACAGCTTTCGCTCCATTCTGAGATGCCACACACCGGGACAGCCCTTGTATTTCCTGGTCCCGCCCGAGGTGCCAGAAAAGCTCAAAAAGCGCAGAACCTTCATGTCGATTGTCACCATCAACGGAGTTGAGATTGGTCGTCGATCGGTCAAGCCCTGGAACGAGAAGTGGTTTGTTGAACTCACGAGTAAACACCTGATTACGGCCAATGTGGTTGAAGGCGCTCAACTCCGAGTGAAGCTGTCGCTTGCCCAGGCAGTCCCTGATGAGTTGATCTCAGCACTGGAGGCCAATGGGTTGGCTGCGGCATGGGAACAGCTGACCGCCGCACAACGGCGAGCGTTGGCAGAACCCATCTGCGACGCAAAACGGGCCACTACGCGCTCGGACAGAGTCAATCGAGTCTTGAACTGCTTGACCAATGACAAGTGACCGATGAGGCGGTTAGCAGGCACTTGACCCTGTAGTCACTCCAGCCCATAGACTGTAAAGGTCACACAATCAGGTGTGACCTGTGTGCTCAGGTGAATGTATGACCACTCCGCCCGTTCCGGAAGAAACCTTTCGATTCGACGAACCAGGAACATTGGTAAAGCCGCGTTGGATCGGACGTCTGGTCCGATTGATCCTCGGCATCCTGTGCTTGGGCCTGGTCTGGAAGCTAGCCGTGGATTCTACGATTGACGACTTGACCAGCCTTCCTTACATCGCGTTTGGCCTATTCGCGTTGGCATTGATCCCTTACGTCATCAATATCGGGTTTGGCGTGCGGTGGGGCATGTGGCCAAGGGTGGCGTTTGCTGGACTGGTGCTGGGCAGTACTGCGTATTCCTACATGACACACGGAACGCTCGTTGCTCAGATCTTCTGGTTGGTCGTCAATGGCATGATGATCTACACCTATGCTCACCTCGGGTTGTCATTCTGCCTGGCGGCCGTGCTTGCTACTCCGGGTTGCGAGATGCGTGCCTTGGCGCACCTGGCCGGACTGCTTCGCCAGCAGGACACGCGCGAACACTATTGTCCTGGGTTCATTCGTCATGTGGACGAGTGGGAAATCGGGAGGCGCGACGGTACTCAAGCAAGCCCTGGCAATCATTCTGACTTGTTGGATGGTGTCGGCGCGAAGTTGGCGATTTATGGAATTCCATTTCTAGCTCTACAAGTGGCCGGCAACCTGGCAGGCTTTCTCCTGGCGACGATGATTCCTGCCATTGCATTTCTATTCGTTGGCATTTTTTGCCTCTACAACGCATACAGAAGCCGCAGAGTTCACTGCATCTTCATGGCTCCGTGGTGCCTTGCAGCTGGCACAATGACGTTGTTGTACAGTCTCAGGATGATTGACTTTGGTCCTGACACTTGGTCAATCATCGTCAATACGGGCCTGGCGGGTGCGTTTCTGATTTACATTGGGTCCGAACGTATGTTCGGACGGTACTTCAGAGATACATCGCCGAAGTAGCAGGTGCAAATATACGGCTATCAGTCAGGTACTCAAGCCTTATCTCTTTGTCCTTGACTTGGCACTCCAATCATGAAAACATATAAACACATGTTTAAATGTTTGAAGTGAAGTATGCCGTCAAACACTGCTGGGCCTTACGATTCGGAAGACACGGTCGTTCATGTCGCCGATTTGTTTCGCCTACTTGGAGACCCCACCAGGCTTCGTATCGTGCTGCGCTGCTTGAGCAAACCGATATGCGTCGGAGATATTGCTGAGCAGTTGGGCCTGTCACCACCTTTGGTGAGTCATCACCTTCGATTGCTCAAAGGGGCACGCATACTTCGTGGGCAGAGAGACGGGAAAAAGATTTACTACTCTGCGCTGGACGACCATATTCGATGCGTTATCGATGACATGGTGGCTCACGTGGGTGAACCACTTGATTGCGAGGAGCTTGGCTAATGGTTGGCTGCACAGATTGCCAAACCCCATCCTCTGCCGATAACCAGTCCGACCCACTTTTCCGGCGTGTTTTGTGGGTTGCTTTGGTCGCCAACTTCGCAATGTTCCTCGTTGAGATTGTTGCAAGTCAACTAAGCGATTCGATGTCCTTGCAAGCAGATGCGCTGGACTTCTTCGGCGACTCAGCCAATTACGCAATTAGTCTCTTCGTGGTGGGTATGGGCTTGTCAGCGCGGGCCAGGGCCTCGTTGTTCAAAGGAGCAACCATGGCCCTGTTTGGGCTTTGGGTTATTGGCAGTGCTGTGTATCGTGCGATCAACGGAAGTGCGCCGGACCCGACGATGATGGGCGGCGTCGCTTTGGCCGCTTTGGTAGTGAATGTAACTGTCGCGGCGATGCTCTTTCGCTACCGTAAAGGCGATAGCAACAAGCAGTCGATCTGGTTGTGCAGTCGAAACGACGCGATCAGCAATATTGCCGTGATGGTTGCCGCCGCAGGCGTATTCGCAAGCACTTCGCGGTGGCCCGACCTTCTCGTTGCCGGCATTATCGCCACACTGAGTATTAGCGCCGCCTGGCACGTTGTCAGGTTGGCACGAGTAGAGCTAGGCACCACACCAGGAGCTGATGACATCAGCACACCCTCAGAATCTGAGTTTGAGTTACGATAACGTCACAATGCAATCCTTCATTCGTCATATCGTTGTTTGCTCACTTATATTGTCCAGCCTGGAAGCGGCCGCCGACATCATCGTCGACAGCTTCCTGCACGGTGACAACACAGTTCATGAAGAAGAATTTGGACATCAACTAGACGTTCACGATGAGGGTTCATCAGACAGTGAGGTCGATGACGAACACTGTCGCCATTGCTGTCACGGACATGGCGTTGGCCTTGCCGTCTTGGCGTCGCCCAGTTCGTTTGTATTTAACACCAACGACAAGCGCTTGTACCGCGAGCCCAATGTTCCAGCCTTGGCCCAAGCACCTCCCACACCGCCTCCTAACGCATAAATCGTATTTCGCCCAATGTTCGCGCGCCGACTGTGGTCGGTGGACGCGCCCATGTATCTGTTTGGAATATGATTTATGCAGAATCTTCGTTATGGGCTACCCCTGGTATTGGGTAGCCTGATATTTCTTCCATGCGTGTTGTCAGCTAGCCGTGTCGCTGCTTACGATGGCGCGCATGCAGACCCTGTATTACACCGGTTTGTGCAATCGGTTGTTGAATCCAATCCTCGCGTTCGAGCCGCCCGATTTGCCAATGTCGCAATCGCTGCAGATCGGGACGCTGCCTCGCAACCGATATACAACCCCGAGCTTGTGATCGGCGCTGAGAATGCCGACACTCAAACCCGCGCGATCGGTCTAAACCAGACGCTAGATTGGGGACGCAAGCGACAAGCACGAACCGCTGTTGCTGACTCCGACCGTCTGGCTGCTGAAGCCGCCTACCTAGATATTCGTTGGGCGGTCACAGTCGATTTGCTCAATGGACTGGCCAGGCATCAGACCGAAATGGATCATGAACATCTGGCCAAATCTAGACGCACCCTAATGGAGGACTTTGCACTCCTGGCAAGAAGGCGATTCGACGCCGGCGATCTAAATCAGGTCGAGTTGACGCTCGCTCAATTGGCCTACACAGACGCGAGGATGCAAAACGCGACCACCAGTGCCGCCCTGGCCGATGCGCGTCAGGAGGTGCTCGCAATAGCACCAGATGTGCAACCTGGCCAGTGGCCATCGCTGCCGTCGAACCTGCCACCGCTGGCATTGAGCATGGATGATTCAATTATAGCAGTCTCGCAACTTCCTCAAGTGATGGTTGCACGGCATCAAGCCGATGCGGCCAATGCGTTGATCGAGTTGCGCTCGCGCGAGCGCCGGCCCGACCCCACCATCAGTGTGACTGGCGGGCGAGAAAGCGGTGAGAATCTGATAGGGATAGACCTGACGATACCGTTGTTTGTGCGCAACAAATTTAGCCATGAAGTGGTCGCGGCCGCAGCCAGACATGGCCAAGCCCAACAGCAATTAGACAACCTAACGCAGCGCGCTCAATCTCGATTCATCAGCGCCAGAGATCGCTATCAATTGTCACGAGATGCCTGGGTTGATTGGCAAAACACCGGTCAATCCAGCTTGACCAACCAAACCGAACAATTGGAGAAGTTGTGGCAGGCCGGCGAGATCAGCACCACCGACTATCTAGTGCAATTGACGGCCACGTTAGACATTCAACAGAGCGCACTTGATCTGCGCGAGTCGCTATGGCGTGCCTGGTTCGAGTGGCTATCGGCGTCAGGTCAAGTCGATGGCTGGCTCAATCAAGGCGACGACCAATGAACATCTCCAAATCAACAATGGATATCCCAATCATGAACATTTCAAACTTTTGGGTGGTGTGCCTGTGTCTTGCACTGATCACCCCAGCGACAGCTCAAGAAGACGACCACAATGCCCACGACGACGAACAAGGCAACGCCATTGAATTGAATGCCAAACAGCAACGATCGGCAGGCATCAGCTTGGGTACCACGATGCGTCGCGCACTGAGCGAATCGATCCGTGTGCCAGGTGAGGTCGTCGTAAATGCATATCGATCCGCTCGAGTCACTACCCGCATTACCGCTCAGGTTCTGACAAGGCATGTCAAACTTGGCGACCACGTTGAGCCAGGGCAACCGCTGGTGACCTTGTCAAGCGTTGAGATGGCGGAAGCGCAAGGCGTATTGATTGTTTCTGATCGCGAATGGGCCCGGGTCAGTGCGCTGGGACCCGACACGGTGTCAGAACGCCGTTACACTGAAACCCAGGTTGCGCAGCAACAAGCGCTCGCCAAGGTCATCGCGTACGGCATGACCGAAGCGCAGGCGACAACACTGTTAAGCTCCGGTGACGCACGCAAGGCGACCGGGGAGTTTGTCTTGTTGGCACCGCAGGCCGGGACCGTTTTGCAAGACGACTTTATCGTCGGTGAGTTGATAGAGCCTGGTCGTGTGTTGATCGACATTTCCGACGAATCGGTCATGTGGGTCGAGGCACAAACCGTTGCCAATAGTGTGGCCAACATTGCGATGGGAAGCTCGGCACGTGTGAGCCTCGATGGAATGACCTGGTTTGATGGGACTGTCATTCAGCAACATCACCGCCTGGACGAAACGACGCGCACCAAGGGATTGCGGATTGAGGTCGACAATTCCGATGACCGACTACATCCAGGTCAATTCGTCGAAGCCGAGATAGCCATCGGTGTCAGCGACAAAATCCTAGCTGTACCAAGCACAGCCATCACGATGCTCGAGGGGTTTCCGACTGTATTCAAAGTAGAAAACGGTCATGAGTTTCATGCCGAGACCATACAGACAGGGGCGACCATGGGCGACTGGACCGTGATCTTGGCGGGGTTGAGCGAAGGCGATGAGGTTGCCGTCCAGGGTGTATTTCATCTGAAGTCCCTCTTACTGAAGTCTTCGCTTGGCGAAGGCCATGCTCACTAAGGGGATGATTCAATGTTAAACACACTCGTAGAGTCCTCGTTGCGCTATAAGTTCTTAGTGCTCATCTTGTTTGGCGTGGTTGCTGCACTGGGTTGGCGCGCCGTGACGACCGTGCCCATTGATGCATTTCCAGATGTCACTCCGGCGCAGGTCAACATTTACACCGAGTCTCCAGGTCTTGCCGCTGAAGACGTCGAACAACTGCTCACTTTTCCCATCGAATCAGGAATGGCCGGACTTCCGAAAGTTCAGCAGATTCGTTCCGTCAGCCTGTTTGGTTTGTCGTACGTCGCCGTCTATTTTGACGATGACATGGACATCTACTTTGCCCGGCGTCTTGTCGGGGAACGGCTGCAAGAGGTGGGAGACCGTATCCCTGAGGGCTATGGCACACCGGAGATGGGGCCAAACACATCCGGTTTGGGCCAGGTGTTCTGGTACACGCTGGAACGAGCCGACGAAAAGCTCAATCGCGACATTACCGATATGGATTTGCGAACGCTGCAGGATTGGAGTGTGCGTTTGATACTTCGTACTGCTCCTGGGGTAGATGACGTGACCTCATGGGGTGGCCAGGAACGCCAATTCCAAGTAGTTATGGATCCGTTGAGCCTTATTAAATACGACCTGACTTTTAGTGAGGTGATGGAGATTATTGGTGCCAACAATCGCCAGGTAGGTGGGCAGTACGTCAACCTTGGTGCAGAGCAGTATCTGGTACGGGGCCTAGGCCTGGTTGAAAACGAACAAGACATCGGCGACATGGTGGTGAAGGTTGAAGATGGGACGCCCGTCTACCTGCGTGACATCGCAACGATCAAGCAGGATGGAGCCCTGCGCTTCGGCGCCGTGACGCGCGACGGCAAGGAAGTGGTCCTTGGGATGGCGTTGTCCCGGTTGGGAGAAAATGCGGCTGCCGTGGTTGATTCAGTAAAGGATAAGGTAGAGATTCTCGATCATTCTCTACCCGACGGCGTGAAATTGCGTCCCGTGTACGACCGCACCGATCTGGTCGATAAAGCCGTCAGCACCGCCACCAACGCGTTGGTCGAGGGGTCCATTCTTGTCGCGATCGTGTTGTTCTTATTCCTGGGTGAAGTGCGCTCTGCCATCGTGGTGATCGCCGCGCTACCGCTGGCTATGCTCATCGCATTCATTTTCATGGGAGAGGCGGGGCTATCAGCGAATTTAATGTCCCTCGCCGGGCTTGCCGTTGGCATCGGCATGATGGTCGATGGGGCCGTGGTGATGGTGGAGAACGCCTTTCGCATCATGGCCGAACGCAAAGAGGCGGGTGAGACGGTCAATCGTAGCGCCGCTGTGCTTGCAGCTGCTCGGGAAGTTGCCAACCCCATTGCGTTTGCCATCATGATCATCATCGTCGTCTTCCTACCGCTGTTCGCGCTCGAAGGTCTTGAAGGGAAACTGTTCAAACCGATGGCGTTCAACATTAGCTTTGCCATGGCCGGATCACTCGTCCTCACACTTACCCTAATCCCCGTACTGGCTGCTCTGATCTTGAAGCCGAAAGAGGAGCGCGACACCTGGTTGGTGCGGGTGATCAAAAAACGTTATCTGCGGCTACTGTCCTGGTCGCTCGTAAACAAGAAAACCGTGGTGGGCAGCGCTGTTGGTTTGCTCGTCGCGAGTCTGGCGCTGTTTCCTTTGCTCGGAAAAGAATTCATGCCACAGCTGCAGGAGGGGTCGATCATGTGGCGGGTGACCTCAATCCCTTCGGCCTCGCTCGATCAGTCGATCAAGATTTCGATCGACATCGAAAACGCCTTGTCTGAGTTTCCGGAGGTAAAAACGACGTTGGCGATGATTGGCCGCGCCGAAAAGGGCGAGACCGCTGACGTCAATTACATGGAGATCTACACGGAGCTCAACCCCGAAGATGAGTGGCCTGGGGATCGCGATATCGAGGAGCTGGCAGAAGCCATGCGCGAGAAGTTGGAAATCGTCGTGCCCACTGCGGTGGTGGCCTTCACTCAGCCGATTCAGATGCGGGTCGAAGAGCTCATTTCGGGCGTACGCGCAACGCTTGCCGCCAAGATCTACGGCGAAGAACTGGCCGAACTGGATCGATTGAGCGAAGAGGTCAAAGACGTGATCGCTGGTGTCGATGGTGTCACAGATCTCTCACTTGAGGCCAACGTCGGCAAGCCGCAAATTCGTATCCAGGTCAAACGCGACCAACTCGCGCGATTCGGCTTGAATGCCGACGATGTGTTGTCGGTGGTGCGAACCGGCATCGGCAACGAGCCGGTTTCGACACTGATCGACGGCGTTCGGCGCTTTGATATCACGGCCCGGTTGAACGATCAGTCGAAATCGTCAGTGCAGTCGATTCGGCGCATACCGCTCAAGACCAGTGGCGGTGCCATTGTACCGCTCTCCGCGGTGGCCGATGTGACGGTGGCGGAAGGGTATTCATTCGTTCGCCGTGAGCAGCTGCAGCGGTACGCCGTCATCCAGATGGATGTGCGTGGTCGCGACGTAGACGGCTTTGTTCAAGACGCCAACGCGGCCATCGAATCTCAGGTGGACTTGCCGCCCGGCTATTGGATCGAGTGGGGCGGTGCGTTTGAGAACCAGCAACGGGCGTTGGCGCGACTGTCGATTATCGTGCCGTTGACGATCTTTTTCATCTTCGTGCTGCTATACACCGCGTTCAACTCAGTGAAGTACGCGACGCTCATCATTGCCAACGTGCCGTTTGCAACTATTGGAGGCTTGCTGGCCTTGTTCGTCACTGGGCAGTACGTCTCGGTGCCGTCAGCCATTGGTTTTATTGCAGTGTTCGGGGTGGCAATGCTGAACGGCATCGTTCTGGTGAGCTTTATCAACGAACTGCGGGAAAAAGGCTCGTCTATTGAAGAGGCGGTGCGACGAGGCGCAGAACTGCGCTTGCGTCCCGTGTTGATGACGGCCAGCGTTGCCATCCTCGGCCTGGTCCCAATGCTGCTTTCAAGTGGCGTTGGCGCCGAAACCCAGCGGCCGCTCGCGTCAGTCGTTGTCGGCGGGTTAATCACCTCAACCTTTCTAACGCTGGTGTTACTACCCGTGATTTACGAGTGGATGGAAACACGGGCACAACGTAAAACCGAGGCGGAGGCTGAACGCGTCGAGCGCCTCCCCAGTGGCGACACCACATCTATTGGAGAATCATCATGAACGTTCAAGAAGTTAAGGCCTACGTGCACCGCAATTGAATAGCGGACGTCGTTTGGTAAGTCGTTGAGCCGGTAACCCGATGCGCAGCTTCCGCCTAGAGGTCGTTTGCGCATCGGGGTCGGGTGAAACCGTTTTGGGCATCAATCCACCGCGCCGGGTGACATCATCGAATCGGAGTACTCCACCACCGGGCGGTTGATTGCGCGTAGCTGCGGTAGCGTTCGCCAAGGCTGTTCTCAAGGTGAGTCTCCTCCAATCGAACTTGCACCGAGATCAGCGCGGCATTAAGCCCGAGCAAGAGTAGCGTGAGGGCGTTTGGAAGGACGAGAAAGAATCCGAACGTATTGAGCAAAACTCCGAAAAACACAGGATTTCGGCTTTTCGCAAACAAGCCTTCAGTCACCAGCATGGTCTGCTGAGATTCATCTATCCCAATACGCCAGGCACGGCCCATCTGCGCTTGTGCCAACACGATTAGCACAAAACTCCCGAGCATCAGTGTGATGCCAACCCATTGCACGCACGAGTTGACAAGCCAAGGAACCTCACCAAGCAAGCGCATTAACTTCGGCGAATAGGCATAGATGCCAACAACAATCGCGCTGCCAATCGGCATGATGCGAAAACATCGACCGACGAATCCCTCCACGCCTGATTTTTTCCAGATGAGGTACGCGTTGACTCCAGTTTCCCGCCAAACTCGGTAGGTCCGCCAGACGAACACGACGGCAAAGAAGGTGATGAGGTAGATCGGTAGCAGATAGCGCAGCATATGTTCCATGGAAACTAAGTCAGCTTGGTTCTAGAATGAAGATAAACGCTGTAATGGTTGTAGAGTCAAATTTACAAAGGCAAGGGGGCAGCCAATACGCGGTACCCGGCGGAGGTCTTCCGGCAGGATGGAGAGCATATATACTCCACGGCGGTGATCGTGATTAGCAGTCACTTCATGTGTCTTGCGAATGTGGATGTCCGCCAATTGCCCGGTCAATCGGTTTTTAGTTTTAACATAACTAGACGGCGATCCAATAAACTTGCCAAGATGATCCGAGCGACTGATTGGGTTCGCCCCACGCCAGCAAAGGCGTGGGGCAGTTTGCAGTGATCAGCCTGTGCGCTAATGTCGCTTCGTGTTCGCTTGGTTCCTGCGCATCGCATCACGCCCGGCACGGATCATTGCCCAAAACGAAAGGCCAACCATCGCCGCAACTATTAGGCCGAGATAGCCGGAAACGAGGTACCAGATGGGAATGTTCGGGATAAACATCGGTGCCAACACAGCGGCAGTACCGAGCCCGTAAGCCAGGTGGGACCATATCGATCCTCGGCGATACACTTCCGGTGCATTACGTTTAGAGCGGCGTGGTTCATTGCTTGCGCCAACATTGTTGTCGAATTGACTGACTTCCTGCGCGACCAACGCCGCTTCAGGCCGCTCAAAACCTTGGGAAATATCTTGATTCATACTGTTCTCCTTGCCCGCGGCAATCTTCACCGTCGGGCATATCACGGACGAATTCCGGAGCAGTGTCCGGCATGCGACGTCCGTGCACGGCCGATGCGGCCGCAACTAAATTGGAAGTTTTTGAGGGAAGCTCCGATCAGCTCGAATAGGGCTTGATCAGAGCTTCCCTAAACGGAGAAACCAGGAAAGGGTGGGGCGCGGATGTCGGGAAGGCTACGGACTCTGGCGCTGCAAATTGTTGCATCGGCTGGTATTGGAACGTTGCGCCGAGAACAAAGGGCGGGCAATGAAGACGCGCCGAATAGCGCAGGTGGATCGGCCAGCGGTTCAGACGGCTCGACCTGAGCGTTGCCGAAGGCTTCCCAACCGATCCCTGGGGGAACCCCGGATCGATCCTGCAGCGCGATCTGAGCTGCATTGGTTGACTGCTGCCAGAAACTGATTTCCTGGGCACCGCACAATACCAGGCTGAGCAGCCAAACGGCGGCGGTCCAGCGAAATTTGAATGGCATTGGGTACAAAGTGCAGCCTCATGTAGCCTGATCGGCCACCAACTGTTGATAATGCGGTTTCTGCCACATGCAATCAATGGCTGGCCGAGTCAATTGCAAGTCGGCCCCCGGCGCCACCAGTTACCGTTGGGCGAACGCGCAACGAGTAACACAGCCAATAATGCCTTCAGCAAGACATAAAACCGCGGCTAGACGCCACACTACCTCGATCAAAATGCAGGCCAGGTAGCCGACCGCAACCACATTTATCCGCAATGACATTTAAATGCCCGGCTGAGCGGGAAATGAGGTATCGTCTGACGGTCGCGATTCAACCTGCATAACAACAAGGGGGGCTATGTTATGCGTAACGCTTCGGTGCCAGACCGTTTTTCTGTGTTTTTGGTTGTGGCCACGATTTTTATGTCGTTGGCCAGGCCAGCTCAGGCGCAAGTCACAGCTGACTTTGAGCCCATGTTTGGCTTTTTCGGCTGTGCGCCGTTGGACATTGCGCCCATCGACAGCTCTACCGGACCTATCGAGCAATGGCTTTGGGATTTCGGTGACGGGCAATTCTCCGACTCACAGAACCCTACAAATACATATCAGGACCCGGGGGTCTACGCGGTATCGCTGACCGTTGCCGGTGCCGGCGGCGCGCCCTCAGACACCCTGGTTCGTGCAGCCTACGCCCAGGTCATTGGACCCGACGTCGACTTTATTCCCTCCGCCAATTCGTTCGCTACGTTGCCGGCCGCTGTCGATTTCACGGACATGACCATTTTCGGTTCGCCGATCGTTGGCTGGAATTGGGATTTCGGGGATGGCAATGCTTCCAACCTGCAAAACCCCAGTCACGCCTATTCGAGCGCAGGCCTGTACCAGGTCTCTCTAACGGTTACTGATATCGATGGTTGCCAGCGTACGGTGAGCAAGCCCGGGCTGATTCAGGTGCTCGCCGGCCTCAATGCGACAATGAGCGACGAGGTGATAGGGGCCCCGGCCGGGGGCGGCCGAGCTCAGCCCGGAAGCATCATTCGTTACACGGTCACTGTTGAAAACACAGGCGACCAGACACTGGACGATACAGAAATCCAGGTCATGCTGGACGAGGGTACCTTGCTTGTTCCGGAGTCAAACCGATGAAGAACGTAAGCAAGGTAACCAAGAACTCGATCTCAGTCGGCAGCGCGGCCCCGCTTTTGATGCTGTTGCTGATCTTTTCAACATCGGCCAAAGCCCAAGTCACTGCAGACTTTTCCGCCACACCCGTTTCCGGTTGCGGGCCGTTGGTCGTTTCCTTCACCGATCAATCCACCGGCCCGGTGACGAGCTGGAATTGGAACTTCGGCAACGGGAACACGTCAACGCTTGAGGACCCCGCTGCAGTCTATGTCACGCCTGGACTCTACGATGTGTCGTTGATGGTCGGGGACGGAGGCACAGCAACTGACACGCTGACCCAACCGGGCTTCATTGATGTGATTGGCAGCAACCCCACAGTCAACTTTGCGAGCGATGTCAGCAGCGGGACGGCTCCACTGGCGGTCCAGTTCACTGACCAAACCTCGGCTGCGGCGGCTATTGTCAGTTGGAGTTGGGACTTCGGTGACGGCAATAGCTCAATGAGCCAAAACCCTGCCCATGTATATGCAGACGCCGGCATCTACAACGCCAGCCTGACGGTGGTTCAAACCGATGGCTGCATGGCCACGAACAGCGCAATTATTCACGTCAATCCGACTGGCAGCATGGCGAGTTTTCAGGTTGGGTCACTTGCCCCTGGTGAAATCCGCACCATCACTTTCGATGTGGTGGTGAGTGATGATGTTGAACTGCCACCGAATAAATTCACACTGGTCAATCAGGCCTTGGTCGTTACTTCATCAGGTTCGGTGCCAAGTGACGACATCGATGACCTGGGTGGGCCAGGGGCCGAGAATGCAACGGCCACCACCCTGGTGCCTGGCATAGCGGTGAGCCCTGGTAACCCGACGGTAAATGAACAGGTAGGCAGTCAAACTGTAACGGTGGCACTCAATGCCGCTCCCACCGATGTTGTTACCTTTCCAGTGATAAGCAACTCGGATGGACAATGTAGCGTTAGCCCCTCTTCGGCCAGCCTGAACTCCAGCAATTGGAATACCGGCTTTGATTTGACCGTTTCAGGCATTGACGACGACATTGCAGAAGGCTCACACACTTGCACCATTGAAATGGCACCGACAACTAGTGCTGACGCAGCCTTCGATGGCGTCGGCCCTCGCGACATCAATGTAACCATCATTGATGATGATACAGCGGGTATTTCGGTGAGCCCGACTTCAGGGCTAAACACCTCGGAAGCCGGAGGCATGGATACGTTCGATGTGGTGCTGGAGAGCCAACCGTTATTTGATGTCGACATCGGGCTGTCGAGCTCAGATTCGACCGAGGGGACAATTTCGACGACAACGCTAACGTTTACCGCAGCCAACTGGAACGTACCGCAAACCGTCACAGTCACCGGCCTGGACGACGACATAGACGACGGCGATGTTGCATTCACCCTGGTCACCGACCCTGCTACCAGCACAGACCCTGCCTATTCAGGGCTGAATGCCGCAGACGTTTCGGTGATCAACAGCGACAACGACACAAGCCAAATCACCGTTACCCCAAGCAGTGGTTTGGTGACTACCGAAGCCGGCGGCTCTGACTCATTCACGGTGGTATTGGACAGTGAACCGCTGTTTGATGTCAGCATTCCGCTTGCCACCAGTGATAGCACGGAAGGGCTGCCATCGCCGGTCAGCCTTATCTTCACACCGGCCAACTGGAACGTGCCGCAAACCGTCACGGTTACGGGCCAGGACGACGACGTAGACGATGGTGATATTGCATACACCCTGGTCACAGACCCCGCCATCAGCACCGATGCTGGTTACTCAGGGCTGAATGCAGCCGATGTGCTGGCAACCAATAACGATGACGACACAAGCCAGATTAGCGTCAACCCAGGCAGCGGCTTGGTGACGACTGAAGCCGGCGGCTCTGACTCATTCACGGTGGTGTTGGACAGTGAACCGCTGTTTGATGTCAGCATTCCGCTTGCCACCAGTGATAACACGGAAGGGCTGCCATCGCCGGTCAGCCTTATCTTCACGCCGGCCAACTGGAACTTGCCGCAAACCGTTACGATTACGGGCCAGGACGACGACGTAGACGATGGTGATATTGCATACACCCTGGTCACAGACCCCGCCATCAGCACAGATGCCGGCTACTCCGGGCTGAATGCAGCCGATGTTTCGCTTAGCAACGTCGATGATGATGCAAGCCAGATTGTTGTTAGCCCGACCGGTGGATTGGTGACCACCGAAGCCGGCGGAACCGATTCGTTTTCGGTGGTGTTGGACAGCGAACCATTATCTGACGTCAGCATTCAACTTGCCACCAGCGATAGCACCGAGGGGCTGCCTTCTCCCACGAATCTGACGTTCACCGCGTCCAACTGGAATGTGCCGCAAACCGTCGATGTGACAGGACAAGATGACGCGATTCTGGACGGCGATGTTGCGTATGAGATCGTTACCAACCCCGCAGTCAGCGCCGACCCAGGCTATGACGGCCGAGACGCGAGCGACGTGATGGTTGCCAACAGTGATGACGATGCGTCTGGCATCACTATCAACGATGTATCGATCCTGGAAGGTACCGGTTCCAACCAAACCCTTGTATTCACCGTGACCCTGGACAATGCGGTGGCTGATACCTTTACTGTTGACTACAGTTCCTCCGATGGAAGTGCGATGGCGCCGGCTGATTATCAGGTGGCCCTTGGCATGCTGACTTTCGCTGGTCTGGCCGGTGAAACTCAAACCATCGACGTGACGATCATTGGCGATGACGTGCCTGAAGCAGATGAGTCCTTCGCCATCTCACTGGGCACTCCGTCAAAT
>BQJN01000038.1 GCA_021604725.1 Lysobacteraceae bacterium | reverse complement strand
GTCGTTCGCCGGCGCCGAGTGCCGTTAAGGCACTCGGCATTGATGCCGGCTCACCCATCCATGGCGAGACGACCAAGCTTCGTAGGAGGGCCCAGCCTCGACATCCATGTCGAGTCGTTCGCCACCTGCGGCGTGCCATTCAAGGCACCCCGCACTACGGTGGCTCACCCATTCAAGGCACTTGGGGCTGTGCGAAGTAGGGTGGGTTTGGAGTTGCCATCCATGGCGAGACGACTCAGCTTCGTAGGAGGCCCCAGCCGGTACATCCATGTACCGTCGTTCGCCGGCGCCGAGTGCCGTTAAGGCACTTTGGGCTTGGCCGACGTAGGGTAGGTTTGGAGTTGCCATCCATGGCGACGCTACTCAGCTTCGTAGGAGGCCCCAGCCGGTACATCCATGTACCGTCGTAAACCACCCGCCGAGTGCCATTCAAGGCACTCGGCACTATGGGTGGTTTACCCAACCCAAAGTTGGAAGGGGGCCCAGAATTGGGGGTCTGACCAGATTCCGCTTTGCACCATGGTGCGTTTGGCGTTGGCGACGGCCGTGCGCAGGCTCTGCGTTTTCAGGTTTTCGTAAAGCGCCGCAGAAAACTCGTAAGCACCGGCATCCGAGACATCCCAAAGGGTTGAGATGACTGACTTTGACCCGGCCATCAGCCACGCCAGTGACAACGTTTGCGTGGTACCGGTTAGCTCAAACGAACCGACGCTGGTGCTGCATGCGCTCAAGAACACCAGGTCGACTGGGTAGTGGCTGGCGGCCACTTCTCGGGCACTGACAAATTCCGGTCCACCCATCCATAGACCGGACCATGCTGACCATTCGACACTGGCGCGGGCGTGAACTCCGAGGTGAAGTACGTTTAGCGGTGCGTCGGACAAGCTATCGAGCATTCCTCGGTTGGCTTGTCGGCCCTGGGCGATGGCGGCCTGAGGAAAGTAGTGCTCGATAAGCTCGGCCTCGCCAATCGATTGAGTCAACGCAGCCAACTCCCCGGCGTATTCGGGGTTAACTATGGCAGCGGCCGATTCAAGCGTGATGTGTTCAGGGCCTGCGACCAGCGGGTAATGAACGTACGCGATGTCGTACATGTCCAGCATGGTCCAGTTGCCGGTTGGTAGCAATTCAAAAGGCAGCGCTGCCAAATAACCGTCAATCGCAATGTTCAGTGGGCCCGAGTCGGGCAACAGATCTGCAAGTGGTGAGATCAAAACCTCGGAAGCTCGCGCCAGGACCTGTTGGTCGTATACGCCGGTTCGCCCTTGCGAAACCAGGGATTGCAGGCTTCGAATATGTTCGTTGGGCAAGGCACGTACTGTTGGGGCTTGGCCATCGTGGTATATGGCCACGCTGACCTGCTCATCCAACCAGTAGGATATGGTTGGAACCGTTGGTTCTGAATAGCTTGCAGTTCCTGGCTCGACCAAGTTTGGAGCCACAGCATCCAGCTTGGCCAGTTGTCGTAGCTGTTCGATATTGATTACTTCATCCGCCATCGCCTGGCGTGCCGCCGACGTCAATACACTCATCGCTGTTGTATTTCTATCGGCGAACGACAACTGTTTACGAGATGCACTGCGACCGAGGCTTCTGCGTCGAATATCGAGTGCCCAAATCGCTTGACTTTGGTCGCCCTCGTTCACGCCAGCCCAGCGAATGGCCCTGGACCACAGCTCTCGCTGAGTCGAATTGTTTATGTGCCAGCTTGGCGCTTGTTGTATGCGTTTCGACTCGAGCTCAATGGCGTCTTCCAGTGTCCCTTGTGCTGCGCTCAGGTCATTCTGGTGATAGAGACGGTCCGCCTCCAGAAGCGTGGCACTAAGTTGGGTCAGCAATGGGTTCTCAGTATTCATCGCCGTGGCGATGTCCTGCTTTGCCAGGTCCCAGCGCTCATTCTCGGCATGTGTAAGCGCGCGGTAGTATCGAGCCTCAGCGATGAAGCGTGACTCGCCCAAAGTGGTGGCGGCAGCTAGTGTTTTATCGATCAACTCATTCGAAAGGGCCTGAGAAGACGCTCTGTTGACGGCCAGCGCAGTCAGCATGGTCTCGGTTCGCAGGGCGAGGTTAGTGTGCTCGAGGACAGGAATTCGATTGAGGCTTCGTTGTGCACCTTGCAAGTCGCCAGTCTCCAATTGAACTTGCGCCAATCCCAATGTGGCATACGCCAACTCCTGATCCAGGTCGGTGTCGGAACCAGCGGCCAACTCGAACCAGCTCTCCGCTGTTTTGACGTCGCCCAGATCAAGGTAGAGTTCTCCAAGCGCAATGACCGCCGTTAACTCAAGCGACTGCATGCCATGCTTGGTCAGTATTTCGTATGCCTGAAGGTAGTTGGTTAGAGACTTCAGAGACTGACCAAGCTTGCGGTCAACATGGGCAAGTGACATATAGGTGGTCGCGATTCCGCGTTGATTTCCGAGGTCTTTCCTCAACTCCAACAGATCCTTGAGGATGTCGCGGGCTCGCAGTGATTCTCCGAGCTTGTCCAATGACTGGGCGAATGTATTCAGTACGGTCGCTTCGACTACCGGTATGTTTTTAAGACGCGGATTCTGTGCCAGTTTTTCCAGGCAGTCAGCAGCGAGTTTTTCGTCATGTTTTAGATAGGTGTAGCAATGTTGCCTAGAGGCAACGGCCCAGGTGTAATGGTCACCCCGCGTATTTGCCTCCATGGCCACACTCTGCAAAATCGATCGTGTGCCATCCATGTCTTCACCGCGCCGGTACATTGCGCTTCCAAGCGCATACTTGACGAACAGGGCGAAGGGTTGCTCGGGAAACAGTTCGATCAGCGCCTCAAGCCCCACGATCGCGTCATCATGTTGGCCCAGTCGGACAAAGGCGACGGTCTCAAGGTAAGAGGAATGCATCTCCAGTTCTGCGTCTCCGAGTTTTCTGGCCAACTCGGCTGAACGGTTCCACAGCGAGGCGGCAGTCTTGGCGTTGCCGCTCACATACTGCTCGCGAGCATTGAGGTAGGTGCGCAACATTTGCGCCTGGTGCCGATCCGTTGCCAAATCCCGCCACTCATACTCAATTGCAGCATCGGTGGGGCGGTACGTCACGACGCGCTCGTCAGGGATGATGACTTCGATTCCCCATGCCCCGTTTGGATAGTCAACGTAGTTCGGAGCAGACCAGGCCATGTCGGTGCCGGATTGTCTTGCGATTAATACCGGTTCAATGAGGTTTTCAGGCGCAACCAGCTCTGCCTGTGCGGCTGCTGCGAAAAAAAAAGCGGAGAAAACGCCCAGTGAAGACACTATTAAGTAAGGCTCTTTTGAAAAACAGAAACTAAATGGGAGCACAGTGGGGCGGCTTCATCAAGCGATTGATGTACCGTATGCGGCGAAATCAGGGGATTAAGACCAAAATGAGAGTGCCAAATTATGCACAAAGAAAAATTTAGCGACTTGTTAGACGAAGTCATGGCGGGGCGAGGCACGGACGACCAGGTACAAGAGGTTGGCGAGGCGTTGCTTGAATCAGAAGATGCCAGAACCGAGGCGGCGACGGCCTATCTGCTTCGTGATGCACTGCAACAGCAACCGGCTCAAGGTCGTCGTTGGCTGCTCCCGGTGGCCGGCATGGCCGCAATGGTGCTGTCATTTTCCGCGGGCCTAATGGTCGGCGATATGGATGAGCAGCAACAGATCGATATTTCGGTCAGCCCATCTACGATTCCATCGGTGACTCGCGGTACAGGCGTAAACAATATTGCTCCCATCATCCAGGCCACAGCGGCAGGTACCGCCGTGGTTCTACCTGTTGGGCGCTGCAACGATGTCCGTTCGGTGAAGGTCACGAGTAAATCGGGGTCGAGTCAATGGACTGGCGAGTCAAGAACAGGAATGGTGGTACTGAATATCCCGGCCAAACTGCGGGGAATGATTGAAGCCATAGTCAGTTTCGGCAACGAAGGCTGTTCTGAAGCGACCTATGAGTTTTCAGTAGGTGATGGTGCCAAAGATGAGTCGGATGATAGTGATCCGACTGGCAAGTAGAAAACATAGGGGAACGGTCCGAGAGGGCGAGGGGAGGAAATAACAATAACAATCAGGAAAATCTGACGTACTGGCGGGCAGTTCAATGCACCGAAAGACGTCGACTTCGTGTCGCTATTCAAGGCGCGGGACACACATGGATGTGGCCCGTCGCCTTGATGCTTTTTTAGCGGCAAAATCCTCCCAGTAAGCTGTCTGAGTGGTATACTGCCGGGTTGCTTCACTTTGCGTATCGCCCAATGAGCGGAAAGCTTTTTATAAAAACCCACGGTTGTCAGATGAATGAGTACGACTCGGCCCGCATGGCTGACGTGCTGGCAGAGTCCCATGGCCTGGAATTGACGACCGATGAATCAGACGCCGACGTGATTCTTATCAATACCTGCTCGATCAGGGAAAAGGCGCAGGAAAAGGTCTTTTCGCAGCTGGGTCGATGGAAAAAACTAAAGAACGGCAAGCCGGTTGTGATCGGTGTTGGCGGCTGTGTGGCCAGTCAGGAGGGTGACGCCATCATCAAACGCGCACCATTCGTAGACATGGTGTTCGGTCCGCAGACCATGCACCGCCTGCCCAGCATGCTCGATACGGTGCGCAATGAGGGCAGAAAGCCTGTAGACATCGAATTTCCCGAGATTGAGAAATTTGATCACTTGCCTGCACCGCGGGCCGAGGGCGGAACCGCGTTTGTCTCGATCATGGAAGGTTGCAGCAAGTACTGTACGTTCTGCGTGGTGCCTTACACCCGCGGTGAGGAAGTGAGCCGACCGCTGGATGATGTGGTCGCCGAGGTCGCTGAGCTTGCCGAGCAGGGCGTGCGCGAAATCAATCTGCTCGGTCAGAACGTCAATGCCTACCGTGGTGCGATGCACGATGGTCACCACGCTGATTTGGCTTTGCTGATCCATTATGTGGCGGCGGTCGATGGCATCGAACGTATTCGCTTCACCACCTCGCACCCGGTGGAGTTTTCCGACTCACTGATCGCAGCTTTTGGTGAAGTTCCAAAGCTGGCGAACTACTTGCACCTGCCGGTACAAAGTGGTTCTGATCGAATTCTGGCCGCAATGAAGCGTGGACACACCGCGCTTGAGTACAAACAAAAAATACGACGTATCCGCGAGCTGCGTCCGGACATTAGCTTGTCATCTGACTTTATTGTTGGATTTCCGGGGGAGACCGATGGTGATTTTGAGGACACCATGAAGTTGATCGAGCAGGTCAGGTTCGATCAATCCTTCAGCTTTATCTATTCACGGCGACCGGGAACGCCAGCGTCATCGATGCCAGATGAGGTTCCAATGGCGGTGAAGAAGGCGCGGCTGCAGCGACTGCAAGCCAGGATCAATGAGTTCGCAGCAGAAATTTCGCGAGAAATGGTCGGTTCGACGCAGCGGGTGTTGGTCGAGGGCCCTTCAAAGAAGGACAAGAATGAACTTTCCGCCCGCACCGAGAACAATCGCGTGGTCAACTTCGTCGGCAGCAAAGACATGATTGGGCGGCTGATCGATGTCGTCATAACCGAGGCGATGAGCAATTCCTTGCGCGGGCGCGTCGTCATGCCGGCGCAGCAGAGTACTGCCTGAGATGGCGCAAGTTACCGAGGAATTAACCCTCGATCCGGTTGACAACGAGCGTCTGGCCAATCTTTGCGGGCAATTTGATCAACACCTCAAGCAAATCGAGAGTCGGCTCGGGGTGCAAATCAATGCGCGGGGGTCTGTATTCCAGCTGGTCGGCGACAAGACCATCTTGCGCCAAACAAGACGGTTATTGCTGGAACTGTATCGTGCTACAGAAACCATTATTCTGACACCGCATGAAATCAACCTGTCACTTCAGCAATCCGGCGTAGAGGAACGCGTTGAGGCAGCGGATGAACTGGCCGATGAGGTTGTGATCAAGACCAGACGTGGTGTTATTCGAGGTCGCGGTGGCAACCAGAAGGCGTATCTGAAACGCTTGCAAAGCAATGATATCAACTTCGGGGTAGGACCGGCTGGCACGGGCAAGACCTATCTGGCGGTAGCCAGCGCGGTGCAGGCCCTGGAGCAGCAACGGGTACAGCGACTGATCCTGGTGCGCCCGGCAGTGGAAGCAGGTGAGCGGTTGGGCTTTCTGCCCGGCGATATGGCGCAGAAGATTGACCCTTATCTACGGCCTTTGTATGACGCTTTGTATGAAATGTTAGGTGTTGAGCAGGTCGGCCGCCTGATTGAGCGCCACGTTATAGAGGTCGCTCCTTTGGCGTTTATGCGAGGGCGCTCGCTAAACGATGCCTTCATCATTCTTGATGAAGGACAGAATACCTCTATGGATCAGATGAAAATGTTCCTGACACGAATCGGCTTTGGGTCAACGGCCGTGGTCACTGGAGATGTTACTCAAGTTGACCTGCCACGTGGCCAGACCTCCGGATTGCGCCACGCGACTCAGGTTTTAAAAGGCGTTTCGGACATCAGCTTCACATTTTTCTCCGCGCGGGACGTGGTTCGTCATCCTCTGGTTCAACGTGTGGTTCATGCCTACGACGTATACGAAAGCAACAACGCAAGCGAGCGGACTGGCACGAGTTCAAAGGAATGATCGAACTGGTCGTTCAGAATGTGAGCCAGTCAGCCGCGCAATGCCCAGACGAAAACCAGTTCAAACAGTGGGCCGAAGTGGTCAGGGCCGATGGCGAGGTGTGTTTGCGCATTGTCGACGAGCCCGAAATGAGCCAGCTCAACCAGCAGTACCGCGGCAAGCAAGGGCCGACCAACGTTTTGTCCTTTCCGCTGGCATTGCCGCCAGGAATTCCGGTTAATCACCTCGGCGACATCGTCGTTTGCGCGCCTGTTGTGTTCAAGGAAGCCAGGGATCAAGGCAAAGCGGCGGTGGCGCACTGGGCTCACATGATGATTCACGGCCTGTTGCATTTACTGGGTCATGACCACATTGAGGAGTCGGAGGCACAGCAGATGGAACAAATCGAGATCGAGTCGCTGAAAACGCTCGGCTTCGACAACCCATATGCAGCTATGCCCGCAGGGCAACAATGATTGTTTTTTAGTGGAACAGCTGGTGTTCGTGGTTCACAATGGACATTGAGAACGCCGTGATTTTGGCAAATACAGTTTGATGAGCGACGAACAAAACGGAAACGGTAACGGAAACGGCCAGGCATCCCGATCCTGGCTAGGTAAAATTGGCCAGGCGCTTTCAGGCGAACCGAAGGATCGCGACGAACTGGTCGAACAACTCCGCGAAGCGCATCGTAACCAGATTCTGGATGCTGATGCACTCGGTATGATCGAAGGCGCGCTCGACGTGTCAGAGTCTCAGGTACGTGAGGCCATGGTGCCGCGTGGGCAGATCGTTTGCTTGCCATTGTCGGCCAGCCGCGACGAGATCCTGAATGAAATCGTCGAGTCCGGTCACTCCAGGTTTCCGGTATTCGAAGATGAAAAGGACAAGGTTGTCGGTATTCTGCTGGCAAAAGACCTGCTTCGCTTTTTTGTCGACGGCACCGAATTCGATCTAAAAGCGATTCTCAGGCCAGTGGTATTCGTCCCTGAATCGAAACGTCTGAATGTGTTACTCAGCGAATTTCGCGCCAGCCGTAACCATATGGCGGTGGTGATTGACGAATACGGTGGTGTGTCAGGGTTGATTACTATCGAAGATGTCCTGGAAGAAATCGTTGGTGACATCGATGATGAACATGACGAAGACGAAGGCGAAATGATTCGTCGACAGGACGCCAACCGCTACATACTTGATGCCCTGACCACAGTTGACGAGTTTGATGACTATTTCGACTCGAATCTGGCCGAACAGGATGAGGCCGAAACCATCGGTGGTGTTGTGACCAAGTTGATGGGCCGGGTTCCCGAGCGTGGGGAACGTGTGCAACTGGATCGCTTCAACTTCCGTGTGCTGCGCGCTGACGATAGACGACTTCACCAACTGGAACTGAAACTGGGCGACGCCGCGCAGTGACAACGTCCGTTGACGTGCCAGTAGCTTCGGGCAAACTGCGTGCTGCTTGCCGTTTCTGGCTGCTGTTCATGGTGCTTGCGTTCACGGTCTTTGCGGCCGATGGCAAGAACCTGGACATTGGTCTGGTCACCATGGATCGTGGCGACGTGTTGTGGCAACACTTTGGTCACAATGCCCTGGTTGTAGTCGATCACGACGAAAACACCAGCAAGCTCTACAACTATGGCCTGTTCGATTTCGACCAGGACGACTTTCTTTTACGATTCGTGCGTGGCTCGATGCTTTACAGCATGGCCGCTGTTCGCCCGGAGCGGGGGCTGGCCATATATCAGCACGAGCAAAGGTCAGTTAAGGTTCAATGGCTGGACCTGACCGATGCGCAAGCCAGCGGTCTGCAAACATTTCTGGAGTGGAATCAGCAGCCGGAAAATGCTGACTATCGCTACGATTACCTGTTGGATAATTGCTCAACGCGCGTTCGGGATGCGCTTGACCAGGTGCTGGGAGGCCAACTGGCACGACAGTGGTCGAATATGCCCTACGCTACGACCTGGCGCATGGAAGCGGCTCGGCACATGGGCTCTGACTGGTTGTACAAGGCTCTGATTGATATTGCGTTTGGTCGTGATACCGATCAAACCTTGACCGCCTGGCAGGCAGCCTTCATTCCCGAGACCCTTGCTCAGCTGGTGCAGAGCCAGCAAGTTGATGGAAAGGATCTGGTCAAGCGGGCCGAATCGCTTCTGAGTTTCGATGAAAGCTGGCCGACTGGCAGCAGCCAATATCAACCGACATATTTTGCGTTGGTTGGTATCGCAATGGCCTTCTTATTGGTGGCAACGCGCCGTAGCCGCTTTGGAAAATGGCTGCGATTGTCTTGGTGGAGCGCAACCGGTGTCATCGGAGTGGCCTTGCTTGGGTTCTGGGCGTTTTCCGGCCATTGGGTGACCTGGAACAATGAGAACCTGCTGTTATTTAGTCCATTTGCGCTGTTGTTGCTATTGAACAAGAAAGCCGGCTGGCTTGGCAGTGTCGGTCGCGTGTCCGCCTTTGTGGTCATCACCTTTACGCTGGGGGCTTTACTTGGCCAACTCAGTCCGTGGTTGGTACAACAGAATGTGCACTGGCTTCTATTGGCCGCCCCTGTCAATTTCGTTGGCGCTTTGATAGCTTTAGCCCCCAATGCCGTTGCGAAAACGGCGCAAAGCTAAACAAGGAACTCGCATGGCACAACTTGGCTCGCGTACGCACCCTGCGACGTCCCCGCGCGCGCCAGGTTTTTCAGCGCAATGGCTTTTGGTCCTGCTGGTTCTGCTGTTGCTGTGGTCGAACGTATCGGCTCAGGATGAGCCAGGAGCGAACGCGGGCGCGGCTGTGCCGACTGAGCAACTGTCCCCGGCCAAACGCTTTCCTTTGGCGATCCCGCTGGCCGATATCGTCAGTGGTGTTGAAACATTCGATCGCGAGGTGGCTGTGCTTCAGGCCTCCTGGTTGCGCCGTGAGACCGATGCCGAAGCGGTGAACAAACTAAGACGTGACATCGGTGTTATCGATGCCAAGGTCGAAGATAGGGCGCGCATCGATCTGGACTCTCTGGACCAGCGCCAACTCAATGTTTTGCTCATGGACTGGCAGTTGCTGGCCGACCGCCTGGCCATCTGGAGGGATCGAATTGACGCCCGTTCCGCAGAGCTTGAGGCAGGGTTGGCCCGGCTTGAAGAATTGACCGATATCTGGGGCCAGACACTGGCACTGGCTGAATTCGAACAGGCACCGGAGACATTAATTGGACAAGCGCGAGGGGTGACCGAGCGCGTCAATGACGCGCATCAGCGATTGCAGAAGATACGGGAACCGCTTTCGCAGTATCGACAGCAGGTTTACGAACACGCCTTGCAAGTCGCTGAAATGATCGACGAGTTGCAATCGCACCAGGCTGACTTCAGGCGCAAGCTCTTGACCGTCGATGGCCCGCCGATCTGGGACGTTGCGAAACACCCAAGTCATGCTGAGAAGCAGTTCGAACTGAGCAGACTGGCCCTGGATACCACCGAGCGATTTGGGCGGGCACAGTATCCAACGGTGATATTGCATTTGGTCACTATTGCCCTTTGCATCGCCGGTGCCGTTTGGTGGAGAAACCGGTTGCGAGCACTGGAGCTGCAGGCCGATGCTGCTTTGGCACGACTTCGGTTGTGGCTGAGCAAGCCCATTTCTGTGGGCGTTTTCCTCGGTGCATTTATCGGCGGCTTCTACTATCAGACCTTGCCCATGCTGGTGTTCTCAGTATGGATATTGTTGGTCATGTCACTGGCTATACGATTGGTTATCCTGGGCGAACCGCGCAGGATTCTGATTCAGGGCGGGGTGTTGATGGTGGTGTTCCTGCTGGAGACGGCACAGACACAAGTTTTGTCACCGACGCCAACGTCAAGATTGCTGTTGTTGCTTGAAAATGTGCTGGCGCTGTGGGTGGCCATTGATGCCTTGCCGTGGCTTCGAGAGCAGCTGCGCGGCGGGCCTGTAAAGCAATTTGCTCGCCTGGTCGCGACTTTGCTGCCGTTTGTATTGTTCATTGCTCTGTGTGGCAATATTTTTGGGGCGATGTCATTGAGTTCCTTGCTGCTAAGAGGCACGGTAAACAGTATTGTGGCCGGTGTCGTGTTGATGGTTGCCATTGTTTTGGTCGAAGGCATCGTCACCCAGCTACTGCGCCAGCATCAATCGAGCCTGATGCATGTTCTTCGCACCCGCATTACCAGTACTGAACGTATATTCCGTTTTGCCGTGCGCTTGTGGGGCGGCTGGATCTGGCTGGATTACACGCTGGGTACCTTTGCCATCAAGGAGCCGGTGGTCGCTGCCACTTCCCAGTGGCTCACCACGCCCTGGACGCTGGGAAGCATCAGTGTGGCCCCTGGACAAATCTTGGGGTTTGTTGCGGTGATCGTCGTTTCCCTGGTGTTGTCACGACTGATCAGGTTGTTTCTCGAGGAAGACGTTCTATCGCGAGTGACTTTGCCCCGAGGTGTTGCCGGTGCCATTTCGGTGACTACTCGCTATTTGTTGGTTGCCACCGGGTTTCTGGTGGCCATGTCGGTGGCGGGTGTCGAGCTGACGCAAGTCGGCATCATGATAGGCGCGCTTGGTGTCGGCATTGGCTTGGGCTTGCAGAGTGTTGTTGCCAATTTCGTTTCCGGATTGATACTGGTGTTCGAACGGCCACTGCAGGCAGGCGACACCGTGCAGGTCGGGGCAACCATGGGAAATATTGTTGATATTGGTGTGCGCGCCTCTCGTGTACGTACTTTTCAGGGTGCCGAAGTGATTGTGCCCAACAGTGAACTGGTGTCCAAAGAAGTGACTAACTGGACGCTGTCAGACCGTCGCAAACGCCTGGACATTCCATTTATCACTGACCTCGATGCCAAACCCCGGCGGGTCACTGAACTGATGATTGAAGTGGCCAATGCCCACCCACAGACGATCAAGGAGAATCCACCCAACGCGTTGTTCGAAGGGACCGAAGAAGGCTTCTTCAAATTTACGTTGTCGGTATGGGTGGAGCTGGACGATGCACGCGTTATTCGAAGCGAGCTCGGGATAGCCATCCACGAGCGGTTTGAAGAAGAAGGGATACGCATGCCGGACTTGTCGATTAGATCGCTCGATGGCGGTCCCACCACTGGCCCAAGCTGACCAAGAAGCAACATCATGATTTACAACTTTAGTCCTGGCCCGGGCGTGTTGCCGCTTGAGGTTAAACAACAGATTGCCGAGCAGTGGGACGACTTCGCGGGCACCGGCAGCAATGTGTGCGAACTAAGCCATCGTGGTGCGGTGTTCACTGAAGTGGCTGAACGCGCCGAAGCCAAATTGAGGGGGCTGTTGTCCATCCCGGATGACTACGCTGTGCTGTTTACGCAAGGTGGCGCGACGCAGCAGTTTAGCTGCATTCCGTGGAATTTTGGTGGGCCCGCGGGCTATTTGGTGACCGGTCACTGGAGCGCCAAGGCGAAGCGATTGGCCGCCGCCGAGATCGAGGTCGGTTTGGTCGCTGACGCTGGTCCTGACTTCAAAGCGGTGCCAGAGGTCGCTGATTGGAATGTCGATCCGCGCTGGCGTTACCTTCACATTACCAGCAACGAAACCATCCACGGCATTCGTCTGCCGCAGGTTCCAAAAGGCTTGCCGCTGGTCTCGGACATGTCTTCCAGTTTGCTGGGTGAACAAATCGATGTATCCGATTACGCTGCGATCTATGCCAGTTCGCAAAAAAATCTTGGCCCTGCTGGCCTAACCATCGTTATTGTGCGGCGCTCGATTGTTGACTCCGTCCCTGATGGGGTCGCGAACTTTGCAAACTACAGGGTTATTGATAGAGCTGGATCCATGCACAACACCCCGCCAACCTTTGCCTGGTATGCGGCAGGATTGGTGTTCGAGTGGGTGGAGCGGCAGGGTGGAGTCGCTGCGATGGGCCGTCGAAACGAAAAACGTGCCTTGCGTCTGTATGAGGCGATCGACAACTCTGGTATCTTTCGAAACAACGTAGATGTCGTCTGTCGTTCATGGATGAATGTGACCTTCCAATTGACCGATGAGCGCTTGCTGGACAAGTTTCTTGACTTGTCGCAACAGGCGGGCCTGCATGCGCTCAAGGGGCATCGAGCGGTTGGCGGCTTGCGAGCCAGTTTATACAACGCTATGCCCGACGATGGCGTCGACGCGTTGATTGAGTTTTTGAGAGAGTTCGAAAAAAGACATGGTTGAGAAAAAAGCAGTCGACCTTGGCGACTTGCGAAACCGTATTGATCAAATAGATCAGTCGATTTGTCTGGCCATCAGTGAACGAGCTTCACTGATGCGCGACGTGCTGGAGGCGAAGAAAGCCGAAGGCACGGCTGCAGCATTTCGTCCAGAACGCGAGGCCCAGGTGTTGCGGGCTATCGGTGAACGAAACCCGGGGCCGTTGGCCAATGAGGTGATGACAAGGCTGTTTCGGGAGATTATGTCTGCCTGTCTGGCGCAACAGGTACCATTGAAAGTGGCTTACCTTGGCCCCGAGGGCACATTTACACACCAGGCGGTGTTGAAGCAATTCGGTCATGCCGTCCGCGCGCTGGGTGTGGCGACCATTGAAGATGTGTTCACGGACGTGGAGCAAGGCCATGCTGACCTCGGGGTGGTGCCTGTTGAGAACTCAACGGAAGGTGCGGTCAACAATACGCTAGACATGTTTGTTTCTTCGCCGCTGAAAATTTGCGGTGAGGTGGATTTGGCGATTCATCATAATTTGCTGTCCAGCAGCGACAAGCTTTCAGGAATCGAGCGAGTGTATGCACATCCGCAAGCTCTGGCACAGTGCCGCGGCTGGCTGCATGAACACCTTCCTGAAACGGAGCGCATAGCGGTCGCGTCAAACGCAGAAGCGGCGCGGCGAGTGCAGCACTTGTCGGAGGCGGCAGCCATTGCCAGTGAAGAGGCGGCAACGCTGTATGGCTTGAATACGCTGGCGTCACGCATCGAAGATCAGCATGACAATACCACCCGGTTTTTGGTGATTGGCTCTCGCATGTTTCCGGCCAGTGGCAAAGACCGAACGTCGTTGTTGCTCGCAGCACATGATCGAGCCGGTGCGCTTTACGATCTGCTACAGCCGTTGGCGCGGCGCAATGTCAGCATGACACGGATTGAGTCACGACCCTCGAAACGTGGAAAATGGGACTACGTTTTTTTCGTCGATGTGCTCGGTCACGCCGAGGATGAGCCCTTGCGTTTGGCCATTGATGAGTTGCGTTCGGTCGCATCAAAGGTCAAAGTGTTGGGTTCCTATCCAGCCGCCATTTTTTAGCCTGCTTCAATTGATTTGAACCTACCTGCTACAAACCAAAGATTTGCGTTATGAGTAATCGTTTTCTCGACCTGGCCGCCAAAGGCCTGCACCCTTTGAAACCCTACGCGCCGGGCAAGCCCATTTCCGAGCTTGAGCGCGAGTATGGTGTCTCTGACATCATCAAGCTGGCCTCCAATGAAAACCCGCTGGGTCCTAGCCCCAAGGCGGTGGCGGCCATGCAGAAAGAAATGTTGGAACTAGCTTTGTATCCGGATGGCAATGGCTTCGATTTGAAGTCGACGCTGGCTGAGCATCTTGGGGTCAGTGTGCCGCAGATTACACTGGGCAATGGCTCCAACGACGTGTTGGTGTTGTTGGCCGAAGCGTTCTTGACGCCTGAGCACAACGCGGTGTATTCGCAGTATGCGTTTGCGGTCTATCCGTTGGCTATTCAGGCGGTCGGTGCCGGTCACAAAGTCGCTGCGGCCAGGCCTGCTGATGATGCCATGCCGCTGGGTCATGACCTCAATGCGCTGGCCGATCAGATTAACGACAAGACTCGCCTGATTTTCATCGCCAACCCAAACAATCCAACGGGCACATGGCTTGACATGGCCGAGCTCAAAGCATTCGTTGCCAATGCACCAGATCACGCATTGGTAATCATTGACGAGGCGTACTATGAGTATTCTGGTGATCAGGGCGCACCGACAGCCATAGATTGGCTGGATGATTTTCCCAACCTGGTGGTAACGCGGACCTTCTCCAAGGCCTTTGGTCTGGCCGGCTTGCGAGTTGGTTATTCGGTATCTCACCCCGATGTCGCTGATTTGCTGAACCGCATACGCCAGCCATTCAACGTCAACAACCTGGCTTTGGTCGGCGCTGCCGCGGCGATGGGAGACGAAGATTTTCTGCAGGCATCGCGCGCACTCAACTCAGCCGGCCTGGTGCAGCTGTCAAATGGCCTTGCCGAACTCGGTTTGGAGGTCATACCTTCGCAGGGCAACTTTTTGCTGGTTGATATGGCACAAGACGCGATGCCGCTTTACGAAGCGCTCCTGCACGGCGGCGTGATCGTCCGTCCCGTAGGCCCATACGGCTTACCCAATCATCTGCGCATCAGCATTGGCACAGAGGCGCAAAATGCCCGAGTACTGCAAACCTTGGCGAAAACATTAGATCGGTGACCCAGACATCGTGAAGCCATCCAGTACCTGGCTAGTCCGCCAGGCATCGAAACCTGAGGTTGCGACGATTGAGGCGCCGGGAGACAAATCAATCTCCCATCGGGCAGTGATGCTCGGCGGTTTGGCATCGGGCCACACCGTGATCCGAAAAATGCTGCGCGGAGCCGATAACCTCGCCACTCTCAGCGCCTTTAAGGCGTTGGGCATTGCGGTCGAAGATCAAGGCGACACGGTCGTCATTCACGGCGGACCGTTGCAAGCGCCTGAGGGTGATCTGGACCTGGGCAACTCTGGAACCGCGATGCGCCTGATGGCGGGCGTGTTGGCGGGTCAGCCATTCAACTGCGTGCTCACCGGCGATGAGTCTCTGACCAGTCGGCCGATGGGGCGGATCATCAAGCCCTTGCGGCAAATGGGTGCTGTCATTGATAGCGCCGATCAGGGCAGTGCACCGCTGCGCATCCACGGCAGGGCCTTGCATGGCGTCCAATACCAGTCACCGATCGCCAGCGCGCAAGTCAAATCGGCCGTCTTGTTTGCTGGCCTGAGAGCATCCGGGCCGGTGACGGTGACCGAGCCGCACCGATCTCGCGACCATAGCGAACGAATGCTCGCCGCATTCGGTGCGGACATTCGCGTCGATGGCCTGACTGTCACGTTGCAGCCCAATCCCGCGCTGCAGGGGCAAGAGGTTGTGGTTCCTGGTGATATTTCGTCGGCGGCATTTTTCATCGGTTATGGCTTGTTGGCGCAAACGACGGTGAAGATTCTCGGCGTCGGCATGAACCCGACACGCACAGGGATTATCGACATCCTGCGCCGCATGGGTGCGAACATAGACGTGCGCAACAGCACAGAACAGGCCGGTGAACCGGTCGCTGATTTGATTGTTCACCCGTCGCCATTGCATGGGGTTGAGATTTCAGGTGATGACGTCGTCCGGGCAATCGACGAGTTCCCGTTGGTGTTTTGTTTGGCGGCGCAGGCCCAAGGGCGCACCACGATTTGCGGTGCCGAGGAATTGAGGGTCAAGGAGAGCGATCGTATTGCAGTCATGGCAACGGCCCTGCGCACGCTCGGAGTTGACATTGTAGAGCGGCCGGATGGTGCCGTTATTGACGGTGGAAATCCGCTCCTGGCTGATCAGCGAGTCGACGCGGCGGGTGATCATCGTTGTGCCATGGCCTTGTCGGTGCTGGCAGCCGCCAGTCAAACCCCAGTGCTTATTGATGGTTGTCACAATGTGGACACCTCCTATCCGCAGTTTGTAGAGCACGCAGAATCGGTAGGTATTGAGGTGTCTTCGCTATGATCGACAACACCTCAGTTCCAGTCATTGCAGTCGATGGCCCCAGTGGTGCTGGCAAGGGCACGGTGTGTAGCATCTTGCGACAGCGCCTGGGTTTTCACTACCTCGATTCCGGTGCCATCTACCGTCTGGCTGGCCTGGCTTTGTCAGAGGGCGATACGACGACGCATTTGGCCGAGCGTATCGTCCAGGAGTTGCGTGCTGAGGACATCGTATTTGCGGGCGGTGATGCGCAGGACGTGATCTGGCGTGGTCAGTCTGTCGGCAAGGCACTGCGTACCGAAGCATGTGCTGCGGTCGCTTCCAAGGTGGCTGCAGACCCTGCTGTCCGCGAGGCGTTGATGGATATTCAACGTTCGTTTCGACGCGCGCCTGGGCTGGTCGCTGATGGCCGTGATATGGGTACCGTGGTTTTTCCTGACGCAGCGGTAAAGTTTTTTGTTGATGCTACCGCTGAAGAGCGCGCGCGCCGTCGATATTTGCAGTTGCGTGATCAGGGAATTGATGCGAAAATGGGGAGTCTTCTTCGCGATATTGAAGATCGAGACCATCGAGATCGAAATCGCAAAGTGGCTCCGCTTGTTGCGGCCAGTGATGCGGTCATCATCGATACCACGTCAATCAGTGCTGAGCAGGTGGCGGAAAAGGTCTGGCAAAGTTTGCCGGATTTTTTGCGAGAACCTGGCGGCTAAACACAGTACAACTACTGGTAGTTAGTTGGACCGGCCGGCGAAAAGCCGGTTTTTTTTATTAACGAGTCACCACACGCTTGCCTGGCTGGGTGACAGATGCCTGTCCTTCTTGGACATTCTTATTTTTAGGCTAAATCATGACAGAAAGTTTTGCGGAAATGTTCGAACAGAGCCTTGCGTCAACCGAGTTGCGCCAAGGCACCATCATCACCGGAACAGTCGTTGAAGTTCGCAACGACGTGGTGGTTATCAATGCTGGCCTCAAATCCGAGGGCATTGTACCCATTCAGCAGTTTTTCGATGAAAACGGCGATATCGAAGTCGCGGTTGGCGAGGAAGTAAAAGTCACACTGGAAGCGGTCGAAGACGGCTTCGGTGAAACCAAACTGTCGCGCGAGAAAGCCAAGCGCATGATGGTATGGGACGACCTCGAAAAAGCGTTTGGTGATGAAGAGACCGTTACTGGTCAAATCAGCGGCAAGGTCAAAGGTGGCTTTACTGTTGATGTGCGCGATATTCGGGCATTTCTGCCGGGTTCGCTGGTTGATGTGCGCCCAGTGCGCGATCCCGGCTACCTCGAAGGCAAGGAGCTTGAGTTCAAAATCATCAAGCTCGATCGCCGTCGCAACAACCTGGTTGTATCTCGACGCGCTGTAGTCGAGTCAGAGTACAGTGTTGAACGTGAGCAGTTGCTGGAAACCCTGGAAGAGGGCGCAGTGGTCAAAGGTGTGGTCAAAAACCTCACCGACTATGGTGCCTTTATTGATCTGGGTGGCATTGACGGGCTGTTGCACATTACCGACATGGCGTGGAAGCGCGTTCGTCATCCTTCAGAAGTGGTCAACGTCGGCGACGAGCTCGAAGTTCGCGTTCTGAAGTTCGACCGCGAGCGCAGTCGTGTATCGCTGGGCCTGAAGCAGTTGGGCGAGGATCCGTGGTCACACATCGCACGTCGTTATCCGGTCGGCACCCGCCTGTTCGGCAGCGTCAGCAACATCACCGACTACGGTTGTTTTGTTGAGATCGAAGACGGCGTTGAAGGTCTGGTTCACGTTTCTGAGATGGATTGGACCAACAAGAACGTTAACCCCAACAAGTTCGTGACCATCGGTGACGAAGTTGAAGTGGCTGTTCTCGACGTCGACCAAGAGCGTCGTCGCATCTCGCTGGGCATGAAGCAATGCAACGAGAACCCATGGCAAGGATTCGCCGGCACCCACAACAAGGGTGACAAGGTTTCAGGTCGCATCAAGTCCATCACTGACTTCGGTATCTTCATTGGTCTGGAAGGCAACATCGACGGTTTGGTTCACCTGTCTGACATCTCCTGGATGTCTACCGGTGAGGAAGCTGCGCGTAACTTCCAAAAGGGCGATGAGATCGAAGCGGTCGTTCTGGCTGTTGACCCAGAGCGTGAGCGTATCTCCCTGGGCCTGAAACAGTTGGAGCAAGATCCGTTTGCTACCTTCATGGCAGAAAACCCGAAAGGCAGCGTCATCAAGGGCAAGGTCAAGGAAGTTGACGCTCGCGGCGCAGTCATCGATATGGGTGACGGTGTTGATGGTTACCTGCGTGCTTCTGAGCTGAAGAAAGAGCGTGTTGAAGACGCCACCAGCATTTTGTCGGTTGGCGACGACATCGAAGCCAAGTTTATTGGTTTGGATCGGCGTTCGCGCGTACTGACATTGTCTATCCGAGCGATGGAAGAAGATCAGCTACAGGAAGTTCTGGAGGAATACCAGAATGCCTCGGCTGGCACCACCAGCCTGGGTGACTTGTTGAAAGAACAGATGGATCGAGCGCGCGACTAAAGCGAGGCAAGACAATCTGATTTTGCTGCTGATGCAGCAACTGAAAGGCGCCATTTACACAAATGGCGCCTTTTTTTTGTCAACATTACGTTAAATGGGCTTCACATCGAATGACGAAAGCCGTAGTATGTTACTGAAAATCAAGCGTTTTGCAGCAACTAACGCGGCAAACATCAACAACGAGCGAGATACATTCGGATGACCAAATCTGAGCTGATTGACGCATTGGCTGCTGAGCAGCGCCATTTGATCCATGGCGATGTGGAACTATCTGTACGCTCGATTGTTGAACAAATGAGCGAGGCATTGGCCGATGGGCGACGTATTGAAGTTCGAGGCTTTGGTAGTTTCTCATTGCACTTTCGGCCGCCTCGAATGGGCCGCAATCCGAAAACGGGCGAGTCGGTAGCGTTGCCCGGCAAGCATGTGCCTCACTTCAAGCCCGGCAAGGAGTTGCGTGAACGCGTCAACGCCGGTATGAAAAAAGACCAGAGTTGAAACGCACTCTCCCTGCATTGCGTCAGGGCTGGACCCAAGCTGACGACCACAAATTGCCCTCGGAGCCATCGCTATGATACGCCGTGTATTGATCGTGATTGTGTTGATCGGATTCTGTGCTTTGGGTCTGCTGTTCGGCCAACTCAACCCGGACCCAGTGGTCGTCGACTTTCACTTCTACCAATCCTCAATGTCCGTTGCCATAACCCTGTTGTTGGCAATGGCGTTTGGCGCCTTGTTCGGTGGTTTGCTGGTTTTTCTTGGCAGCACCTTGCCGGCCAGGCTGCACCACCGTCGTGCTTCGCGACAGGCCAGTCGCTTGTCGACGGAAATGGCCAAAGTCAGTCATCAAGATGAGTGAAGACGGCTGCCTTGGCAACGGCTGGTCTGATTGAATATGACGGAGCTTTCACTGCTTTGGCTGCTGTTACCCGTTGCTGCCATTTCAGGTTGGTATGTGGCGCGCGCCGGAACGCAGCGCGAGAGTGGCATTCGCGTAAATCGCCTGAGTACCGATTACTTCCGTGGTCTCAACTACCTGTTAAATGAGCAGCCAGACAAAGCCATTGAGGTGTTTCTAAAGATCGCGGAGGTCGATAGCGATACAGTCGAAACCCACCTGGCTTTGGGTAACCTGTTTCGACGTCGCGGAGAAGTTGACCGTGCCATCCGTTTCCATCAGAACCTGATTTCGCGCCCAACGCTAAGTCCCGAGCAGCGAACGCATGCACTGCTTGAGCTCGGCGAAGACTATATGCGAGCAGGATTGCTTGATCGAGCTGAAGCGCTGTTCTCGGAATTGATTGAAATTGGTGCGCAACAACCCTCTGCACTACGTCATCTGATGGCAATCTATCAACAGGAAAGTGATTGGGCCAAGGCAATTGAAGCGGCCAATTTGCTTGAGAAGGCGACCGGTGCCTGTCACGCCGCGGAAGTTGCCAATTTTCAGTGCGAAATCGCCGAGGAACTTATTTCTGACGATCGCGTGGAAGAAGGTTTGCGTTGGGTGGCCAAAGCGCTGAAGACTGATCCTGACTGCGTTCGCGCGAGCATTATAGAAGGGCGCCAGGCTGAGGCGATTGACAACATAGATGTCGCCATTGACGCCTACAGGAGGGTTGCCGATCAGGATATCGATTATTTGCCTGATGTGCTGGACCCCCTGCTTCGTTGTTATCGAGTTTCGGGTCGAAGCAGCGACGCGCGAGCCTTTCTAAGCAGCATGATGGAGCGTTACAAGGGTATCTCGCCGGTACTGGCCATGGCGAACCTGATTTCGGAGGAGGAGGGCGAGGTTGCTGCAGCAGAATTCATGAATACGCGTTTGCGGCGACGGCCGTCGGTGCGCGGCCTTGAGAAATTGATCCAATTGAATCTCTCAGGTGCGGAGAGCGGGTCGCAGAGCAATTTGGTGGCCCTGGCCGACCTGGCTCATAAACTGTTGAAAGGCAAGCCCATATATCGCTGCAATAACTGTGGTTTTGGAGCTCGGACCGCGCATTGGCAATGTCCAAGTTGCAAGCAGTGGAACACCGTGAAACCGATTCGCGGCGTCGCGGGTGAATGAACCCATTGTGAACTGGGGCGTATTGGCCGCGTTGTTTGTGGCCACTGCGGCGTTGGGTGCCGCATTCACTTTTCTATTCAGACGCTATGCCGTGACTCGATCGGTCATGGACATTCCAAACAGTCGCAGCTCGCATGCAACGCCGGTACCCCGTGGTGGTGGCATGTCCATAGTTGTGCTGGTCACCGTGGTGTCGCTGCTGGTTGGGCTGTATTGGCAAGATCGCTTTTTTTTGTCAGCCGGCGTTGCCGGGGCAATGGTGGCGCTGGTCGGCTGGTTTGACGATCACAAGCCGGTTCGCGCCAGCATTCGCTTGCTTATCCATATCAGCGCAGTGGCCGCAATATTGTGGCAGGCACCCGATCTTCGGTTCGTCGTCATGGGTGTTGAAGTGGCGAGTTGGATAGCCAAGATGGCCAGTCTGTTGATTGGTGTCTGGCTGATCAACCTTTACAACTTCATCGACGGAATTGATGGCATGGCCGGCGCGCACGCCTTTTTGGTTGGGTTATGGGCCGCGGCCCTGTTTTGGCTGGCGTACATCGAACCGGGGTTGGCGATGGCTGTCACCATTGCTGGGGCGAGTTTGGGTTTTTTGTTCTTCAACTGGTCACCGGCCCGTGTTTTTATGGGTGACGGAGGCAGTGGTTTTCTCGGGTTTTGGTTTTTCGTGCTGTTGCTTTATGCCCGTTCGGTAGACGTTACCGTGTTGTTGCTGATGCCAATCAGCGTGTTGGTCGTCGATGCAACGGCAACGCTACTGTGGCGCATGGCCAGGGGAGAGCGGTGGTATACTGCGCATCGCGAACATGTATACCAAAAGCTGGTCAGGTTTGGGTTCAGCCATCGTTCAGTGACCTTGGCCTATGTTGCCATTTCAGTGGCGGCGACGGTGATAGCTTATGGCTTGGCCGGGACCTCGGTTGGTACATTTCAATCTATAGCAGTAGTAGCGCTATTTTTGGTCGTGGGTTGGGCCGGCGTTCAGTGGCTAACTACTTCGCGGCTGAGAGACAAGGAAAATGACGGATTGCAGACGGTCGACGAGTGATTAAGCAGCTAATCAACAAAGTGCGTTGGTGGCACCCGCGTGTTGCGGTGGTGCTGCATGATCTGACTATGGTCTGGGTGGCCTGGCAGGTGGCGTACTACGGGCGGTATAGCTTGGTCGTTGATGCGCCGCCGCTGCTTTGGTTTCCTCCCGAAATGCCGATCGTGATCGCGATTCAGGGGCTGATCTTCTGGTGGACCGGCCTGTATCGCGGCCTGTGGCGTTTCGCCAGCCTTCCGGATTTGTGGAACATCGTTCGCGCCGTGGGTTTGGGAACGTTGGTTATCGCGGTGACATTGTTCCTGGCGACTCGACTTGAGGGTGTTCCTCGGTCGATGTTTGTGTTGTATCCAACCATGCTCATGCTGCTTCTGGGTGCTCCCCGCCTGGCTTACAGGTACTGGAAAGATCACCGAATGGAGTTTCTGGAAACCAAGGACGCGAAACGGGTTCTTATTCTTGGAGCCGGTGCAGCTGGCGAAATGCTGGCCAGAGATTTGCTGCGAGAAAGGAAGTACGTGCCGGTGGCCTTCCTTGATGACAAACCTCGATTACGCGGCGCTCGCGTACGGGGGATTCCGGTGCTGGGGACCCTGGAAGAGTTGCCGTTGGCTGTGCGTTCCAAGTCTGTCGACGCTTTGATCATCGCAATGCCGTCGGCATCCAGCAGTGAGATGCAGCGCATCGTTGATCTGTGTGAGGACTCTGGCGTTCCATTCCGAACGCTGCCGAAGCTGCAAGACATGGTTGAGAATCGCACATCGGCCAGCTTGCGAGATGTTGCGATCGAAGATTTGTTGGGTCGCGACCCCGTTTCGCTGGATTGGGTCGGTATTCATCAGGCCCTGGCCAGCCGAGTGGTGTTGGTCACCGGTGGTGGTGGCTCTATTGGATCGGAGTTGTGTCGCCAGATCGCCCGCATTGGACCGACCCGCCTGGTCATTCTTGAGAATAGTGAATTCAACCTGTATGAGATCGAGCGGCAGCTCCATCTTGAGTTCCCACAGCTCCCGGTAGAAGCGGTGCTTGGAGACGTCTGTGAACCCGCAGCGGTCGAACGCGTATTCGTAAAATACTCGCCGCAAATCGTGTTCCATGCCGCAGCGTACAAACACGTGCCATTGCTTGAGACGCATCTGCGTGCGGCGGTACGCAATAACGTTACTGGCACGCGTTGCGTCGCCGACATGGCGGATCGCTATGGCGCTGACAGTTTCGTGCTGATATCAACTGACAAGGCAGTCAACCCGGCAAATGTGATGGGCGCAACAAAAAGACTGGCGGAGCTGTACTGCCGAGCACTGGATGACCGGTCGGATACACGGTTTGTCACCGTGCGGTTTGGCAATGTCCTTGATTCTGCCGGTAGCGTTGTGCCGCTTTTCCGTCGCCAGATCGACAGTGGTGGCCCGATCACGGTCACGCACCCAGAGATTTCACGGTTTTTCATGACCATACCGGAGGCTTGCATGCTAATCCTGCAAGCCGCGTCATTTGGAGATGGCGGTGAGATTTTTGTGCTGGATATGGGTGAGCCGGTGAATATTCGGTATCTGGCTGAACAGATGATTCGCCTTGCTGGCAAGAGGCCGGGTGAAGATATCGAGATTGTCTATACCGGCTTGCGCCCAGGCGAAAAACTGTTTGAGGAACTGTTTTATGAACAGGAAGATTATGGGCACACGCCGCACGAAAAAATCTTCCAGGCTCGGCGCTCTGGCATCGATTGGAAGGCGCTTGAGAAACAGTTGACGGGTTTGGAAGCAGCGGTGCGGGTTTTTGATGAGGGAGCAGTGCGTCAGCAGCTGGCCGCGATCGTTCCCTATGAGAGTCAGCCCAGTCGCTCAGGCAGTGATGACAATGTGGTGTCTCTGCATAGCAAGAAACAAGCAACCTAGTAACCTCTGGCGAGCGCCACGACGCCGGTTTTTAAATCAAGTTTGGTGACCGCCACTACCCGGCGGGGGCGAGGGTTAGACCTGCGGTAACAAGGTATTCCCATGTATCGCCCGACGTTGTATATTCGCAACCGGTCTCTTGTCGCCAAGTGTGAATCAAGCTGCCCTATTTGCTCAGTAGCGGTCATGGCGCTGCCAAGTCAGGGCTTCGCCGGTTCGGCGGTTGAAAACACGGGTGCTTGCCACAACATGCCCTGACTGTTGTTGTTTTCGAATCTTCATGTCTGCGCGTGATGGGAATTCTCATCACAATTCACTGTTAATAACGACGTTAAGCTCGCGTTTTTTCGAGAATTTCATGGTATGATCGAGCGAGCGGGGAGCGTGTTGAACGCTTTTTGCGCTGGAAGCGCCGTTAGCAGCGGTGAAAAACGCATTAAAAACTTGTGCGACAAACGCCAGATTGTCTCGGAAAACGAAAGCAACTAACAACAAGATCAATTTATTTTTGCACTACTTCGGAGTCCGACCCAGCTATGAGTCAACGTACACTTTCAATTATCAAACCAGATGCTGTGGCGAAGAACGTCATTGGCGAAATCATCTCTCGCTTTGAGAAAGCAGGCTTGCGTGTGGTTGCCGGGCGCATGATGCATCTGAGTAAAGAACAGGCAGGTCAGTTTTACGCTGTTCACGCAGAACGGCCGTTTTTCAATGACCTGGTGGCTTACATGTCTTCCGGCCCCGTATTTGTCCAGGTTCTGGAAGGTGATAATGCCATCGCCAAAAATCGCGACATCATGGGCGCGACCAACCCAGCTGAGGCGGCCCCCGGCACGATTCGAGCGGACTTTGCCGAAAGCATTGAAGCCAATGCAGTTCACGGCTCTGATGCTGAACAGACCGCGGCCAATGAAATTGCCTTCTTCTTCGGTGATGATGGGGTCTGCCCACGGAGCTGATGCATTTGCCCTCGCCAATGATCCAATCTGAAAGCAAGGAGCAGATGGTCAACCTTTTCGATCTTGATCGAAAGGGCTTGCAACAGTGGTTTGCGGATCAGGGTGAGAAACCATTTCGTGCAGATCAAATCATGAAATGGGTCTATCATCGCGGCATCACGGATTTTGCCGCGATGACGGATTTGTCCAAATCTTTGCGCGAAAAACTGCAATCTTTGGCGACGCTGACGCCGCCGGAGATCCTTTCCGAGCAACGCTCGAGTGATGGAACCGTCAAGTGGTTGATTGGTTTTGGAGGGAAGAATGCGGTAGAGACCGTTTTCATTCCGGAACCAAAACGTGGCACATTGTGTGTTTCAAGTCAGGTCGGATGCGTCCTGAACTGCCGATTCTGCAGCACCGGCACGCAAGGCTTTAGTCGAAACCTCAGTACCGCCGAAATCATAGGTCAGGTCTGGTTGGCCGCTCAGGCCTTGGGCCACAATTTAAGCGACAATCGCCAGATTACCAACGTCGTCATGATGGGTATGGGCGAACCGCTTTTGAACCTCGACAGTGTGGCACCGGCATTGTCGCTGATGCGCGATGACCTGGCATTCGGGCTCGCCTCGAAACGAGTCACCGTTAGCACTGCCGGGCTGGTTCCAGGCATCGACAAGTTGAGGGAGACAGTCGATGTGGCCCTCGCGGTTTCCTTGCACGCGCCCGATGATAAAACGCGCACGGAAATTGTCCCGCTGAACAAGAAGTACCCAATCGACGTGCTGTTGGAGTCATGTCGTCGCTACCTTGCTGGAAAGCACAAGGCGCGTGTGACATTTGAGTACACCATGCTCGATGGGGTTAATGACAGTCTGGAACAGGCCCGGTTGTTGGCCAAGCGATTGGCAAATGTTCCGGCGAAAGTGAACCTGATACCTTTCAATCCCTTTCCGGGTGCCGATTACAAGTGCTCCAGTGGCAATCGTATTCGCGCATTCCAGGAAGTCCTGATGCAAGCCGGCCTGGTCGCAACTGTTCGCAAGACCCGCGGGCAGGACATTGACGCCGCCTGTGGACAGTTGGTCGGGCAGGTGATGGACCGATCTCGACGTCAACGTGAGTTCAAGGCCAAATTGGCCAGTTTGCCGGAGGTGTCAAATGTCGCTTAGGGCGGTCGCGTTATCAGCGCTGGTGATTTGTTTCCTGGCCAGCTGTGTCTCGACGACAACCAATAGCAGTAGAAATGGCGGCCGTCCGAGCAACTCCCAAAGTGCGCCTGGAAGCGATGATTCGCCCGCGCAATTTAACGTTCAATTGGCTATCGGCTATATGGACCGTGGTCAGTTGGACGTGGCGCTCGACAAGGCGAATCGTGCCTTGGAGCAGGATCCAAACTATGCACCAGCGCACACCGTCGCTGCTGTTATCTATGATGAGATCGATGACCATGACGCGGCTAGAAAACACTACCGTCGCGCGATGGCGCTAGACCCCAATAATGGCGACGTCCATAACAACTATGGAACATTTCTGTGTCAACAGGACGACTACAAGGAGGCGATGAAAGAGTTTCGTGCAGCCGCATCCAGCCGCTTCTACAACACCCCTCAAGTGGCCTATGCCAATGCCGGTTCGTGCGCGCGCGAGATGGGCGACCTTGATACCTCAGAAGACTACCTTCGCTCAGCTATTCAAGCCGATCCTGAATACGGCTACGCCCTGTATCTGTTGGCTGAAGTGATGGCTGACAAGGCAGAGTTCATGGCTGCGCGAGCATTTTTGTCGAGGTATGAATCCTTGGCGACCGAGAGCCCAGACAGTTTGTGGCTGGGCTACCGCATAGAACGAGAGTTGGGGGATGAAAAGTCGGCACGGAATTATTCCGCCGTGTTGAAACAACGGTTTCCAGAATCAGAACAAGCCCGAAGGCTGAAGGAATCGCAAGCGAATGACTAACGAAAACAATAGCGATCAAATCATAGAGCACGCTCGCCAGATTGGGCGACGACTGAGGGAGGGTCGTGAGGCGCGTGGCCTTAGCGTAAAACAGGTTGCCGATCATCAAAAACTGACCAGTTGGTATATTGAGAAAATCGAACTGGGAGAGCTGGAGGGGCTCGCTGCGCCGGTTTACCTTAAGGGGTTCATTCGACGCTACGGCATTTTGGTTGATGTTGACTGTGACCGGCTACTGGGCATGTTGGATGAGTCACAACAACCCAGCCCGCTGCCAGCCGAAGGTGTGACAAGCGCACCAATCCGCAAAGCTATTTACGCTCGCGCTGCGACAGTTGTCGCCGGTACCGCGATGGTCGTGGCACCGCTTATATGGTGGGCCAATCACAACAATCGCGACTGGTCGCTCAAAGGCATGGCCGACAAGCCGGCGATTGAATCGACCAGTGCGCAGGAGCCTGTCATCAAAACGCAGGATCAACCTCCGGTAGCGGCTTCTTTGCAGCCAATGCCAACCATCCCGCCATCGGATGTCATTATTGACGATTCAGACGCCCCGGCTTTGGCGGAAGCAGAAGCCGCTTCGCTGGACGCTGAGGCATCAACCGAGTTGGCAAGCTCGACTCGAACCTTCGTCATCCAAACCAACGGTGAAGCCTGGGTGGAATTGCGCGCCGGGGACCAACGCCTTGAATACAATTTGCTGCAGCCCGGAACACAACGCAGCTACCAGTTCGAAGGTGAGTTGTCGGCCAGGATTGGCAACGTAGATGCTGTTGAAGTCGAGTTGGACGGTTCGCCATTTGATTTGCAAGCACACTCCAGGGACAACGTTGCGGTGTTCTCAGTGGAGTCGTCGCCGGAAGTCCAATCTGAGTTGCAAAATCAGTCTGGATAGGCAGGATTTCGCAGGCGTTGGGTTAATCCGTACGGCTTAGCGCCTAATTAACACATGTGACCCGAGATTTTCCGTATAATCCGGCGGCTACGCTCGCTTTGCGCGTAATCATCTGACGCCTGATACCAGAGCCGTCTGATACCTCTGTTTGTTTCAACGAGTTCGGCCCATGTCTGCCAAATTTCAATCAGTTCGAGGAATGCGGGATGTCCTGCCTGACGAAGTGGCCACTTGGCAGCACGTCGAGCAGGTTGTTCGAGACGTCTTGTCGGCTTATGCCTACAAGGAAGTTCGTCTGCCGGTAGTCGAAGTAGCCGAGTTGTTTACCCACGCCATTGGTGATGCAACAGATGTTGTATCGAAGGAAATGTACACTTTCGCAGACCGCTCCGGTGAGCAACTTTCACTGCGCCCAGAAGGTACAGCTGGATGCGTTAGAGCGGTTATTCAAAATGGCCTGGTACATCGTGGCGGTCCGGGGCACAAGCTTTGGTACCAGGGGCCAATGTTTCGCTATGAAAAGCCGCAACGGGGGCGCTATCGCTGCTTTAACCAGATCGGCGCAGAAGTGTATGGCTTCCCAGGTCCTGGCGTGGATGCGGAACTGGTCTGTCTGTGCGCACGCATCTGGCGGCTTCTGGGTCTTGAGGGAATTCGCCTGGAGGTCAACACTCTGGCCACCCGGGACACGCGCGATACCTATCGAGCTGTGTTGCTCGACTACTTCCAGGCCAATGCAGATCAATTAGACGCCGATAGCCAGGTTCGACTTGAGAAAAATGTCCTGCGCATTCTCGATAGTAAAAACCCGGAGATGCGAGACTTGATCGAACAGGCACCGGCCCTGATCGATTATCTTGATACTGAATCAGAGCAGCACTTTGGCCAGTTTTGTGAACTGTTGGATACTGCCGGCGTCGCCTACACCGTTAATCCGCGGCTGGTTAGAGGCCTGGACTACTACAGTCGGACCGTTTTCGAATTTATTACCGAGTCACTCGGCGCCCAGGGTACGATTTGCGGTGGTGGCCGCTATGACTACCTGGTCGAGCAGCAGGGTGGGCCACCGACACCGGCGGTTGGGTTCTCCATGGGGCTTGAGAGAATCGTTGAACTGGTATCATTAAAGACACCAGTGTCAGGGGTGCAGCCGCATGTATATGTGGTTGCCCGTGGCGAGGTGGCGGTTTCGGCAGCCTTTGGTTTGTGTGAACGGTTACGCGATGAGTTACCGTGGCTGCGAATCGAGCAAAACGCGGGTGGTGGCAGTTTCAAGGCGCAGTTCAAGCGCGCCGATCGCAGCGGTGCGTCATTCGCGATGGTGATCGGTGAAGGTGAAGTGCAACAGCAGCTGGTGAGCCTGAAGTCCCTTCGAACCGATGATGAACAAGCTCAGGTGGCGATGGACGCCCTGAGCAAAGAATTAAACACACTACGGGCGCAATCGCGCCTTTAGATCAATATCGAGAGAGAGAATGAATCATGGCAGATGAGATGTTGGACGAATATGAACAGGGCGAACAGGCCAGGAAATGGCTCAAGGAAAACGCTCTGTCACTGGTTTTGGGCGTCGCTCTAGGCTTGGCTGGTCTGGTTGGCTGGCAACAATGGCAGGTGTATCAACTGATGCACAAGGCCGAGGCAGCGGTTGAGTACGATGCCCTGATCAGCGAACTCGGGGCCGGTCTGGCGGCGACCGAACAGCGCTCTACAGATCTGGCAGAAAACTACAGCGACACCGCATACGCGACGCTGGCTCAGATGCATCTGGCTGCTCAGTACCTGGCAGAGGACAATCGGGAACAAGCGATTGCCGCATACCAGGAAGCGGTCCGTGTTGCAGCTCTGCCGCAGCTCAAATCGATCGCCCAGTTGCGGCTGGCTCGTTTGCTGTTGGCAGACGGCCAGGCACAAGAGGCAATCAATCAGGTGGCCGAATTGAGCGATGGCGCTTTTGCCGGGGCTGCCAAGGAGGTCGAAGGTGATGCGCTGGTGGCCATTGGCAAGACCGACGAAGCTCGCCTGGCGTATCAAAGTGCGCTCGACAGTCTGCAATCGGATTATGGACTGCGTCAGATGATCGACATGAAACTCAAGGCGTTGGGAGAATCCTGATGTCGCGTTGGCCACTTTTGTTGTTGATCTCGCTTACCTCGGCATGTTCGTGGTTTGATGGCGATGAGGAGACTCGCCCGGCAGAACTGGTCGATATCGAAAACCCGATTCGCATCAAGGAGATCTGGTCGAAAGATTTCGGAGATGGCAGCGGAGATATACGGCTTGGCCTGTTGCCGACAGTTGGCAAGGGCAAGGTAGCTGCCGCCGATGCCGAGGGCGACTTGGCCACCGGCGACGCCGAGACCGGCAAGCTGATCTGGAAGATAAAAACCGACCACCCGTTCTCGGCGGGACCGACAATCGTAGATGACCGTATCCTGATCGGTTCGCGGGAGGGGGCCATTCTGGCCTTCAGTCTGGAAGATGGCACTGAGCTTTGGCAGTCGCCGGTGTCGTCAGAAGTCCTGGCACCGCCAGTCGCCCAGGATGGTGTGGTTGTAATTCGTGCCCTGGATGGCCGAATTTTCGGTTTGGATGAATCCAACGGTCAACGACTGTGGGTTTACGACCGTGGGGTTCCGATTTTGACACTGCGCGGCAGTGGTCGCCCACTGGTCAGAGCCGGTATCGTTTTTTTCGGCACCGATGATGGCAAGGTAGTAGCTCTGCGCATCGCTGATGGTACGGTGCTGTGGGAACAAGCCTTGGCTGCTTCGGCCGGCCGTACAGAGCTTGAGCGCCTGGTCGACATTGATGGTGCCATGGCTATCGTCGCCTCGGAGCTTTATGTCACCGGCTATCAAGGTCGTGTTGCTGCGTTGGCGGTTGATTCCGGGCGCATGCTTTGGGTACAGGACATGTCGTCACATCAAGGTTTGGCCGTCTCTCGTACACAGTTGGTAGTGACTGACGCTGATAGTTCGGTATGGGCGTTGGATCGGCGAAGTGGCGGTACCATGTGGAAGCAAGATGTCTTCAAGAACCGACAACTGACTGGCCCTGAGATTCATGAGGGTTACGTTGTGGTGGGTGATAGTGAAGGCTACCTGCATTGGCTGTCTCTTGAAGAGGGCACTCAGCAGGGCAGAGTCAAATTGGACAGTGAGCCTATACACCTGCCACCTCTGGTCAAAGGCGACATACTTTACGCAATGAGCGCTGGCGGTCATGTCGGTGCCTACCGCATTGTCACCGAGTAGCACTGTGCTACGTGGCAGGTGGTTTAAGGCAACGCATTTGCCACTGATTGGCTGGGCATGGCGGTGACAGAATCGGTGGAAGTGCCACCCCACTGGATGCCGACAGTGGCCTTGATCGGTCGACCGAACGTGGGCAAGTCTACCTTGTTCAATGCTTTGACTCGGACCCGTGATGCACTGGTCGCTAACATGCCCGGAGTTACGCGAGATCGCCAGTACGGGGTTTCGCGGGTCTACTCCAGGCCATTTATCGTTTGCGACACCGGTGGGGTCATGAGTGATGCCGCCGGATTGGATGCGATGACGGTCGGTCAGGTCGAGCTGGCGATCAAAGAGGCCGATCTGCTGCTGTTTATGGTCGACGCGCGTGATGGACTGACCGTTGAGGACCAGCGCCTGGTTGGTCGTGTTAGAGCGGCCAACAAACCGACCTTGTTGGTGGTAAACAAGGTCGACGGACTGGATGAAGACACGGTCGCGGCTGACTTCTACCAGCTGGGCTTTTCACCGATGGTGACGATTGCAGCGGAACATCGGCGTGGCCTCAACGTCTTGTTCGGGCACATTGAAGCATCTCTTGACTGGCCCGAGCAGGAACAGGCCGAAGAACTCAACAGCGATCTGTGTCGATTAACCATCGTTGGTCGCCCCAATACCGGCAAGTCGACATTGGTTAACCGCTTGTTGGGCGAAGAGCGCGTATTGGCCTCCGATATTCCCGGAACAACTCGCGATGTTGTCCGTTGCCAGTTGTCCTGGCGTGGTCGAGAGTACGAATTGATCGACACGGCTGGGGTTCGCAGGAAGTCTCGGGTCGATGATGCGGTTGAGAAATTTAGTGCTTTGAAAACCATCAGGGCGTTACAGGGCAGCCATGTTGCTGTTGTGATGATCGATGGTGCAGAAGGTATTACAGATCAGGACCTGACCATTTTGGCCATGGTTCTTGACTCAGGCCGGGCAGCAGTAGTGGCAGTCAACAAATGGGATGACGTTGACCGCGATGAACGTAGCAGCGTTCGCAACGAAGTTGCGCGACGCCTCAACTTTGCGCCGTTTCTTGACGTCATACAGATATCGGCCTTGCATGGATCGGGCCTTGGCGAGTTGATGATTGCCGTCGATCAGGCCTGGAAATCGGCAACCAGGGAAATGAGGACGCCTGAATTGACCAAGCTGTTGACCGAGGCAGTGGCACGGCATCAGCCGCCGATGAAGCAGGGCAGAATTCCTCGTCTTAGATATGCACATGCTGGTGGCCACAACCCGCCGCGTATCGTCATTCATGGAAATCGAGTTGACACGGTAGCCGAAAGCTACCGCCGTTATCTGTCAAATATGTTTCGAGAGGCTCTGAAGATTCGAGGAACGCCGCTGTTGATTGAGTTCAAGGGCGGCGGTAATCCGTATGAAGGGCGCAAGAACCCGCTGACCGCAAGGCAAATAAACAAGAGAAAGCGGTTAAAGAAATTCGTCAAGCGCAAGCGGTGAAGGCCCGAGTCGGCGTTGTGTTGGCAGGCGGGCGCAGCCGACGTATGGGCGGGTCCGACAAGGCCTGGGAAATGGTCGCCGGCAAGCCGATGATTGAGCATGTAGTTGACGCACTCAAACCTGTGGTTGACCGCGTACTGATTGTCGCCAATCACCAAGTGTCCCGACATGCCCGTCTTGCCGATGAGGTACTCTCAGATTTGCCGGAAGCTGGCCATGGCCCTCTGGCTGGCGTGGTGACTGCCTTATCGCACCTCGTTGCTCACGACGTATTGATTACCGCCTGCGACCTGCCAGCGCTGACCACCGACACCTGGATTAGGTTATTGCGCTACCCGGCACCATCGGCACACCTGCGGTGTCATGGCGATGACGTGTTGTGCATTAAACTGGATCATGACGACATACAACGATGGCTGGAGCAGGGCTGCAACACTGGGTCTCTGTTCAAGGCTTTGCGGGCACTTGGCATTCCTGGTGCTGACATAGATGTGGACCGACGGGAGACCGCCAACTGCAATCGCCCGGTTGATATTGAGGCATGCGAACAATGGATCCAATCGAGGTAGTAAAGGCGCGTGAGTTGGCTGCGACGTCGACGCCACCGCCCACGGCAATAGAAACGTTGCCTCTGGCAGCCAGCCACGGACGCATCTGCGCCGAAACTGCAAACGCCAGGAGCGCAGCTCCGCCCTTCGCCAACTCGGCGATGGACGGAATAGCGTTACGCCACAGCGACGTAAAAAACTTGCTGCCGGTTTGCGGCACCGTCTTGGCCGGACACGCTATATCGACCCTGCCAGTTGGTCAGTGCATGAAGATCATGACCGGCGCAGCTGTTCCCCGCGGCGCTGATGTCGTTGTCGCGCGCGAGCAACTTGAATTCATTGATAACAATGCCCGTATTGACGGCGACGTTCGAGTAGGCCAGAACATCCGTCCGGCGGGTGAAGATTTCGCAATTGGGGTCCCGGTCGTCGAAAAGGGTGAACTGATCGGTGTCAGCCACCAGGCCGCACTGGCAGCGACCGGTCATCACCAGGTTCAGGTGTTTGCGCGACCCAGCGTTGCGCTGGTGACGACGGGTACTGAATTGGTGTCGCCCGGTGAATCACTGGCCTCCGGTTCGATATACGACAGCAACTCAATCATGATGGCCAGCATTATCCAGGCCGCGGGCGCTAAAGTTAATCTTTACCGAGTGGATGATGATGTTCAGGCAACGCGTGAACTGGCTCGCTCGGTTTCTGCCCAACATGATGCTGTCATATCTGTAGGTGGTGTTTCTGTAGGCGAGGCTGATGTGGTCAAAGATGTAGTCTGTGAGCTCGGCCGACTAAACCTGTGGCGCATTTTGATGAAACCGGGAAAGCCTTTCATGCTCGGTGAAGTGAACGGCCGTCCCTGGTATGGCTTGCCAGGCAACCCCGTGTCCTCGCTGATCTGCTTCCTGATGATCGTGTTGCCGTCGTTGTGGCGCCTGCAGGGACGCGAAAAGTCCTTTCCGTCCGGCCTGCCGGCTCATCTGCAGACATCTGTGCGCAAACGGACGCCCCGTCTTGAGTATCAACGTGGGCAGTGGGCACGCGAAGGCGACCAACTCATCGTGACGCCGGTATCCGCTCAAGGCTCCGGGCAGTTGTCTGGCCTGACAACAGCAAACTGTCTGATCGAGCTTGCTGCCAACACGTTCGAGTTTGCCCATGGGGCGGTGGTGACGGTTTATCCCTTCTCCCAACTGTTGCCTGGAAATGAGCATGTCTAAGGAAAATATCGAACTTGGCGCTGCTGAAGCCTTGAGTCGAACAGACTGTGGCGATGCTATCTTGGTTGATGTTCGCGAGGAAGCTGAGCGTGTGATGGGTTATCCGGCCGGCTCAATACACCATGCTCTGTCAGCGATGACACCCGAATCATTGAAGAGCACGGCGGACAATAATGACCAAGTAGTATTCATTTGTGCCGGTGGAGTACGATCCTTGCAGGCGGCGGCGATGGCGCGCGCGGCGGGTGTAATGGCATTTTCGGTTCAACAGGGCGTTGCGGCCTGGCGAGAACAAAACCTGCCTTGGGCCGCTGCCGACACAGCCTTCGCATCCGGTCGCTATGCACGCCAAATGATCCTTCCGGAAATGGGTGTAGATGGCCAGCGCAAGTTGAAGGCCAGCCGAGCGGTCATCGTCGGTGCCGGCGGCCTTGGGTCCCCGGTAGCGTTGTACCTGGCGGCCGCTGGTGTCGGGCAATTGGTGCTAATTGACGATGATCGCGTCGAGATGTCCAACCTTCATCGCCAAATTCTGCATGCCGAATCTCGCTTGGGCGTTCACAAGGTGGCATCGGCCAGTGAAGTCTTGACCGATGTCAATAGTGAGATTTCCATTCACCCATTGCTGGAAAGGGTCAGTAGCAAAAACGTTGCAGGCCTTATTGACCAGGCCGATGTGGTTGTCGACTGCAGCGACAATCTCGATACACGCTATGCGCTCAACGATGCTTGCGTCGCCGCTCAGATCCCTCTGGTCTACGGTGCGATTTTCAGGTTTGAAGGGCAGGTCAGTGTATTCGACTCGAGAAACGGGCCCTGCTATCGATGCCTTTTTCCGGAACCGCCGCCAGCAGATGATGCACCAAACTGCGCGCAGGCCGGCGTTTTGGGCGTGTTGCCTGGTGTCATCGGTACGCTGCAAGCAACTGAGGCGATAAAGGTGCTGTTAGGTCTGGGACGCCCATTGGTCGGTCGTTTGCTGTTGTTCAATGCGATGAATGGTGGTTTTCGAGAGGTTAAACTGCGCGCCGATTCCAACTGTCCTGCTTGCGCTAGGGGATAGTCTCTTTGTACGATCAGTAGATTGATATGTCGTACATTAACTTCGAGGAGTGATCGACTTGGCCGAACGTCAAAGTATTGGGAACAAGATCGGTGCTCGCATGGGGGGCGCAATCGTCAAGGGCAAGTATCAGCCAGGCGAATTGTTGCCGACCGAATTCGAACTAACACGACTATTTGGAGTTGGCCGCAGTACGGTCAGAGAAGCCATCAAGTTGTTGGCAGCCAAGGGTTTGGTCAGTAGTCGTCGGCGCGACGGCACTCGAGTCACTGAACACGAGTTTTGGAACCTGCTGGATCCAGATGTCCTGCAATGGTTGCAGGAAACGGACTACTCGCACCAACTGCTTTTTGAATTGGCACAAACTCGCCTGGCGATTGAGCCGGAGGCCTGCGCTATCGTTGCGCACCGTCGCTCGCGAGTAGATTTCAGCCCGATGGACCAGGCACTGGTAGAAATGGACAAGGAGGGGGCCGGTGAAGAGGGCATTCTTCAGGCCGATCTTGATTTTCATCTGGGTATTCTGGATGCGACGGCAAATCGCTTTTTCATCAACATGAAGCCACTGGTCGCAACCACTTTGCGATTCGGCTTTGAGTTGATCGACTTGTACAAACTGGACCAGCACGGCAATACCAACGATCACCGTGTGTTGTTTGATGCAATGATCGACGGTGACCCTGAGCGTGCAAGAAAAATTGCACGCGACATGACCCATCAGATTGAGATCAAACTGAGACCCTTGGTCGGCCGCTAGAGTCCTGCCTGAAGGTCGGGGCTTTTCAGCTTTCACAAGCTTCCACAACCCACTCAATGAACGCCTTAACCGGTGGAGTAGCCGATGGCATCCGATGCTGTGCCTGATCGTTGCAAATTGCTGTGCGTTGTCGTTGGGCCGGAATTTTGAGCTGAGCGGCACATTTTTGCGTCCCTATTGCGCGCACAAAAAAAGCCGGCAGTGAAACACTGCCGGCCTTTTGGTTTTGGTACTAGTCCCGAAGTTTAGGGATTGTAGTACGCGTCCAGCGTTACACCTGAGAAGGTGCTGTAGGCACGAATGCTGATGTGCCATGTGCCGGCTGCCGGGTTGTTGAACGAGCAGCTCTCGTTGTTGCCGTTCTTGTACGGACGGCAGTCGTAGCTGCTGGTCGTCGGCTGCGAGCCAAAGCGGACGTACAAATCGCCATCGCCTGAGCCGCCTGAGATGTCTACATCCAGGCTACCCATGCCCGCCGGTACTGTCAGCGTGTAGTGCTTCCAGTTGCCAGTGGTGGCAGAAATGTTGTTCACGGTGCCGCCGCCGCCACTTGGCGGTGGTGTACCTTCGTTCCAGCTGACTGACAGGGTCACACCACTATAGCTAGAGTAGGCGCGGAGCCCGATGTGGTAGGTACCAGCGGTCGGAGTTGCGATGGTGCAAGTCTCGTTATTGCCGTTGAGGTACGGACGGCAGTCATAGGATGACGTGGTCGGCTGTGAGCCAGAGCGAACATACAGATCCGCATCGCCAGTGCCGCCTGACATGGTGACGACCAGATCTGTCGCCCCAGACGGAATCTCTACTGTGTAGTAGTCCCAGTTTCCAGTTGAACCAGACAGCCCTGTTACTGAGTCGCCGTTACCTAGGTCACCGCCACCTGGTGGTGGGGGAGGCGGAGGCGGCGCGGGGTCATCCCAGCTTGCGGTCAGAGAAACACCGGAGAACGTAGAATAGGCGCGAATGCTGACGTAGTACGTGCCTGCGCTCGGGCTGGCATCGCTACATGACTCGCTGTTGCCAGACTGGTACGGGCGGCAATCATAGCTGCTCGTGGTTGGTTGAGCTGCATCACGTGTGTACAGATCAGCATCACCGCTGCCGCCAGACATGACGACCGAAAGGTTGGTAGCGCCAGACGGCAGGTCGATCGTGTAGTGGGTCCATGAGCCTGTCGACCCTGAAATGCCACCGACCGTTACGCCGTTATCCAGCTCGCCGCCACCAGGTGGTGGGGGTGGTGGGGTGCTGCCGCCCAAAGCGGCAGCCGCGTCAACCAGACCTGAGCCACAGCCACCAGAGCAGCTGCCCGGGATTGCGCGAGCGGAGCTCTTCATGGTGCTCTCAACCTGTGCCGGCGTCATTGACGGGTCATCAGACATCATCAGTGCTGCCAGGCCGGCCACGTGTGGCGTTGCCATGGAGGTGCCCTGATAGTAAGCATAGCTATCAGAGCTTGGCGTGGTCGAACCCGAGTTCAACGTAGACAAAACGCCATTGCTGGATGTTTGGGTCTCGCCACCAGGCGCTGAAACGTCGATTACTGAACCGTAGTTCGAGTAGTAGGCGCGGTTGCCTTGACGATCCAATGCTGCAACGGTGATCACGTTAGAGCAGTTGGCAGGACGTGAATTCGACGCATTCTGATTTTCGTTACCAGCAGCAACGACCACCGCAGTGCCGTTGTTGACAGCGGTATTAATCGCGCTTTGATAAGTCGAATCACAAGATCCACCGCCACCGAGGCTCATATTGATGGCATCAGCTGGGTTGGAGTTTGATGGCACGCCAGATACCGAACCACCAGAGGCCCAGATAATGGCATCGGCGATGTCGGCCAGGCTGCCGCCGCACTTGGCGAGAACCCGGACTGACAGGAGACTAGCGTTGAACGCAACACCAGCAACACCGTTGTTGTTGTTGGTAACTGCAGCAACCGTTCCTGAAACGTGAGTGCCGTGCCACGAGCTGTTGCTCGGCTGGCTACCGGAATAGCATTCGTTGGCCGATGCAACCCAGTCACCTTCGTCCTCAGCATTGGAGTCACGGCCATTACCGTCACGGGCGCTTGAGGCGCTGGAGACGAAGTCATAGCCGCCGATGATGTTGCCTGCCAGGTCATTGTGCGGACGGTGACCCGTATCGAGCACTGCGACGACCGCGCCTGAACCGGTTGAGACGTCCCAAGCGTCTGGCAGGTTCATGCCGGCAGTGGACTCAAAATAATGCCACTGTGAGCTGTAGCTCGGATCGTTCGGTGTGAACATCGGATACATGCGCGCGTTGAAATCGACGTACTCAACCCCGTCCATCGATTCCAGTGCAGCTTCAATGTCCTTCAACGACATGCCCATTGACTTGGTGTCAACGCTGATCAGATCCGCACCGGTGGAAACCCAACGCTCATGCGCGATCTTCATGCCTGATTTGGCAGCCAGGGTTTGCACTCGAGATTGACTCTCTTGCAACAAAGTGGCTTCAAGGGCCTTCGATTCCAGTTCGACCAGGTTTTTCAGGTCGCTGGCCGAGGCTGCCTTGCGGCTCAATGCCTTGCGCAGGTCCTTGATCTCGCCATCGAACGACTTGACGTCGCGAAATTTGACGATGAACTGTGCGGACTCGCCGGCCGGGACACTCATGGTCGCGTTGGCGCTGCCGTCATAGGACAAGGCTTTGTCGGTGATGAACTCGGCATCAGCAGGATTGCTGATGGCTAGAGCTCCGATGATCAGGCTGGGTAACAACCTGAGTTTCTTCTGCTTACTCATGTAAAGACCTCCCTCAGTCTTAATAACGTTATTGCAGATAACGATTCTCATCATCAGGCCGTCTTTGCGACCTGCCCTCGCAGGGTAACGATCCCGTTGAGGTTTGTTCTTTCTCATCCGATGAGGGTGCAGCCCGTAGGCTGTTTTTATATTTGTTGGAGCCCCCCGCGGGCTTCTTGTCTTTCAGCTTGTCCGACATATTCAACAGTGTGCGTTTATTGCTTTGAGGTCGACCAGGCGTGTTGTTTGCTTGCCGAAACCCTGTTGACTAAATCATCTATATGTCTGCTGTATTACAAGACCCGCCGATTATGCAACAGCTTATGTGAAGAAAATGTGTAAGCCTTGTGAGGTCGTGCAATCCGTCGTGAAACACGATGTAACACATTGATTTTGCTTGATGCCGGCGTTTTGACGTGTGTGTGTTCGAACCTGAAACTTCGCCAATGGCGTCGTGAAAAGCATGAAATCATCACCAAAAATCATGGATGGCGCGGTGCCAGACCTCCAATATTGAGGCTTGATGACGCCAATGACTTTTTATCGGCCGACCCAAAGAAAAGGGCCGGCAATGAGCCGGCCCTTTGGTGGGTTCCAGACTAGTCTGGGCGTTACGGCGTGTAGTACGCGTCCAGGGTTACACCGGAGAACGTACGGTAGGCGCGAATGCTGATGTGCCAGGTGTCGGCCGCCGGGTTGTTGAATGTGCAAGTTTCGTTATTGCCATTCAAATAGGGGCGACAGTCGTACGAGCTGGTCGTCGGTTGCGCACCACGACGAACGTAAAGGTCGGCATCGCCGGAGCCACCAGAGATATCAACCTTCAACTGTCCCATGCCGGCCGGGACGGTCAGTGTGTAGTGTTTCCACTGATTACGGCTGGCTGAAATGTTGTTCACGGTACCGCCGCCACCAGTCGGTGGTGGGTTGTTGTTCTCATCCCAACTGGCAGTTACGGTCACACCCGAGAAGCTCGAATAGGCGCGAATCCCGATGTGATACGTGCCCGTAGATGGGCTCGCTACATTGCAGGTCTCGTTGTTGCCATTAAGGTACGGACGACAATCGTATGCGCTGGTGGTAGGTTGAGAGCCGGCTCGCAGATACAGATCCGCATCGCCGCTGCCACCTGAAATGCTGACCGCCAGGTTGGTCGCACCGGAGGGGATCTGAACGGTGT